>NZ_JBXWSP010000015.1:0-55259 GCF_059613485.1 Ruegeria sp. CRTD044 | reverse complement strand
GCGTCTCAACCGTCTTTCCAGTCCGTCAGGCCTTCTCCAAGACCACCCAACACCGCCTCAGCAGCGCCGGTGAAGGGGTATTTACGGATTAGGTCCGGGACCTGCAACCCCCATTTTGAAAAAACTTCGCAATTCTCGGCGGAATCTTTCCTGAGTTAATAAAAACAATAGGTTAGCTTAATAATTCCCACGATATTCCCTATTTATGCGGTTTGCGTCGGCCATTTTCAGGGTCCCTCTACGCGGTGCGGATGGAATCGTGGCCGCGCGTCTTGGCAAGACCAGGACTCGGACACGACAAACGCCGCCACGGTTTCCCGTGGCGGCGCTGATCAAGGGAGCTGTTCCGCCCTCAAGTCAGGTCGAAGCGGTCCGCGTTCATCACCTTGGTCCACGCCGACACGAAGTCACCAACGAATTTGGCGTCGGCGTCTTTCTGGCCGTAAACCTCGGCCAGTGCCCGGAGTTGTGAGTTGGAACCGAATACCAGGTCCACCCGGGTTCCGGTCCACTTCACCTCACCCGAAGCCCGATCCCGGCCTTCATACACTCCATTGGCGTCTGCCGCCGGTTTCCATTCGGTGCCCATGTCCAGCAGATTGACAAAGAAGTCATTGCTCAGAACACCGACCCGGTCTGTCAGGACGCCATGCGCCGTACCACCGAAATTCGCACCGAGAACGCGCATACCGCCGACCAGGACGGTCATCTCGGGTGCCGACAGGGTCAACAGTTGCGCCTTGTCCACCAGCAACTCTTCAGGAGACACGCTGTACTCCTTGCGCTGGTAATTCCGGAACCCATCCGCGATCGGTTCAAGCGGGGCGAAGGATTCGGCATCGGTCTGGTCCTGCGTGGCATCCGTACGGCCGGGTGCAAACGGAACATCGATGTCATGCCCGGCAGCCTTGGCGGCCTTTTCGATCGCCGCAACACCGCCCAGCACGATTACATCCGCAAGCGAAACCTTCTTGTTGCCGGACTGCGCGGCATTGAACTCGGCTTGCACCGCCGCCAGAGCATCCAGCGCCTTGGACAGTTTCTCGGGCTCGTTGACGTCCCAGTCCTTCTGGGGCGCAAGCCGGATGCGGGCACCATTGGCGCCACCGCGCTTGTCCGAGCCGCGGAAGGTTGAAGCCGAGGCCCATGCCGTCGCGACCAGTTCCGACACCGACAGGCCACAAGCCAGCAGCCGGGCTTTCAGGTCGGCCACGTCCGCGGCATCGATCAGATCATGGTCCACCGCCGGCACGTTGTCCTGCCAGATGAGCTCTTCTGCCGGCGCCTCGGGACCGATGTAGCGCGCCTTTGGCCCCATATCGCGATGGGTCAGCTTGAACCAAGCGCGCGCGAAGGCGTCGGCGAACTCGTCGGGGTTTTCGTGGAACCGCTTCGAGATCGGCCCATAGATCGGATCCATGCGCATCGCCATGTCGGCGGTGGTCATCATCGTCTTGACCTTTTTCGACGGATCATGCGCAGCTGGTGCCATGTCCTCTTCCTTGACGCCGACCGGCTCCCAGATCCACGCTCCGGCAGGGCTTTTGGTCAGGTTCCAGTCATAACCGAACAGAAGGTCGAAATAGCCATTGTCCCACTTGATCGGGTTCGCGGTCCAGGCGCCCTCGATTCCGCTGGTCGTGGTATCGTCACCCTTGCCTGTGCCGAACTTGTTGATCCAGCCAAAGCCCATCTCTTCGATCGGCGCGGCCTCGGGTTCGGGGCCGACCAGCGCCGGGTCCCCGGCACCATGCGCCTTGCCGAATGTGTGGCCACCGGCAACCAGTGCGACGGTCTCTTCATCGTTCATTGCCATCCGGGCAAAGGTGTCGCGAATGTCACGGCCCGAGGCCAGCACGTCCGGCTCTCCGTCCGGGCCTTCGGGGTTCACATAGATCAGGCCCATCTGCACGGCGGCCAGCGGATCTTCCAGATCGCGCTCGCCCGAGTAGCGGCTGTGCGGGTTTTCGGTCGGGGCCAACCATTCTGTCTCGGCTCCCCAATAGATGTCTTCCTCGGGCGCCCAGATGTCTTCCCGGCCGCCGGCAAAGCCGAAGGTCTTGCCGCCCATCGATTCAATGGCGCAGTTGCCGGCCAGGATCATCAGGTCGGCCCACGAAATCTGGTTGCTGTATTTCTGCTTGATCGGCCACAGCAGACGACGGGCCTTGTCGAGGTTGCCGTTGTCCGGCCAGCTGTTGAGCGGCGCGAACCGCTGGTTCCCGGTCGAGGCGCCGCCCCGCCCGTCAGCCGTCCGGTAGGTGCCGGCGCTGTGCCAGGCCATGCGGATGAAAAGACCGCCATAATGGCCGTAATCCGCCGGCCACCAATCCTGCGAATCCGTCATCAGGTCATACAAGTCCTGTTTCAACGCGTCATAGTCGATCTTCTTGAACGCGTCGGCATAGTTGAATTCGGCCCCCAGCGGATTGCCGGCCGGCTGGTGCTGGTGCAGGATCGCCAGGTTCAGTTGGTTGGGCCACCAGTCCCGGTTCGATCGGGTTCCGGCGCCGTGCATGATGGGGCATTTGCCCGTGTTGGGGTTGTCGCTTCCGTCCATCTCAATCTCCGATCCTGGCTGGTGTCTGTCTATTTGCGAGGCAACCGTGCGTATGGCACGTCAAAAAGGGGCGGACCGCAGTCCGCTGGAATACCTCGAGTCATAGCAAATCCCTGTCATGAGAAAAAATTTTGTTTTCGGATTGATTTGATAGGTATTGATTATGGCTCTGCCGGGTTCTTTCAAACCGATCCCCATCCACATGACGCGGCGTTCCCCGCCGCCCCGATTGCGTTTTGCCGCCGGTGCTTCACACTGCGGGCCATGACGCGCGACACCGCGCGGGCCACAGGGGAGGATCGCCATGCAATTTGACTACGTCATCGTCGGCGGAGGGTCCGCGGGGTGTGTGCTGGCCAACCGTCTGAGCGCCAATCCGGGCACGCGGGTCTGCCTGCTTGAGGCGGGCGGGGGCGGGAACGGCATTCTGGTGCGGATGCCTGCCGCTGTGGTCGCCATGCTGCCGGGGCGACCCAAGATCAACAACTGGGCCTTTGAAACGGTGCCGCAACCGGGGCTGAACGGGCGCAAGGGCTATCAGCCGCGCGGCCGCGCCTTGGGCGGGTCCAGCGCGATCAACGCAATGCTCTATGTGCGCGGACAGCAGCAGGATTATGACGGCTGGGCCGATCTGGGCTGCGAGGGTTGGGATTGGGACAGCGTTCTGCCCTACTTCAAACGGTCCGAGAACAACGAACGCGGCGCGGATGACCTGCATGGCGCCGACGGCCCGCTTCAGGTGTCGGAGCAGAAAGAAGAACGCCCGATCACGCGCGCCTTCGTCGAGGCCGCCGCCCAGTTGCAGCACAAGGTGACCGACGATTTCAATCGCGGCGACAACGAAGGCGCGGGGCTGTACCAGGTCACCCAGTTCCACGACCCCGCCAAAAACGGCGAGCGGTGCTCGGCCGCCGCGGCCTATCTGTTTCCAGTCATGGACCGGCCCAACCTGACGGTCATCACCGGGGCACAGGCGCGCGAGATCACCTTTGACGGCCACCGCGCCACGGGCGTGATCTACCGCAAGGGCGGCAAGGGCGCCGACCTTACTGTCACCGCCGCGCGCGAGGTTCTGGTCTGCTCGGGCGCGCTGAAATCCCCGCAACTGCTGCAGCTGTCGGGCATCGGCGACCCCGAGGACCTGAGCCCGCATGGAATCGCCGTCCGCCACGCGCTGCCGGGCGTGGGCAAGAACCTGCAGGATCACCTGGATTTCATCCTGGCCTACAAGACAAAGGACACCGACAATTTCGGCATCGGCGCCGCCGGTACGGTGGGGCTGATCAAACACCTTATGCGCTGGCGCAAGACCGGCGTGTCGATGGCGGCCACCCCCTTTGCGGAAGGCGCGGCCTTTCTGAAGACATCTCCCGATCTGGACCGCCCCGACATCCAGCTGCATTTCACCATCGCGCTGGTGGACGACCACGCGCGCAAGCTGCATCTGGGCTATGGGTTCAGCTGCCATATCTGCAAACTGCGCCCCGAAAGCCGCGGCACCGTCTCGCTGCACAGCGCCGACCCCTTTGCCGCCCCGGCGATCGACCCGGCCTATCTGTCCGACCCGCGCGATCTGGACACGATGATCAAGGGCGCGCGGATGACGCGCGAAATTCTCGAGGCTCCGGCCCTCGCCAAATACCGCCACAAGGAAATGTTCGGCACCGACACCGCCCAAAACGACACGGATTGGGAAGGCCACATCCGCGCGCGGGCCGATACGATTTACCACCCCGTGGGCACCTGCAAGATGGGGGTGGACGACATGGCGGTGGTCGATCCGCAGCTACGCGTGCGTGGGTTGCAAGGGCTGCGGGTGGTCGATGCCTCGGTCATGCCGACGCTGGTCTCGGGCAACACCAACGCGCCCACGATCATGATCGCGGAAAAGGCTGCCGACATGATCCTGGCGGATGTGGTCTGATCAGTCGCCGTTCAACGTCTGATCCGCGTGCAGCGCCTCAAGGCCCACGCGGTAATTAGGATATTTCAACGTCACGCCCAGATCGGTCTTGATCCGGTCGTTCCGAACGCGCTTGTTCTCGTTGTAGAAACTGCGGGCCATCGGCGTCAGGTCGGCCGTGTCGAAATCCACCGCAGGCGGCAGCGGCAGGCCCTGAAGCTGCGCGGCATAGCCGATCACGTCCTGCGGTGGCACCGGTTCGTCATCGCAGACATTGTAGATCGCGCCCGGATCGGGACGGCGCATCGACGCCTCGAGCACCTGAGCGATGTCTTCGACATGAATGCGCGAAAACACCTGCCCCGGCTTGATGATCCGCCGCAGACCGCCTTTTTTCAGCTTGGAAAACGGCCCCCGGCCCGGCCCGTAGATGCCCGCAAGGCGAAAGATGTGCAGCGGCAGGCCGGGGATCGCGGCCCAGTCCTGCTCGGCCTGCAACCGCCAGCGCCCACGTTCGGCCGTCGGGGTCGCCGGCGTGGTTTCATCGACCCAGCCCCCCTGATGGTCGCCATAGACGGCGGTGGTCGACAGGTACCCGACCCAGTCGAACTGCCCGGCGCGGGCGGCGATCTCATCCCGCAGGGCGGCCAGAACCGGATCTCCCTTGGCCGTGGGCGCGGTCGAAATCAGCAGATGCGTGACCCCGTCCAGATCGGGGGCCTCGCCCGGCCAGACCAGCGGTTCGGCCCCGGCGGCGCGGATGGCGTCCTTCTCGGCGGCATCGCGGGTGGTTCCGACGATGCGCCAACCCTTGGGGGCCAGCCGGCGCGACAGGGCGCGGGCGGTATAGCCGTGCCCGAATGAAAAAAGCGTTTCAGTCATGGCCCCTTGATGAGCGCGCCGAGGGCGGGATGCAAGCGCCGGATGGCCGCACTTGATTCGAATCCCCGCCTGCGCCTTCATGGTGTCATGAGTGATGACAAACCCAGCCTGCACGCGGCCTATGCGCTGAAAACTCCGGCAGACAACAAACGGCTCTACGCCGAATGGGCCGGAGATTACGATCGCGGATTCGCCGCGCGCGAGGATTACCAGCTGCATATCCATACCGCCCGCGCCTTTGTCGGCGCCGGGGGCCAGGGTCCGGTGCTGGATGTGGGCGCGGGCACCGGCCTGTGCGGCGCGGTTCTGGCCGATCTGGGCGTGGGGCCGATCGATGCCACCGACATCAGTGCCGAAATGCTGGACAAGGCCATGCGCAAGGACATCTACCGCGACGCGATCGAGGCCGACCTGAACGAGGGCATCCCCGTTCCGCGCGACAGCTATTCGGGCATCGTGTCGTCGGGCACCTTCACCCACGGCCATCTTGGCCCCGAGGTTCTGCCCGCCCTGCTGCGGGCGGCCCGGCCCGGGGCGCAATTCGCCCTGTCGATCAACGCCAAACACTTCGAGGCGCTGGGATTTGCAACCGCCTTCGACAAGCTGCAGGCCGAGGGCCGGATCGAACATCTGACCCTAGCCCCGGTTCGTATCTACGGCGATCTGGCGGCCGGCCCCAACAAGGACGACACCGCGCTGATCGCCCTGTTCGAGAAATCCTGATCCGGCTCAGCGGCCCTTCCAGACCGGGTCACGCTTTTCGGCAAAGGCGCGGGCGCCTTCCAGATTGTCCTCGGAGCCATAGAGAACATCAACCGTCCGCAGCTGTCGTTTGGTGATGCGGTTCATGATGTCCTGAAACTTGGAATCCTCGGCCTCGCGCACGATCTCCTTGATCGCGGCGTAGACCAGCGGCGGGCCGCTCGCCAGCAGGCGCGCCAGCTCCCACGCGCGGTCCATCAGCTGATCGGCCGGGACGATCTCGTTCACCAAGCCCCAGCGATGCGCTTCTTCGGCGTCGAACCAGCGACCGGTCAGCAGAAGTTCCATCGCGATGTGATAGGAAATGCGCTTGGGCAACTTGACGCTGGCCGCGTCCGCCACCGTGCCCGAACGGATTTCCGGCAGGGCAAAGGTGGCGTGATCGGCGGCCAGGATCATGTCGGCGCTCAAAGCCAGCTCCAGCCCGCCGCCGCAGGCGATGCCGTTCACGGCCGCAATCACCGGCTTGTTCATATCCCGCAGCTCCTGCAGACCACCGAAACCGCCGACGCCGTAATCCCCATCCACCGCATCGCCCTCGGCCGCGGCCTTCAGGTCCCAGCCTGGGCAGAAGAATTTCTCGCCGCCGCCCGTCAGAATCGCCACGCGCAGGTCGGGATTATCGCGAAAGCCGCGGAACACTTCGCCCATGACACGGCTAGTCGCCAAATCGATGGCATTCGCCTTGGGCCGGTCCAACGTGACCTGAAGGATTGCACCATCGCGGTGGGTTTTGATCGGGTTCATGAACATGCCTTTCGGATCAGGGCATCAACGGCGACCACACCGTCGGCCGCGCAGATGAGAGGGTTGATTTCAACTTCGTCCACGACCGCCGCGTTGGCAATGACGTAGTTCTGCACCGCCATGACCACCCGCACGACCGCATCGATATCCACGCCGGGCTTGCCCCGATATCCGCTCAACACGGGCGCACAGGCCAGCTTGCCCAGCGCGCCGCGGACCGCAGACGGCGTGGACGGGATCAGGATCGAGGTGGAGTCGCGCAGGATCTCGGTCAGAACCCCACCCGCCCCAAGGGTCAGGACGTAACCATGCGCCGGGTCGCGTGTGACGCCGATCAACAGCTCGACCACCCCGGCCGGGGCCATTTCCTCGATCAGGACCTCATCGGTGCCGATTGATCTCGCGATCTCGGCCACCTCTTGTGCATAAACGCCCAGTCGCACCGCGCCATGTTCGGATTTGTGCGCCTGGCCAACGCCTTTCACCGCAAAGGGTCCGCTCAGACCGTCCACCGCCTTTTCCGCCCGATCCGCCCGCGCGACGACCGAGCGGGGAACCGGCACGCCGCAAGCGGCGAGTTCGGCCTTGGCCTGAGCCTCGGTAAGTATGGTTGTGGCCTCAACGGGGGCGGGCAGCAGAACCGGCTCCTGCGGCTCGGGACGCGGGCGGGCCGCAGCGCGTGTCGCCGCCAGCGCCTCGCGCAGCCCGGCAAAGGGTACGACACCGCCCGCCATCAACCGCTCGGCCACGTCCTCGGGCATCAGTTCCGGCACGGTCGCGGCCACGGCAAAGGGACGGCCGGTTTCGCGGGCGCAAGTCAACGCCGCGCGGGTGGCGCAGTCCCAATCGGTGGCATCGGTATGCGGGTAATCAACGATCGAGATCGTCATCGCTACATGCGGCCCCGTCATCGCCGACCAAGCCCGCGCCATCGCGTCAGCGTCGCGCCAGATATATGTGTGGTAATCCAGCGGATTGGCCAGCGCCACCATCGGCCCCAGCGCCGCGCGCAGGCCCGAAACCTGATCCGCGGTCAGCGGCGGAAATTGCAGGCCGGTTTCTTCGGCCATGTCGGCGGCCAGGCTGGCCTCGCCACCGGAACAGCTGATCGTTGCCACTCCGGTCCCGTCCAACGGCCCGGTGACATGCAACAGTTTCAGAGTTTCCAAAAACTCGGGCACGTCGTTCAGACGCGCGATTCCCAGCCGTTCCAGAAACGCCTGCGCCCCGGCATCGCCCCCCGCCAGCGAGGCGGTGTGCGAAATGGTGGCCACCTGCGCCTGTGCTGACCGCCCCACTTTGAGGGCCACGATCGGTACGCCCCGGTCATGCGCCTTGGCCGCCAGCGCCTCCCATTTGCGCAGATCGCCGAAGCCTTCGACATGCATGCCGATGGCGGTGATCCGGTCATCATCCAGCAGCGCCATTGCGATCTCGGCCTGATGGGTTTGCGCCTGGTTCCCGCAGGTCAGCATGAAAGCCAGCGGCAGCGCCCGGCGCTGCATGGTCATGTTGATCGCGATGTTCGAGCTTTGCGTCAGGATCGCAACGCCCTTTTCCACCGGGCGCATCCCGTGCTGGTCGGGCCAGATCGCCACCCGGTCCAGACCGTTAACGAAGCCGTAACAGTTGGGGCCGAGGATCGGCATGTCCCCCGCCACAGCGACCAGTTGCGCCTGCAGATTGGCCCCATCGACGTCCTCGGCCCGCGCCTCGGTAAAGCCCGAGGCGAAACATACCGCCCCGCCCGCGCCAATGCGGGCCAGAACCTCGACCGCCTCGATGGTGGCGCGGCGGTTGATGCCGACAAAGGCCGCGTCGGGCGCGTGGGGCAGGTCTTCGATCGTGGCAAAGACGCGCTCGCCCGCCACCTCATCGGCCTTGGGATGCACCGGCCAGACAGGGCCGGTGAACCCCAGTTTTCGCACCTGGTGGATGACCTCGGCGCACCATGCGCCCCCGCCGATCACCGCCAGCGAACGAAACCCCAGCATCCGCCTCAGCGCGGCGAGCTTTCCCGGCGCGAGCGCACCCGCCGCGCCGCTCAGGCCCGGCGTCATGTTCACGCCCCCAACGCGCGCAGCAGGTCGCGGCTGATGATGTGGCGCTGGATTTCGCTGGTGCCGTCCCAGATCCGCTCGACCCGGGCATCGCGCCAGAAGCGTTCCAGCGGATAGTCATCCATCAGCCCCATGCCACCATGCACCTGGATCGCCGCATCGGTCACCCGCGCCAGCATCTCCGAGGCATAGAGCTTGGCCGAGGCGATCTCGCGGTTGGCGGGCAGGCCCTTGTCCAGCCGGTCGGCAGCGGCCAGGGTCAGCAGGTCGGCGGCGTCGATCTCGGTGATCATGTCGGCGATCTGAAAGCTGACGCCCTGGAACTTGCCGATCTTCTGGCCAAACTGTTCGCGCGTGGCGGCATAGTCCAGCGCATAGTCGAAAGCCCGCCGCGCGCGGCCCACGCACATGGCCGCCACGGTGATGCGGGTGGCATAGAGCCAGGTGTTCATCACCTCGAACCCGCCATCGACCTCGCCCAGCACCTGCGCATCGGGCAGGCGGCAGTCGTCGAATTCCAACACCATGTTCTTGTAGCCGCGATGGCTGACCGACTTGTAGCCGTCGCGGATGGTGAAGCCCGCCGTACCGCGATCGACCAGAAAGGCGGTGATGCGCTTCTTGGGGCCTTTCGGCGTCTGATCCTCGCCCGTGGCGATGAAGACGATGATGAATTCGGCATGTTCCGCGCCCGAGATGAAATGCTTGGTGCCGTTCACCACCCAATCGCCGCCGTCACGAACGGCGGAACATTTCATGCCCCGCACATCCGAACCCGCGCCCGGTTCGGTCATCGCCAGCGCATCCATCTTCTCGCCGCGCACGGCGGGCATCAGATAGCGTTCGATCTGATCCCCCTGACAGGCCATCAGGATGTTCTGCGGCCGCCCGAAGAAATGGGTCAGTGCCATCGACCCGCGCCCCAACTCCCGCTCGACCAGCGCGAATTCCAAGTGGTTCAACCCGGCGCAGCCCACGCTTTCGGGGAAATTGCAGGCGTAGAATCCCAGCTCGATCGTCTTGCGCTTGATCTCGTCGGCGATCTCTTTCGGCACCTCGCCGGTGCGTTCGACCAGCTCTTCATGGGGATAGATCTCTTTTTGCACAAAGCTGCGGACGGTCGAGACGATCATCTCCTGCTCGTCGGTCAGGCCATATTGCATCGCGGGTCTCCGGTTTCTGGGCGTGCGATAATCCTGACGCGGCTTGCCGCCACAATAATGCAGAACTAGACTTCAATCATGCAGAAATGGACCAAATCACCCGCCGCACCGCAGCGATTCGGGGTGCTGCTGTTCGACGGGTTCTCGAACCATTGCCTAGCCAACACGGTCGAGCCGCTGCGCGCGGCCAACACGTTGTCGGGGCAGCGACTGTATGACTGGCAATTCCTGTCACTGGATCCGAGGCCGGTCACGTCATCCTCAGGGTTGCAGGTGGCACCCCATGCGGCGCTTACGGATGCGGGTGGGGATATGCTGCTGGTTATGCCCTCCTACGGGTTTCAGGCACATGGTGGTTGGCGCACCCAGGCGGGGTTGCGTGCGGCAACGCGGCGCTTTCGTACCCTCGCCGGGCTGGACACCGGCAGTTGGCTGTTGGCCCAGGCCGGATTGCTGAAGGGCCACCGCGCCACGATCCATTGGGAGGAGTTGACTGCGTTCACCGAGCGATTCCCCGAAGTCGAGACCTGCCGCGAGCGCTATGTCATCGACGGTGACCGCATCACTTGCTCGGGCGCCATGGCTGCCTTTGATCTGGTGATGCACCTGATCGGGCAGGATCACGGTCAGGCGCTCGCACTGGAAGTCGCGCAGCTTTTCATGACGAGCGACTCCGCCCGGTCACATTCCGGCGGCGCAGGCTCGGCCAGCTCGCATGTCAACAAGGCGCTGGCGCTGATGCAGGAAAATCTCGAGACCCCTCTGACGATCCCCGAGATCGCCCGGCGCGTGGGCCGGTCGCAAAAGGCGCTGGAATCCCGGATGCGGGCGGACCTGGGGGCCGGGCCGGCCAAGGTCTATCGTCGGTTGCGTCTGAACCTTGCGCGCAAGCTGATCGGGGAAACCGACCTGAGTATCGCCGAGATCGCTCTGCGCGCGGGCTATGAAGATCCCAGCGCGCTGACCCGTGCCTTTCGGGCCGAGTTCGGTCTCAGTCCGCGTGCCCTGCGCAGCCGGGCCCGCTAGGTATACATCTGTTTCTTGTAGGCCCGCGTCCGCGTCGTCGCCTCGGCCGACCCGTCGTGGTATGTGCCGAACCACTTGTCGAACGGAATCTCGGACGTGCCGTAGTTGCACTCGAAATACCGGTGGTGCAGCTGGTGAAAGAAATCGCCGGCCCGCGCGGCGTCCGTATCCCCCGCTTTCAGCTTCTCGAACCCCGAATGGGACAGGACCGGGCTGATCTGCTGGAAATAGACATGGAACAGCAGGTGCAGCGGGTTTGAGGGCACGATCAGGTGGATGAAATAGGTCGTGAAGTACAGCAGGTTCTCGTACCAGTGGTTCGAGATGCCCGACCACGGCCCAACATTGACGTTGCGGTGATGTACCGCGTGCACATGCTTGTACAGTTTCGGATGATGCTCCAGCCGGTGCACCCAATAGAAATGCAGACCCGACCACATCGGGATGAACAGCATCCAGACCACGCACCAGACCGGCGCGCTGGCCCAAGTGACCGTTGGCGCATACCCGTTGGCCATCGCCCAGTAGATCACCCATTGATAGACCGTCGCCACCGTCATGGCGCTGCCCAGCGTCCACCAGATGTTGTCCCAGACCTGATTGCGGAAGGTAAAGGTCCCGTTGTCGCGGGTCAGGTCGCGGCAATCGAACTTTTTGTACATACCCTGCCCCTTGCGCATGTACAGCCACCAGTGCAGCCCGCCCGCGACAAGGATCTGAGGCACCATGTTCAGCAGCCAGACGCGGAACATCCAGCCCGGCGCAAAGCTTTGCATCGCATCGAGCGGCGGCAGGAACAACACATAAGCCGCCAGCGCCAGCACCAGGCACAGGGTCAGCGCGGTGATCTGCAACCATGCACCGCTGTACCATTTCACAACCGCCATCGGTCTGGGCGGCCAGCTGAACAAAGGGTTCAACGCCACAGGGTCAGACGGCCGATAGTGCCAACGGGCGGCTTCGGGATCATGCGATGCATCGGTCATGACAAAACCCTCTAGGTGGCGTAGTCCGAGCCTTCGGAGTCCAGAACGGCCTTGATCTCGCGCAGATGCGCAGCGACCTGATCGGGATAGTCGTCCAGTTCCTGCGCGGTCTTTTCCGCGATTTCGTCCGTTAACACTCGCAATGGCTGGCCCGTCTGAAGGGCGCGGATATACGTCTCGGCGGCGCGCTCGAAATAATAGAGTCTATTAAAGGCATCTGCCGCGTCGCTGCCGATCACCAGCACACCGTGGTTGCCCATGATCATGACTTTCTTGGCCGGGTCCTGCAGCATTGTCGCGCAACGCTCGCCCTCGCTTTCAAAGGCCAAGCCGCCAAATTCGTCATCAATGACATATCGGTTGTAAAAGGTCGCAGTGTTCTGGTCGATCGGCGGCAAGTTGCTGTCGGCCAAGGAGGCCAGAACGGTGGCAAAGATCGAATGCACATGCATCACGCAACGCGCATTGGGGCATTTGCGGTGAATCGAGCCATGCAGACCCCATGCGGTGGGGTCCGGTGCGCCGGGCTTGCTCATCGTGTCGGGATCGTTGGCATCAAGCAGCAGAAGGTCCGAGGCACGGATGCGCGCGAAATGCATCTGGTTCGGGTTCATCAGGAACTGCGTGCCATCCTCGTTCACGGCAAGGCTGAAGTGATTGGCGACCGCTTCGTGCATGTTCAACCGCTCGGTCCAGCGGAAGGCGGCGGCCATGTCCACGCGCTCCTGCCAATGGTCGATATTCGGTTTGAGACTGGTGACGCTCATCCGGGGGGCTCCATTCGGCTTGGACAGGTGGCTGGTGAAAACCGTGCCGGGCCGGGGCGCAGTTGACCAACGAAAAAAATGGCGGTTTGGCATTAGCTGAGCTTATGATTGGATTATGAAACCCCGGAACCCTCTTCCCCCGCTTGGCTGGCTGCGCACGTTCGAGGCGGCGGCCCGCCACCTGTCCTTCACCGGCGCGGCGCGCGATCTGAACATGACGCAGAGCGCCGTCAGCCAGCAGATCAAGTCGCTTGAGGGCCAACTGGGCCAGCCTCTGTTTCACCGCCGTCCCCGCGCATTGGAACTGACCGAGGCCGGGAGCACCTATCTGCCCGTCGTACGCGAGGCGTTCCGGACGCTGGTGCGTGGCACCCAGGCCGTGACCGGGCAGCAGGAAAATACCGTTCAGGTGCAGTGCAACATCACCTTCTCGGTCAACTGGCTGGCCCCCCGCCTGCCCGCCTTCCGCGTGCTGCACCCCGATGTCCACCTGAACATCTTCACCGAGTTGTGGGAGCCGCGCGAAATGGCCGAAGGCGCGGCGGTCGAGGTCCGCTATTCCCTGCGCCCGGCCGACACGGTCCGAACCGAGCTTTTGCGCAGCGATCACTACTACCCGGTGTGCGCCCCCGACTATCCGGTCACGCTGGAAAACCTTCAGCAGCAACCGCTGTACGATTGTTCCAACCTGCTGTCGAACTGGGCCAGCTGGGCCGAAGATCAGGGTCTAAACTGGGATAATCCGCCGATTAGCTATGCCACGACCTATATGGTCGGCCTGTCCGTCGCGATGGCCGGCGGCGGGTTGTGCCTGGCCCATGACACCATCGCAAAGCGCCTGCTGGACGAAGGCCACCTGATCGCACCGTTCGGGCATCGCGCGCCGATGCCCGAAGCATACTACCTGCTGTTGTCACCTCAGGCCGAGGAAACGCCGGGTGCCGTGGCCTTTGCCGAGTGGATCAGGGCGGAAATCGAGGCCGAGCAACACCGCATCTGACTTTCAGCCGTCCTTGGGGCGGCTGGCGACCCAGGCATAGCCGTTCTCGCACAGGATATAGGTCTCGCGCAGGCCATGGGGCTTGTCGGTCGGTTCCTGCAGCACGACCGCGCCAGCGGACTTGGCGCGCTCTGCCGCCTCGTCCGGGTCGGTGTCGAACAGGTGAATCTCGATCCCGCCACCGCGCGGGGGCGTTTCGGGAACCAGCCCCAGCAGCGGATTGGAATGATAGGTGCCGTCCGAATGCAACTGAAACACCTGATCTCCATAGGTGACGATGGCAAAATCCGCCGTCACCTGATGGGATTTCAGGCTAAAAACAGTCTCTAAAAATGCGCATTCCGCCGGGACATCTCGCACCAGCAGGTTCAGCCCGATCCCGCGCAGGCTGCGGCCGAAACTGTCCGCATCTATGGTTTCGTAATCCATGTCTCTACCAGACCCCGCATCGCAGCGCGGATCAAGCATTTGCTGCCCCGCGCCCGTTCGGATGACGGTTTCATGAAGGTGGCACGGCAGGGGTTGCACCTTCCGATGCATTCGGGAAAGTTGTGCCATGGAATACGCACCCTTCCCATCCTGGCCCGACGTCGCCCCCCGCCTGATCGCTGTTGCCGCCGGCCGCGAAGCCGCCGACATGGTCATTCGCGGTGGGATCTGGATCAACGTGCACAGCCGCGAGGCGCTGCCCGATCACTCCATCGCCATCGCCGCCGGACGCGTGGCCTATGTCGGCCCCGACGCCAGCCACTGCATCGGCCCCGACACGCAGATCATCGAGGCCAAGGGCCGCTACATGATCCCCGGCCTGTGCGACGCGCATATGCACATCGAATCCGGCATGCTGACCCCGGCCGAGTTCGCGCGCGCGGTGATCCCGCATGGCACCACCTCGATGTTCGCCGACCCGCATGAGATCGCCAACGTGCTGGGGCTGGACGGCGTGCGGATGATGCATGACGAGGCGCTGATGCAGCCGGTCAACATCTTTACCCAGATGCCGTCCTGCGCGCCCTCGGCGCCCGGGCTGGAAACCACGGGCTACGAGATCACCGCCGAAGACGTGGCCGAGGCGATGACCTGGCCCGGCATCATCGGGCTGGGCGAGATGATGAACTTTCCCGGTGTGATCAACGCCGACCCCAAGATGCTGGCCGAGATCGCCGCCACCCAGCGCGCGGGAAAGACGGTGGGCGGACACTATGCATCCCCTGATTTAGGGCCTGATTTTGCCGCCTATGTCGCCGGGGGCCCGGCGGATGACCACGAAGGCACCTGCGAGGCCGACGCCATTGCCCGCGTGCGGCAGGGGATGCGGTCGATGATGCGGCTAGGCTCGGCCTGGTATGACGTGGAAAGCCAGATCACCGCGGTCACCGAAAAGGGGCTGGACCCGCGCAACTTCATCCTGTGCACCGATGACTGCCATTCCGGCACGCTGGTGAACGAGGGCCACATGAACCGCGTCGTCCGTCATGCCATCGCCTGTGGCTGCGACCCGCTGATCGCGTTGCAGATGGCCACGATCAACACCGCCACCCATTTCGGGCTGGAACGCGAGATCGGCTCGATCACGCCGGGCCGCCGGGCAGACGTGATCCTCAGTTCGAACCTGACCGACTTGCCGATCGAGATGGTCATCGCGCGCGGGCAGGTGGTAGCCGAGAATGGCGCGATCAAGGTGGAGTGCCCGCATTACGATTGGCCCGACCGGGCACGCAACACGGTGCATATGGGCCACGACCTGACCGCCGCCGATTTCGAGGTCCCCGCGCCCGACGGCGCCAACCGCGTGCGTGCCAACGTGATCGGCGTGGTCGAGAACCAGGCCCCCACCCAGGCGCTGAAGGCCGAGCTGCCCATTATCGGCGGGCTGGTCGAGGGCGAAGGCGATGTCTGCCAGATCGCGCTGGTCGAACGGCACCGGGCCACGGGCGGTGTCACCAACGCCTTCGTGTCCGGCTTTGGCTACCAGGGCCGGATGGCCATGGCCTCGACCGTGGCACATGACAGCCACCACATGATCGTGGTCGGCACCGACCGCGATCAGATGGCGCTGGCCGCCAATCGTCTGGCCGAAGTGGGCGGCGGCATAACCATCTTCCGTGATGGCGAAGAGCTGGCGCTGGTCGAACTGCCCATCGCCGGCCTGATGTCCGACAGCCCGGCCTCCGACGTCGCGGCCAAGGCGCAGAAGATGGTCGAGGCGATGCAGGCCTGCGGCTGTCAGTTGAACAATGCGTACATGCAGCACTCGCTGCTGGCCCTTGTCGTCATCCCCGAACTGCGGATATCCGATCTGGGACTGGTGGATGTCCGCACATTCGAAAAAATTGACCTTTTGGAACCCCTCGCATGACAAAAATAACAACGCCCGACCCACGGGACCCCGAGATTTTCACCGATGCCGCCGCGGCCGTTGCCCGGCTGGAAGAGCTGTACAATGAGGCCACCGCCTTTCTGTGCGACAGCTTTGCCGAGGCCATGGAAAGCGGCACGCCCAAGGTCCGATATAGAGCCTATTACCCGGAAATTCGTATCCGTACGGCGTCTTACGCGCATGTGGACAGCCGCCTGAGCTTTGGTCACGTGTCCGAGCCGGGGGTACATGCCACTACCGTGACCCGGCCGGATCTGTTCCGGTCCTACCTCACGCAGCAGATCGCGCTGCTGATCAAGAACCATAACCAGCCGGTGACCATCGGCCCCTCGACCACGCCGATGCCGGTGCATTTCGCCGTGGCCGGCAACCCCGATCTGGTGGTCCCTCATCAGGGTGCTGCCGGGTTCACCCTGCGCGACGTGTTCGACGTGCCCGATCTGACCACCACCAATGACGACATTGTCAACGGTGTGCACGAACCGCAGGATGGCGTCGGCCCACTGGCCTTGTTCACCGCCCAGCGCATCGACTATTCTCTGGCCCGGCTGGCCCACTATACCGCCACCGACCCGGACCATTTTCAGAACCACGTTCTGTTCACCAACTACCAGTTCTACGTCTCGGAATTCGAGAACTACGCCCGCGCGCAACTGGCCGACCCCGACAGCGGCTATACCAGTTTCGTCTCGACCGGGAATGTCGAGATCACCGACCCCGACGCGCCGCTGGAACAGCCGCTGAAACTGCCACAGATGCCGACCTATCACCTGAAACGCGCCGACGGGTCGGGGATCACGCTGGTCAATATCGGCGTCGGGCCATCCAACGCCAAAACCGCCACCGACCACATCGCGGTGCTGCGCCCACATGCTTGGCTGATGGTCGGCCACTGCGCGGGGCTGCGCAACACGCAGGCTCTGGGGGACTTCGTACTGGCCCATGCCTATCTGCGCGAAGACAAGGTGCTGGACGACGATCTGCCCGTCTGGGTGCCGATCCCGCCGCTGGCCGAAATTCAGGTCGCGCTGGAACGCGCCGTGGCCGAAGTGACCGAGTTGGAAGGCTATGAGCTAAAGCGGATCATGCGCACCGGCACTGTGGCTTCGGTCGACAACCGCAACTGGGAACTGCGCGACCAATCCGGCCCGGTGCAGCGCCTCAGCCAGTCGCGCGCCATCGCGCTGGATATGGAAAGCGCCACGATCGCCGCTAACGGTTATCGGTTCCGGGTGCCCTATGGCACATTACTGTGTGTGTCCGACAAGCCCCTGCATGGAGAATTGAAGTTGCCCGGCATGGCGTCCGAGTTCTATACAACCCAGGTCAGCCGCCATCTGGCAATCGGAATCCGGGCGATGGAACACCTGCGAGGGATGCCGCTGGAACGTTTGCACAGCCGGAAATTGCGCTCGTTCGACGAAACAGCCTTCCTCTGACGCAAAAAAGCAACGAAATCCCCATATTTTTTGGGGTTTCAGTGCTACTATTCGTTGTGTTCGCCCACAATATCCCGTTACAGTTACGCGGTGAGGCCCAATAGATCGGGCACGTTAAGGAGACCAAGAAATGGCAAAGCCTATGACGAAGACTCAGCTGGTTGCTGCTCTCGCTGAGGAAATGGGAACCGACAAGAAATCCGCGAACGCGGCGCTGGAGGCGATCACTGGCCTGATCACCCGCGAAGTTTCGGCCGGTGGCGCTGTGACCCTGCCGGGCGTCGGCAAGATCTACTGCCGCGAGCGCCCCGAGCGTCAGGTGCGCAACCCGGCCACTGGTGAGACCTTCACCAAAGAAGCCGACAAGGTTGTGAAGATGACCATCGCCAAGGCCCTGAAGGACAGCGTCAACAGCTGATCCGCGCCTTAGGCAAAACGATCAAGGGCCGCGATTTCGCGGCCCTTTTTCTTTGGTATTTGTTTACCGGGTCCGTTGGACCAGACCCGGTGTTCTCGTGGGTCGAGGTCAGTGAACAGTCTCGACCTTGTGGAAATCCAAGTCCCGATCTTCGGGCATCGAGTCGATGCTCATCACCTCTTTGCGCTTGGCGATCAGGATATAGACCACGCAGGCGAGGTAGAGGCCAACCACCACGGCGCCAATCCACTGAATCTGCAGCCACTGGCTCTGGAACAGAAGCGTCAGCACAAACAGAAGCACCACATTGCCGGCAACATAGGCCGTCTTGCCGAAGCGTTCGACCGTCATGTTCAGGTTGTCGGTATAGAGCCTGATCAACGAGTCCAGTGAGTTGATCACGAAGGTCACGCCGACGATAACCATCGCGATGTTGGTGATGCCTGCGGTGCTGATGCCGTTCAGGTGATAGTAATAAAGCACGCTGAACCAGATCGCCAAGGGGATCGACGGAAAGATTAGCAACGCCGCCAGCAATTGCCAGGTGGTCAGCCCTCCGACAAAGCGCGAGGTAAACTGACCGATCATGATCGACCAGGCAAACCACCAGAACAGGTAGAAGGCGTGATAGTCGGTCAGAGGCAGTACGAACTTGTGGATATTGGCGAAATACGCCCCGATATTGCTGCTGGTTTCCACGAAACCCGCAACGCCCATACCGGCCGCGGCCCACATGCCAAGGATCAGTGCCAGGAACAGAAACGTCGAGCCGACAGAAAGAATCCGCACGTATTTCAGGTCAGTCGAGGAATAGGCCGCGGCCAGAATGACGACAAACACGATGATGTAAAACGTGGTCACTACGGACTCGCCATCACCAACTTCGGGCAGGTATCCGGGCAGGTAGATCAGGAACAGGCTGGCGGTGAAAGCGCAGGTCCCGATGATCACGACGTTGTTGATCAACTTGACCACCGGGATTTCAAAGAACTGCACTCGGGGTTCGATGACGCAGAAATAGAAGGCCGTCAGGAAATAGAAGGCCCAGATCAGAAAACCCCAGAACCCGAACTCAATCGCCAGCGGGTTTGCGAACACATAGGCCGGATCTTCGGCATAGCCTCCGAATTCGGTGAGCGGGAACATGATCAGCCCGACATCCAGGCCGGATGTGAACAGGATCGCGATGAAAGTGAACAGATGTACAGGTGTCACGCCCACGCACCGCAGGTTCCACCATTTCACGACGAAGAACGCTACCAGCCCAAGAGCAAGCAGGACCCCGAATGACAGGATGTATTCCAATAGCACCGACAAACCTCCCTTTAGAACTCAGATCACCGAGCGGATATCTTTAATTGGCTGGTCAATCAATAAAACCGGCACCCACGGAAAACTTGCGCGCACCATGTGTCTTTTTTGACGCTCGGGCGCTTGTGGCCTGCGGGAAAATCGGAAACAGTCGCCGCACATTCAAACAGGAGCGGTCATGGATCTGCGCGCCATCGCCATGGGGCTGGCCTTTGCCTTCATCTGGTCGTCGGCCTTTACCTCGGCGCGGATCATCGTCGCGGATGCCTCGCCGCTGTTTTCACTGGCGGTTCGCTTCCTGATTTCCGGCATTCTGGGTGTCGCCATCGCCGCGGCCATGGGCCAAAGCTGGCGCCTGACGCGGTCGCAATGGTACGCGACCATCCTGTTCGGAATCTGCCAGAATGCCCTGTATTTGGGTCTGAATTTCTATGCAATGCAAACGGTCGAGGCCTCGGTCGCGACGATCATCGCCTCGACCATGCCATTGCTGGTGGCTCTGGCCGGCTGGCTGCTGTTCGGGGAACGGTTGCGCCCGCTGGGTGTTCTGGGTCTGCTGGCCGGGTTCGCCGGCGTGGCCCTGATCATGAGCAGCCGGATCAGCGCCGGGATCGACCTGTTTGGAGTTGCTCTCTGCGGCTTGGGCGCGCTGGCGCTGACCTTCGCCACGCTGGCCGTGCGCGGGGCGACCTCGGGCGGGAATTTCATGATGGTCGTCGGTTTGCAGATGTTCGTCGGGTCGGCGGTTCTGTTCATCGCCGCCCCTTTGTTCGAGACGATCTATGTCCGTCCAACCTGGCCGCTGGCGTTGGCCTTCACCTACACAACCCTGTTCCCCGGCCTGCTGGCCACGCTGATCTGGTTCCTGCTGCTCAACCGGATCGGACCGATCCGCGCGGCGACCTTCCATTTCCTCAACCCGGTGTTCGGGGTCACGATCGCCGCGATTCTGCTGGGTGAGCGGTTGGGCGCAATGGATGCCGTCGGCGTTGCGGTCACCACGCTGGGCATTCTGGCCGTGCAGTTGTCACGCCAGCCGGTTCAGCGCAGCAGGGCCTCGACCTGACGGCGCAGCTTGCGGGAATCCGGCCGGGTCGTCGACCCAAAGGTCGCCACGACCTCACCTTCGGAGCTCAGCAGGATCTTGTTGAAATTCCAGTTGGGCACAAACCCGGTTTCGGCCGCGACCGCTTTGTAGAACGGGTGCGCCTGCGGACCGGTCACGGGAGTGATGTCGGTCATGGGCAGAGATAGGTCATAGTTCAGCTGGCAGAACTCCTTGACCTCGCTGGCGGTTTCCAGCTCCTGGTTGAAGGAATCCGACGGGACCGCCAGAACCACCAAACCCTTGGGTCCATAGGTGTCCTGCAGCTTTTGCAGCCCGGAATATTGCCCGGTAAACCCGCATTGCGAGGCCGTATTGACAACCAGAACCGGCTGGCCGCGCCAGTCCGCAAGCGACAGCGTGCCGCCATCAATTGAAGCGAACTCTCCGGACACGGGCGCGGCCTGCACCATCCGGCCGATCAGCAACAGGGCAGACAACAGCAGCATTCTGAACATGGCGTGACCTCCTCTTTGTCATTGATACGCACGAAGCACGGCGGCAGATCACCCGCACGATCGCGCGAGCCGGGTGAAACAGGGCTTTGCTTTTGTCGCGGCGCGCCCCAAATATCTCGGCAACGTATGAAACGCCGGAGGACCCATGCCCAAATACACCAAAGATCCATCGGTTGTCGCCGCCCTCTCGCCCGAGGAATTCCACGTCACCCAGCGCAACGGGACAGAACGCCCCGGCACCGGAAAACACCTAAACAACAAGGAACCCGGCATCTACGTGGATATCGTATCGGGCGAGCCGCTGTTCGCCTCGACCCACAAATACGAATCGGGCTGTGGCTGGCCCAGTTTCACCAAACCCATCGTGCATGACCACGTCACTGAACTTGAGGACCGCTCGCTAGGCATGATCCGGACCGAGGTCCGCTCGAAACATGGCGACAGCCACCTGGGCCATGTGTTTCCCGATGGTCCGCTGGATCAGGGTGGGCTACGCTATTGCATCAACTCCGCCGCGCTGCGGTTCATCCATCGTGACGACATGGAGGCTGAGGGCTATGGCGAATACCTCGATCAAGTGGAGGACCCGAAATGACCGAACAACGCGCCGTTCTGGCCGGAGGCTGCTTCTGGGGCATGCAGGACCTGATCCGCAAGCTGCCCGGCGTTCTGCGCACCCGCGTCGGATATACCGGCGGCGACGTGCCCAACGCCACCTATCGCAACCACGGCACCCATGCCGAAGGGATCGAGATCCGGTTCGACCCCGCGCAGATCACCTATCGCGATCTGCTCGAGTTCTTCTTCCAGATCCACGACCCCACCACCGTAAACCGTCAGGGCAATGACATCGGGATGAGCTATCGCTCGGCCATCTATTACTGCGACGAGACGCAGAAACAGATCGCGCTGGACACGATCGCCGATGTGGATGCCAGCGGGCTGTGGCCCGGCAAGGTCGTGACCGAGGTCGAACCCGTCGGCGATTTCTGGGAGGCCGAGCCCGAGCATCAGGACTATCTTCAGCGTATCCCAAACGGCTATACCTGCCACTTCCCGCGCCCGGACTGGGTTCTGCCCAAACGCAGCAGCGCCGCCGAATAGAGGTCAGCCGACGGCCACCCGCGGGCGGCCGCTGGCTTCGACGGTCAGCATCGCCTCGACGAAGACATCCTTGCCTTCGATCCGGGCGGTGCGGATGTCGCGGTTGACAATCACGCGGATATCCTCGGCCCCGGCCTCGCGCACGGCGCTTTCGGTCTCGCGCCGCAGCTCAGCCTCCAGCAGGTCCAACGCGGGTTCGGGCGTGGGGAAATCCTGCGGCCCGTCGTTCAGATGCACTCGGTACCGGCCTTCGGATGGAGCGGTCACGGTGCCCGCCCGCCGCATGGTCAAGCGCCCCACGACGGCCCCGATCGCATTGGCCACCCCGGCATGGTCGGGCAGTACCATGGTACAGCGCAGCCGCTCACCGACCGCCGGGTAATAGCTTGGCGCCGAGGCCCCCAGCCCGACCACATCCACGTTCAGCTTCGTATCCAGCGCCAGCAGACCGCGATGCCCGCGCAACCCCCGCCGCGTGAGCACATGGCGCGCCAGATCCTCGGGCGGCAGGCCGAAAGCCTCGGCCTCTTCCGCAAAAGCAGTCTCTAACAAGGTCAAAACGGTCTGTTCAGTCAACTGATCCACGATCATGCCGGCCAGTTCATCGGCCGAGCCCGCCAGCCGGTCACCTGACCCCACACGCCGGCGCGCAATCAGCTCCAGCGCCTTGCGCGCGGCACCCTCATCCCAATCGGACAGGCGTCCCAGAACGTGGCTGGCATCCGACGGCGTCACCCCCGAGATCTGAACGATCCCGCGGTCCACCAGCCGGGTCAGAGCTCCGTTTTCCATCCGGGTGCGCAAAAGGGCGCTCAGGGGCAGAACCCTATCTCCCAGCCGCTCCAACAGCCCCGCCTCGCGCGGGCCCAGACCCTCGGCGTGGATGCCGGGCACGCGGCGGGCGAAACGGGTGTCGTGCTCGCCCACCGTGGTCGCGCGCAACTGCTCGTCCAGCGCGGCATGGACCACCTCGGGCACCTCAGCCGCGATCAGCGACACCGGCAACACCCGGCGCGGACCCAGGAACACGCCGCCGCGCAGGCCCTCGGTCACCACATGCACCTGGCTGTCACCGCCCAGACCATGAGTGCGCATCGCCACCGCCTCGACCATGGTGCGGAACCCGCCGACACGGGCGCCCGCCGGGTCGATCGCCGGTTTGCCGTCGCGGATCAGCGCCACATCGGTCGTCGTCCCTCCGATATCCGAAACCAGCGCGTCCTGAACTCCGGTCAGCCAGCGCGCCCCCACGATCGAGGCCGCCGGACCGCTGAGAATGGTTTCGATCGGTCGCTCCCGCGCCTGCTCGGCGCTCATCAAGGCGCCATCCCCACGCACCACCATCATCGGCGCGTCGATGCCCAGCTCGAGCAACACATCCTGCGCCCGGCCGATCAGACGGTCGATCATTCCGATCAGGCGCGCGTTCAGCACCGCCGTCACCGCACGTTTCGGCCCGTTCAGCTTGGCCGACAACTGATGCGAGCAGGTCACCGGCGCGCCGGTCTTTTCGGTGATGATCCGCGCGACCTCAAGCTCGTGCGCGGGGTTGCGCGTGGCGAACTGGGCCGCTACCGCGAACCCGGAAATCCCGGACTGCTGGTCGAGAAATTCGCGCAACGCCCCTGTATCCAACGGCGCGGCCTCAGCCCCGGCATGGCTGTGCCCGCCCGCGATCGCCAGCGCCGGGTCACCCTTCAGCGCATCGCGCAGCCCATGCCTGTCCAGATCGCCATCCCGAAACCCGACATAGATCAGCGCAACGCGCCCGCCCTGCCCCTCGACCAGCGCGTTCGTGGCCAGCGTCGTCGACAGCGACGCCATCGAGATCTGGTCGGGTGCGACCTGCGCCTGGTCCAGCACCGCCCGGATCGCCCGCCCGACGCCGATCGCCAGATCCTCGCGCGTGGTCAGGGACTTGGCCGAGGCGATCACCTCTTCCTCGTCCCGGATCAGCACCGCATCGGTGTAGGTTCCACCGGTATCCACGCCCAAAGCCAACGCCATCGGGGTCTCCATCCTGTTCGCAGTCACGGGTGTAGCGGTTTGAACCGACGCGTCCAGCCTGTTTGCGGCATTCACGACAGTTGTTCGACCGCCCAGCGCGCCGCGTCGGCCACCGTAGGGTCGGGATCCTCGGTCAGCGCCTGCGCGACCGGAATCAACTGCGCCGACCCGGAATTGCCGATGGCATACAGAACGTTGCGCACGAAGCGGTCGCGCCCGATCCGCTTGATCGGAGAACCCGAGAACCTGGCCCGGAACGCCAAATCGTCCAACCCGGCCAGTTCCGCCAGCGGCGGTGCCATCAGGTCTTGGCGCGCGGCATAGCGGATGTCGCTGGCCGCCACCGCGAACTTGTTCCACGGGCATGCGGCCAGACAATCATCACAACCATAGATGCGGTTGCCCAGCTTGCCGCGCAACTCCTGATCCACCGGCCCCTTGTGCTCGATGGTCAGATAGGAAATGCAACGCCGCGCATCCAGCTGATAGGGCGCCGGGAAGGCATCCGTGGGGCAGGCATCCAGACAGGCCCGGCACGACCCGCAATGATCCACTTCCGGTGGATCCGCTGGCAGGTTCAGAGTAGTGAAAACAGACCCTAAAAAGGCCCAATTGCCCCAATCCCGGCTGACCAGATTGGTATGTTTGCCCTGCCACCCCAACCCGGCCGCATGGCCCAGTGCTTTCTCGGGCACCGGCGCGGTATCGACGAACACCTTCACCTCGCCCCCGGCCTCGGCAATCAGCCACCGGGCCAGCCGCTTCAGCCGCTTCTTGACCAGATCGTGGTAATCCCTGTTCTGCGCATAGACCGAGATCGCCCCGCGATCGGGTCGCCCCAGAACCTCGGTCGGATCATGATCCGGCGTGTAACTCTCGGCCAGCATGATGACCGAGCGCGCCTCGGGCCACAGCTGCGCCGGATCCCCCCGCCAATGGGTCCGTTCGGCCATCCAGCCCATCTGCCCGTGATAGCCCGCCGCCAGAAAGGCCTCCAACCGCGCAGGCACTTCCGGCACGTCCCAGGGTCGGCAGATCCGGCACGCCACGAACCCTTCGGCCCGGGCCTGCGCCACCAACTTGTCCTTCAATGCCGTCGCGCTGTTCATCTGGCCCAAAATATCCTCGGGGGTGAATTGGCCGAACGGGCCAAGAGGGGGCGGACAGCCCCCTGCCCCAACCTATCAGAAATCTAGGTCGGCGTAATGGGCGGGCGGGCGGAAGCCCGGCACTTGATCCGCCAGGATCGACCGGAAGGCCGGGCGTGACTTGATCTTGGCGTACCAGTCCTTGACCACCTGGCTGCGGTTCCAGTCCACGTCCGAAATGTAATCCAGCGACGACAAGTGCGCGGCAGCGGCAAAATCGGCCAATGTCATCTGATCTCCGGCCAGCCAGCGCCGCTGATCCAGCAGCCAAGCCATGTAGTCCAGATGAAATTTGATCGCCCGCGCGCCTTCCTTGACGTTTTTGCTGTCGGGATAGCCCTGACCGGTCACTTTCTTGTTCACCCGCTCGTACAGCAGCTTGGATGTCACCTCGTGGTGGAATTTGTCATCAAACCAACTGACCAGACGGCGCACCTCGAGCCGGGCTTCCGGAGTTTTCGGCATCAATGCGGGTTCCGGCCGCGTTTCTTCGATGTATTCGCAGATCGCCGCGCTTTCTGACATCACCCGGCCATCCAGCCGCAGAACCGGGACCTTGGCCGCAGGGTTTCTGCGCAAGAAGTCCGGGGATTTTTCCCAGTACTTTTCCTCGACCAATTCGACTTCGATCTTCTTTTCCGCCAAGGACAGGCGGACTTTTCGACAAAAGGGGGACAGGGGAACGTGAAACAAACGCGCCATGTGGATCCATTCGAACCAATTGAGTACCGCTCAGCAATAGCCGCTGACGGGCAGAAGTTTCAATCCTCGAAGCAATCTGCGCGACCATCTGCGCGGATGGTGGCCGCTCCATCGCGGATCGCGGCCGCCCGTCTGCGAGTGTAAACCGACGGGTCCGTGACCGAACGGTTTCGCGGTGAGGGAAGGATTGCCGCCAGCCGCGCCGCCTGCACCGGGCTGAGTTGGGCGGAACTGACACCAAAATTCTTGCGGGCGGCCGCCTCGATCCCGAACAGGCCCTCACCGGTCTCCGCCACGTTCAGATACACCTCGAGAATGCGCTTCTTGCTCCAGAAGATTTCGACGACCGGGGTCATGGAGGTCTCAAGCGCCTTGCGCACCCAACTGCGCCCCTGCCACAGAAAGACATTCTTGACCACCTGCTGAGAAATGGTCGACGCCCCGCGGTTGCCACCATCTTCAAGCGCATCGCGGATCGCGTTCACGTCAAATCCCCAATGCAGGCAGAAATTCGCATCCTCGGCCGCAACGACCGACCGGGCCATGTGCGGAGACATATCCTCGATCGCGACCCATTCCCGGTCCACCTTGCCCAGGCGGCGCCACTCGGACCAGATCGTATGGGTGATCGGCGGGTTGACCACGGTGTAAAGCAATACAAGCGCCACGAACGCCGCGGCCAGGGCACCGATGACACGCAGTACCCACCGCCGAATCCAAACGATGAGCGTTTCCTTTTTCCGAGACCGGGTTGCCTTTTTGGACTTACCGCGGGATTTGCGCGCTGCTTTCTTCGCCATGTTCCTGCTATACGCCGCAGCATCGGTATTTGGAACGGAATTATGACGCGATCAGCCGTCCTTCGCGCGGGCGCACCACCGGACGGGCGGTTTTCGGACCACCATCTTCCACCACTCCCAATTGCGGGAACAGGCGCAACAGCTCGGCCTGGGTTTGCCGGTCAGACCGCGTAACGGCGTGGCCGGGATAGTAGCTTTCGCTTTTGGCGCCGTTGGCGATGACGATCTCGTGCTGGTCGAACAACAGGTGGAAATACTCGACCTCGCCGCCTTCGACCCTGGTCACCGTCGTGCCGTTGACCAGGGAATGTGCGGCAATCAAAACCTCGGGGTGGCCGTAGAAATAAGCCGCGCGCCAATCGTCGATCAGCATCCGGTGCTGCGGCGAGAACAGAGTGTCACGGTCCAGTCCCAGAACCCCTGCGGCAAAGCGGATGGGTGCGGCGTTGCCCTCGGCCGCAACGGTGGTTCTGCCGACCCAGATCAGAGCCTGCGCGCCGTTGTCCACCGTCGTGACCTGGTCACCGGCCTGCAGATCCTCGACGCGGCGCAACCCATCCGGAGTCTTTATCATCGTTCCGGCGGTAAAACACGGCGGCCCAAGCTCACCCGGAACCACAAGGGGACCCTCGGTATTGACGAAAGTCGTCGAGACAAGCGTTCCCTCTTGCAGCACCTGACCGTCCGTCGGGGTGAAAACTCGACTGCCGTCAGCCAGATAGAATGTGATTCCCGTGTAGGTGACATTTCCTACTCCGGACACGTTGATCGTCACCGTATCGCCCGGCCAGGATCGGGTAACATCGATGCCGTTGACCGAGTCATTGTCGAAACTGTCGATATCGCCATCGTCGTTCTGGTCGACCAGATTGTACTTCTCAACCGTCAGAAGGGTCCCCGTTGCCGGCGGGCTGGCCGGATCCATGGCAAAGAACTGGTCAAGATAGGTCGTGGGCATGCGACGACTCCCAGGCGTAATTGGTGGCAAGCGGAAGCATTGGCGAAATTTCCAAACTTTCCGTGTACAGGCCTAGCGACACACAATGTTTTTTCAAGAAATCCGGAAACGGGGGGACACAAAACGAAAACCCCGCGTGTCTTTTCAAACACGCGGGGCAGGTTTCACAGGCAGTCTTACTCGGCCGGAACCGCCGCTGCCTCGTGGCTCAGCGGGTGGCTGAGCTTGTTCAGCATTTCCTTCGGACAGACCTGCAGGAAGTTCGACAGCTCAACATCCCAGTGCTGCAGGATGTCGGCGGCCTTGCGGCTGCCGGTTTCCGCTGCGTGACGTTCTATCAGCGATTTCAGCTGGGTCTCCCAATGCTCGACCGTTACGGGGCAGGTCACCAGGGTTTCCATGTTCATCAGCAGCTGCGCCTTGCCTTCGGGGTCGTACAGATAGGCCATGCCGCCCGTCATCCCCGCGCCAAAGTTCGCGCCGATGTCACCCAGGATCACCGCAACGCCGCCGGTCATGTACTCACACCCGTTCGAGCCGCAGCCTTCGACCACCACGGTGGCACCCGAGTTGCGCACGGCGAACCGCTCACCCGCACGGCCGGCCGCGAACAGGTACCCGTCGGTCGCGCCGTACAGGACCGTGTTGCCGATGATTGTATTCCGGTCGGCCTGCAGCGGGCTGACCTGCGGCGGGCGTACGACGATGGTGCCGCCCGACAGGCCCTTGCCCACATAGTCGTTGGCGTCACCCGACACTTCCAGTTTGAGCCCCGGCGCGGCGAAGGCGCCCAGCGACTGACCGGCCGAGCCCTGCAGCTTGACATGCAGGTGGTCCGGCTGGAACGTGTTGCGCATTCCGAAATTCTGCACGATGTGGCTGGACACGCGGGTGCCCACCGTCCGGTGCGTGTTCTGCACGGCATAAGACAACTGCATCTTCTCGCCATCTTTCAGGAACCGCGCTGCGTCGCGCACGATTTCAGAGTCCAGCGTATCGGGCACCGCGTTGCGCGGCTTGTCACGGTCATAGACGATGTTCTGTGCGCCATCGACGGTGATCAGCAGCGGATTCAGGTCCAGATCGTCCAGATGCGCCGACCCGCGGCTGACCTGCGCCAGCAGATCGGCCCGGCCGATAATCTCGTCCAGCGACCGCGCGCCGATGCTGGCCAGAATCTCGCGCACTTCCTGCGCATAGAAAGTGATCAGGTTCACCACCTTGTCGGCATTGCCGGTGAACTTGGCGCGCAGGCTCTCGTCCTGCGTACACACGCCCACCGGGCAGGTGTTCGATTGGCACTGGCGCACCATGATGCAGCCCATCGCAATCAGGGCGGCGGTGCCGATGCCGTATTCCTCGGCCCCCATCATCGCCGCCATGACGATATCGCGCCCGGTGCGCAAACCGCCATCGGTGCGCAGGGTCACCCGCTCGCGCAGGTTGTTCATCGCCAGAACCTGATGCGCCTCGGTCAGGCCCATCTCCCACGGCAGGCCGGCATATTTGATGCTGGTCGCGGGCGATGCCCCTGTGCCGCCATTGTGGCCCGAGATCAGGATGATGTCGGCCTTGGCCTTGGCCACCCCGGCGGCGATCGTGCCCACGCCCGAGGACGCCACCAGCTTGACCGTCACCTTGGCGCGCGGGTTGATCTGCTTGAGGTCATAGATCAGCTGCGCCAGATCCTCGATTGAGTAGATGTCGTGGTGCGGCGGCGGCGAGATCAGCGTCACGCCCTTGGTCGAGTGACGCAGGCGCGCAATCAGATCGGTGACCTTCATGCCGGGCAGCTGGCCGCCTTCGCCGGGCTTGGCACCTTGAGCCACCTTGATTTCCAGCTCTTCGCACTGGTTGAGGTATTCGGCGGTCACACCGAACCGGCCCGAGGCCACCTGCTTGATCTTGGCCGAGGGGTTGTCGCCATTCGGCTCGGGCACGAAGTGAGCGGGATCTTCCCCACCTTCACCCGAGTCGGATTTGGCGCCGATCCGGTTCATCGCCACGTTCAGCGTCTTGTGCGCCTCGGGGCTGAGCGCGCCCAGCGACATGCCCGGCGTGACGAACCGCTTGCGGATCGAGGTGATCGACTCGACCTCCTCGATCGGGATCGGCTTGCCCAGCGGTTTGAAATCCATCAGGTCGCGCAGATGAATCGGCGGGTTGGCCTGCATCTTGGCCGAATACTGCTTCCACAGCTCGTAAGACGCGCGGTTGCAGGCCATCTGCATCATGTGCATCGAGGTCGCTTCCCACGCATGGGTCTCACCCGATTTGCGGGCCTTGTAGAAGCCACCGATGGGCAGAACGTCCAGGCCACTCTCCCAGCCTTTGGCATGGATTCCTTCGGCTTTGGACTGAATGCCGGTGACGCCGATGCCCGAGATCCGGCTGGTCATGCCGGGGAAATATTCGGCCACCATGGCGCGGCTCAGGCCCACGGCCTCGAAATTCAGGCCGCCGCGATAGGACGAGATCACCGAAATGCCCATCTTGGCCATGATCTTCAGCAGGCCCTGGTCGATCGCCTCGCGGTAACGCGCGACGTTTTCGGTCAGGCTGCCTTCGAGCAAGCCGCGTTCGATCCGGTCGGCCAGCGAATCCTCGGCCAGGTAGGCGTTGACCACGGTCGCGCCACAGCCGATCAGCACCGCGAAATAATGCGGGTCGATGCATTCGGCCGACCGCACGTTGAGCGAGCAGAAGGTCCGCAGACCCTGACGGATCAGGTGCGAATGCACCGCGCTGGTGGCCAGGATCATCGGCATCGCCACTTTGCCGGGGCCGGAATACTGGTCGGTCAGCACCAGGTGACCCGCGCCCGAACGCACGGCCTCCTCCGCCTCGGCGCGGATGCGCGCCAGCGCGGCGCTCAGCGCGCCGGTGCCGGGTTCGAAGGTACAGTCGATCTCGGCCAGCGGCGCATCGAAATTCGCCACCAGTTCTTCCCACTGCGCGTTGCCGACAAAGGGGCTTTCCAGCACAACGATCTCGGTCTGGCTGCTGTCCTCGTCCAGCACGTTCTTGAGGTTGCCGAACCGCGTCTTCAGCGACATCACCCGGTATTCGCGCAGGCTGTCGATGGGCGGGTTGGTCACCTGGCTGAAGTTCTGGCGGAAGAAATGGCTGAGCGGCCGGTACTGTTTGGACAGAACCGCCGAAGGCGTGTCGTCGCCCATCGAAGCGATCGCCTCTTTGCCGTCCTCGGCCATCGGTGCAAGGATCTGCTCCAGCTCTTCGACCGTGTAGCCCGCCGCGATCTGGCGCTTGCGCAGCTCTTCACCCGAGAACAGCGGCTTTTCAGTCACCTTGGCCAGCTTTTCGTCCAGATCGTTGATCTTGCTGACCCAGTCCCCGAACGGCAGCGTCGCGGCCAGCTTGTCCTTGATCTGCTTGTCGCGATACAGCTTGCCCTTCTTCATGTCGACGGCCAGCATCTGGCCGGGGCCCAGCGCGCCTTTCTCGACAACGCTGGCCTCGTCGATCGGAACCATGCCCGCCTCGGACCCGGCGATCACCAGTCCGTCGCCGGTGACCACATAGCGCATCGGACGCAGGCCGTTGCGGTCCAGCCCGGCGCAGACCCAGCGCCCATCCGTCATGGCCAGCGCGGCAGGGCCGTCCCACGGCTCCATCACCGAGTTGCAGTAGGAATACATGTCGCGCCAGGCTTGCGGCAGTTCCACCGCCTGTTTCGACCAGCTTTCCGGCACCAGCATCGTCTTGGCCATCGGGGCCGAGCGGCCCGCGCGCACCAGAACCTCGAACACCGAATCCAGCGCCGCCGAATCCGACGATCCGCCCGCGATGATCGGTTTGATGTCTTCGGCATAGTCGCCAAAGGTCGCCGAGGCCATGCGGATCTCGTGGCTTTTCATCCAGTTGATGTTGCCCTTCAGCGTGTTGATCTCGCCATTATGGGCCAGCATGCGGAACGGCTGCGCCAGCCACCATTGCGGGAAGGTGTTGGTGGAATAGCGCTGGTGATAGATCGCAAAGGCCGACTCAAAACGGTCGTCCATCAGGTCGGGGTAGAACACGGCGACCTGCTCGGCCAGCATCATGCCCTTGTAGATGATCGACCGGCAGCTGAGCGAGGCCAGGTACAGCCCCGAAATCCCTGCGGCGGCGGCGGCTTTCTCGATCCGGCGGCGGATGACGTACAGCTCGCGCTCGAACGTGTCCTCGTCGACGCCCTTGGAATTCGAGATCAGGATCTGCTCGATCTCGGGCCGGGTCGCGTTGGCCTTTTCGCCCAGGCAGGTGACATCCACCGGCACATGGCGCCAGCCATAGATATAGTAACCCATCCGCAGAACTTCGGTTTCCACGATGGTCCGGCAGCGCTCCTGCGCGCCGAAATCGGTGCGCGGCAGGAACACCTGCCCCACGGCGATCAGTTGGTCCATCTTGGGTTCGTGCCCGGTGCGGCGGATCTGGTCATAGAAGAACGGGGCCGGGATCTGCACATGGATGCCCGCGCCGTCGCCGGTCTTGCCGTCGGCATCCACCGCACCGCGGTGCCAGATCGCCTTGAGCGCATTGATCCCGGCCTCGACCACCTTGCGGCTTTTCTTGCCGTCAACCGAAACCACCAGGCCGACCCCGCACGAGGAATGCTCTTCCTGCTCGGAATACAGGCCATTTTCGGCCATCCACTTGCGCTTGGCTTCCTCGGCCCGGACCCAATCGGCATCATATTTCGTCATTGGTTGTCTCCTTCTTCCGACGGGGCGTACATGGCCATGACCTCGGCTTCGGTCATCTGGCGCCGTTCACCTGCGAACGCGTAACCCTCGGGCTTCTTGTCGATGTAAAGTTCAAGTTTCAGCGTGTTGCCGGCCGCGTTGTCGAACAGGCCTGCCGCGATCTGTGTCTGGCCGTGCATCTCGCCCGGCAGGGTGATCCGGTACCACAGTGCCGAGCCGCATTCTTCGCAGAAGGCACGTTCGGCCCAGTCGGACGAGGTGAAGGTCTTGACCGGCCCCAGCGCCGCATAGCCCGGCTGGGCCGGAAAGGTGACCAGCGCGCTGCTGGTCCAGCGGCGGCACATGTCGCAATGGCAGGCGCCCAGCGCGTCGCGGGCGGGGGTCGCGGTCACGGTGACCGCGCCGCACATGCATTGGCCTTGCAATTCGGGCATCCTGTCCCTCCTGTCGCTGGGCTGCGGGGTCACTCGGCCGCAAGCGCGGCCTTGCCGTTGAACCGGTCGATGATGGCCTGCGCGCAGTCACGCCCGTCGCGGATCGCCCAGACCACCAGCGAAGCACCGCGCACGATGTCACCGATGGCATAGACGCCGTCCATCTCGGTCTCGCCGGTTTCGAACGCGGCCTTGATGGTGCCCCAGCGGGTCACGGGCAGGTCGGGCTGGCCGAACAGGGCGGGAAGGTCCTCGGGCTCGAAGCCCAGCGCCTTGATGACCAGATCGGCCTCTTCGACGTAATCCGCGCCTTCGATGACTTCGGGGGCCTGGCGGCCGGTGGCATCGGGCTGGCCCAGGCGCATCTTCTGCACCATCACGCCGGTGACCCGCTCATCGCCAACAAAACCCTTGGGCGCGCTGAGCCATTCAAAGATCACGCCCTCTTCTTCGGCGTTCTGGGTTTCGCGCTGTGAACCCGGCATGTTCGCCCGGTCGCGGCGATACAGACATTTGACCGAGGTCGCACCCTGACGGATCGAGGTGCGGACGCAATCCATCGCCGTATCACCGCCACCGATCACGACCACCTTCTTGTCCTTGGCGTTCAGGCGGCCATCGTCGAACTCGGGAACCGCGTCACCAAAGCTTTTGCGGTTCGAAGCAGTCAGGAAATCGATTGCCTTTTCGATACCGGGCAGGCCACTGCCGGGCATGGTCAGATCCCGTGACTTGTAGACGCCCGTCGCAATGATCACGGCGTCGTGTTTTGCGTGGATTTCGGCGAACTTGGCAGAGTCGACGTCACAGTTCAGTTCAAAAGTGACGCCGCCCTCGGCCAACAGGTCGTTGCGGCGCTGAACTACGTCCTTTTCCAGCTTGAAGCCCGGAATACCGTACATCAGCAGCCCGCCCGCGCGGTCATAGCGGTCATAGACCGTGACCTGAATCCCGGCCCGGCGCAGCATGTCCGCCGCCGCCAGGCCACCAGGCCCGCCCCCGATGATGCCCACGCTTTCGGGGCGCTCGGCGGTTGGAGCAACAGGTTTGACCCAGCCTTCTTCCCACGCGGTGTCGGTAATGTATTTCTCGACCGCACCGATGGTGACAGTGCCATGGCCCGATTGCTCGATCACGCAGTTGCCTTCGCACAAGCGGTCCTGCGGGCAGATACGGCCGCAGATCTCGGGGAAGGTATTGGTGGCCTGGCTGGTCTGATAGGCTTCTTCCAGCCGTCCGGTAGCGGTCAGGCGCAGCCAGTCCGGGATGTTGTTGTGCAGCGGACAGTGCGACTGACAGTACGGCACACCACACTGGCTGCAACGGCTGGCCTGCTCGGCGGCTTTTTCGGCAGCGTATTCGGCATAGATTTCATGAAAGTCCGCTCTGCGATCGGTTGCGGCGCGCTTTTCAGGCATGTCACGATCGATCTGCACAAATTTCAGCATCGGTTGCTTGGCCACGGTCAGACTCCATGAATTGGCTTGGTCGGATTTCTTTATGCGAAGCCAATTCGGATGAAAAGTCAATTGTACTGACCTAAAATGGAAAAAATCGGAAAGATCGATCTCTTTCGGCGACTTTCTGTTCATTTTTAGGGCCGCTTCGGACCTAAATCCTGACTTTCCTTTTGCTGATCGCGCTTATACGCCTTGAATGCAAAGAACACGGGCGCAGACACGGGCGGGCAGATGAGTCTTTTTCAGCTGATTCTGGTGGCGATCATCCAGGGGATCACCGAGTTTCTGCCGATTTCGTCATCAGGCCACCTGATCCTGCTGCCCAGCCTCACCGGAATGGATGACCAGGGCCTCGCCATCGACGTCGCGGTGCATGTGGGCACATTGGGCGCGGTGGTTCTGTATTTCTGGAGCGACGTGAAACTGGCCCTTGCGGGTCTGCCGCGTGCATTGCGCGGGCGCATCGACACCCCACAGTCTCGACTGGCCATGGCCTTGATCGTGGCCACCATCCCGACCGTCATCGTCGGCGCGATCCTTCACCTGACCGGGCTCAGCAGCGCGATGCGGTCCGTGGCCGTGATCGGGTGGACGATGCTGGGCTTCGGATTGCTGCTGTATTGGATGGACCAGAAAGGCCCCCAGACCAAAGAGGCCGCGGACTGGGGGCTGCGCGACGCGGCTATTTTGGGTCTGTGGCAGGTCCTGGCGCTGATTCCCGGAACCTCACGGTCGGGGATCTGCATAACTGGCGCGCGGCACTTGGGATATACCCGCGAGGACGGCGCGCGCATTGCGATGTTGATGTCGATCCCCACAATCATCGCCTCGGGTGCGTTGCTGTCGCTGGACGTGATCGGGCAGGCCAACGCTCAGCTGGCCAAGGACAGCGCCATTGCGGCCGTGTTCGCCTTTGTTTCGGCCCTGTTGGCACTGAGCCTGATGATGCGTCTGCTGCGTAGCATCAGCTTCACGCCATATGTGATCTATCGCGTGATCCTGGGTACGATCCTGCTGATTGTCGCTTACAGCTGATCAGATGCGCAGGTTCCGGGCCGAGTTCTGGATGTCGTCGTACTGACCCGACGGGCGGAATTTCCACAGGTATTCCGGCAGAACCGATTCCAGCGAAGCAGGCTCGATCCCCAGAACGGCGAAACCTTTCGCTCCTTCGGACACCACATTGTCACGGCGCAGGTTCTTCAACTGGTCGCGGGTCAGGATGTTGTTCGGAAACAGCTGGAAGCTGACGAATTTCAGCATGTCCAGAACCCCGGCCATGATCCGCCCACCCCAGAACGGCAGACCGATGATGATGCGGCGGCGGTGGATCACCTCGAGCATCTGCTGCATCAGTTCGCGGAAGGTCTTGGCCTCGGATCCACCCAATTCGTAGACGCCCGGTGCGGCCTGACCCAACACGCCCTTGACCGCGGCCTGCGCCACGTCATCCACAAACACCGGCTGGAACCGGGTGTCGGCGCCAAAGATCGGAAGGAAGGGCGAGATGCGGGTCATGCCGGCGAAACGGTTGAAGAACTGATCCTCGGTCCCGAAGATCACCGAGGGCCGCAGGATCACGGCATCGGGCATATGGGTCAGCACGGCAGCTTCGCCCGCAGCCTTGGTGCGGGCGTATTCGCTGTCGGAATTCGCGTCAGCACCGATGGCCGAAATGTGGACCATACGGGAAATGCCTTGCTCGGCCGCCAGACGGGCGATGCGGCCCGCGCCTTCGTCTTGCACGGCGCCAAACCCATTCTTGCCCAGTTCGTTCAGAACGCCAACGCAGTTGACGACCGCATCGGCGCCATGCATCGCACTGGCCACCGAGGCGTCGTCGCGGATATTGCACAGAATTGGCTCGACCTGGCCCACGACGCCATAGGTCTTGACGAAGATCGCCTCGTTCGGACGGCGGACCGCCACCCGTACACGCCACCCTTCGTTCGCCATGCGTCGCGCGATATAGCGGCCGACGAATCCCGATCCACCGTAAATCGTGACCAGTTTGGACATGGTTGGGCTCCTGCTGTGTAGGTCTTGTTCCGATCTACCGCTCCAAAGCCCGGCAAACAAGGCGCAATAACGCCGCGCATCAGGCAAAAAACATTGCCGGAACCGGCGGGATCGCGCCGCGGGAAGGTGGCCGAAAAAAAACTTTCGAAATTCCGTTCGAATCCTGTTGACGCCCTCGGCGAGTAGGCTTAAACGCCCCTCCACGACACCTGCCCAGGTGGCGGAATTGGTAGACGCGCTAGCTTCAGGTGCTAGTGTCCGTATGGACGTGGAGGTTCGAGTCCTCTCCTGGGCACCATATCCCCGAACAGATATGACGACCGCGCAAACCACCCTCGAACCGGTGGTCGGCTCTCATTCCGTCTTCTGCAATTCCTCCATCTCGCGGCGACGGATCTTTGCCTGAGACCGCACCCGCTTGGTGAATTGCTGGGGAAGGTCCGGTCCGCGCAGCGCTGCGTAGGCCTTGCTGCTCGGGTCGCCGATCAGCTCGGCGTATTTGACCCATGTGCAGAAGGCAAAGACATCGCGCAGGCTGACATGCTCACGGGTGTTGCTCTCCCGGGCTTGTGCCGGAAGCTTGATCGACCTGAAATAGGCCTTTTCGATAGCCGGCCATTGCGGATCGGGAACGAACTCGGGCGCGTCATCGGTTTCCGGGAATTTGAATGCCGGATACTTCTGCCCGTATTCCGAACATCCGTGCGAGATCTTGCTGCTGATTCCTTCAATCCCATGCTTGGCCTGAAGATCGCGGAACGCCTGCAGGCATGCGCGCACGTCATCAACGGTGTCGCAATAGATATAGGCCTTGTACGGGAATTTGATCCCGTCGCGCAGCTCGATCATGCATTTGCGGGCATTGTCATTGGGTAGATCCAGCTTAAGCAGCAGGGCGTAGGTCTGGAACATTGCACGCAGGTCATGCGGCAAAATCTGCACCTTGTAGCAGTCATTGCACAGCGCCGGGATGGCGCCGGTCTCTTTGAAGAAGTCCAGAAAAACGCCGCAATAAGCGTTCTGCCCGCGCACCTTGAGGACACGCCCGGAAAAGACCTGCCCGATCGGCACCGCTTGCGAAACACCGCGGTTTCGCAATGCGGCCAACCATGCGCGGTACTGTTCGACCATGTGCTCGGGCTCAAAAAGACCCGCCCGCCAATCGGCGCCCAGCGAGGTAACGATGTCCGCTTGTGCCGCAGAAAAACGCCCAGCCGAACCCGGAGCCTTGGGCGCATGTTCCAGCCGTGTGACCAGCTGACGAATCGACTTGAGATCACCTGGCTTCATCGCCAGCCAATTCTCAAGTTCGGCAATTTTCGAGGTGGGGGGCACCACTGTCTCCTGCTGCATCAGCGCCAAACGCTATGCAGGTGCATACCCCGCTCACGCAATTCGTCAACTGGAACGGCGCCGGGCGCCTGCCTCAGGCAGCGGTTTGCGCGGCAACGACCTCGCCGAACCGGGTGAAGAACTTGCCCGAGAGTTTCTTGGCCGTCCCGGCAATCAGGCGACTGCCCAACTGGGCGATCTTGCCCCCGACATCAACCTTGGCGGTATAGGTCAGAACGGTCTCGTCACCATCCTCGGTCAGCGTTACGTCCGCACCACCCTTGGCAAAGCCTGCAGCGCCGCCCTTGCCCTCTCCCACCAGCGAAAACCCGTCGGGGGCGTTGGTCTGGTCCAGTGTCACCTCGCCAGCGAACCGCGCCTTCACGGGACCGATTTTCAGAACCACCTTGGCCTCAAGCTCGTTGGGGGCGGTCTGGGTCAGCTCTTCGCAGCCGGGGATGCATTCACGCAGAACCTCGGGATCGTTCAGCGCGCGATAAACCGCGTCCCGGGGGGCCGCAATGCGAATTTCGTCAGTCAGTTCCATTGGGTATTCCTCTGCTCAGCAACATCTGGGAAAGACGCGCAGCGCCTGTTCCGCGGCATCCTCGGGGGTTTGGGCGGGTCGGGGCGGCCATAGCCGCGCCACCCAGCTACGCAAGTTTTTCATCATGAGTTGTCTCCTCGGCGGTGTCCGCATTTCGCCAGCGCACGATCTCGGCCAGGATGGACAAGGCGATTTCGTGCGGATCAATGGCCCCGATATCCAGCCCGGCAGGCGACTTCAGGCGCGCAACCTTCTCGGTGTCCATACCCTGCAATACCAACCTGTCCGTCAGAACCTTCGCCTTGCGCTGGCTGGCCACCATCGACACCCGACTTGCCGGCGTTCCCAGCGCCGAGGCCAACGCTGCCCGGTCGTTCTGGCCTTGCGAGGCGACGACGACAAAATCGCGGGGCTCAACCCCCAACGCATCCACGTCGTCTGGGTCGAAACATGATTGCGCAGCCGCGTCGCTGGTCTCAAACGAAACGAATACGCGCAACCCGGCCAATGCCGCATGGTCCGCCAGCGCATGAGCAATCGGGGTGTCGCCAAAGATCACCAGGCGGGGCGCGTGTTGATAGGGTTCGACCAGCAGATCGACCGTACCGCCGGATGGGCAGCCACTCTTGAAGGTCTGAACGCCATCCGGATCGGTCATTGCCACCACCTTGTCCGAGGGTTTCACGCGGATCATCCGCGACGCACCGCTGGCCAGCGCTTCCTGTGCCGAGGCGCGCACCGCCCGCTGGACACAGGCTCCACCCAGATGGCCAAGGATCCTCCCGTCCCGGGTGATCGCCGCCTTGGCGCCCGCCTTGGCCGAGGTAGCATCTGCCGTCCGCACCACCGTTGCGACGCAGAACGCTTCGCCGCTGCTGCGCAGCTGGTCAATCGTGTCGAAAATGTCGAAACCAGGCATGGTCGGTTCCTCTCACAACTTTTGAAACTCGGGCTCCAACGCGGCCAGCGCGTCGAGCGTGTTTGCCGGAAGGTGCGCATCCAGATGGGGCAACGCGGCCTGCATGGCGGCGGCGACGGGCTGATAGTTCTCCCAACCTTTCAAGGGGTTCAGCCAGACGATCCGGCGCGCCTTGCGCCGGATCCTCGCCAAAGCCGCACCCAGCGCCTGCGGGTCAGAGCTGCAATAGCCATCCGAAAGGATCAGCACGATGGTGCGCCCATTCAGCGCTCGCGCACCGTATCCGTCCAGAAACCTTTCGAGACTGCCGGAGATGTCGGTGCCGCCGCCAAAACCTTCGGCCATCAGTGACAACCGGCCAGCGGCGCGCAGTGTGTCGTGGTCCCGCAACGCATCGGTGACCCGCATCAACCGCGTGTGAAACAGATAGGCATCCGCATCCGTTCCGCTGGCCACAAGGCCCTTGAGAAAGGCCAGAAATACACGCGAATAGACGGTCATGGACCCGCTGACATCGCACAGCGCGACGATCCGCATCGGGCGTGGTGGTCGGGCACGGCGAAACAGCTCCAAAGGCTCGCCCCCGCGCGCAAGGCTCGCCCGCTGGATGCGACGCATGTCCAGCGCCGGACCCCGCCGCGCCTGTTTGCGCCTGCGCGAACGTCGATCCCGTATCGCCCGCGCCAGGGCGAGGGCCGCGGCTTCGGCCCGGCGCAGGGATTGCTCGTCCATCAACTCGCGCAGATCCCGGCGCGACAGGTTGTCGGTCCGGGTTGCGATCAGCTTGCCGTCCGTTCCTTCGGCCAGTCCATCCCCGGAATCCGGGGTGCTGGCATCCTGCGCATCGGGGGAAGCGTCCGCGGAATCTCCGCGATCTGCGGGCTGCCAGATCATCGGCTTGGCCGACTGGACCCTGACATGGGTGTTCTGTGCCACGCCGCTCCGCTGCTTGCCCGCGTTGAACCAATAGGCATCGAACAAATCGTCAAAGCGCCGCCAATCCTCGGCATCCCCGGACATCACGGCACACAAGGCATTCCGCGCCTGCCCGACATCGGTGGCCTCGACCGAGGTCAGTGCGGCCAGCGCATCTCCGGTCTCCCGCGGTCCGACCCGCAAACCGTTCCCGCGCAGATGCGCAACGAATCCCGCCATCCGATCGGCCAATCCATGCGCCCGCGATGGAAACCGTGTCACCTGCATCACGCGACCTTTCCGATCAGGCGATCCATCACCTCGGGTGGAACGGCATCGTAATCCGCAGCGGTCTTCAGCAGACAAACCAGTGTGGCCTGTACGGCCTCGGGTGATTGGGACAGATCGTTGACGCCAAGACCCGAGAGGGCCGCGGCCCAATCCAGCATTTCGGCAATGCCGGGTGTCTTTTCCAGATCTTCCTTGCGCAGGTTCTGAACCACTCCGGTGATCTGGCGCGCCAACAGCCCTTCGACTTCGGGCATCCGTGCCCGCAGGATGGCCATTTCGGTCTCGCCAGACGGATAGTTCAAAAAGCTGTACAGACACCGCCGCCGCAGCGCATCCGAAAGATCGCGCGTGCCGTTCGCGGTCAGAATGACGATGGGTCGCGTTTTGGCGGAAATCGTCCCCAGTTCCGGGATCGTGATCTGAAAGTCCGACAGGATTTCAAGCAGATAGGCTTCAAATTCTTCATCCGCCCGGTCAATCTCATCGATTAGCAAAACGGGCGGATCATCGGCGCTGATCGCCTCCAACAACGGCCGCTTCAGCAGATAGTCATCGGAAAACAGCTGGGCCTCGCTGGTTCCGCCACGCGCCTCGGAGGCTCGGATGGCCAGCAGCTGCCGCTGGTAGTTCCACTCATAGATCGCGTGACTGGCGTCCAGCCCTTCGTAACACTGCAAGCGGATCAAACGGGCGTCGCGCCACGCCGCCAGCGCCTTGGCCACTTCGGTCTTGCCGACACCGGCCGGCCCCTCCAGCAGCAGCGGTCGTCCCAGGGTCTGGGCCAAATGCAACGCCATCGCCAACCGGTCGTCGGCAACATAGCCCTGCTGGGCCAAACCGTTCTGAACGTCACTCAGTGTCACACCAGGGTCCAATCTTCGTTTGCCCAAAATATCCCGAGGGGGTCGGAGGGGGTCAGCACCCCCTCCGTTCGGCGGACCGGGCCCAGCCGGTCCGAAACCGATTACCCGTGCATCCCCAAGCCGTTGGCGATCTTCCAGATCCGCCAATGGTCATGCGGCATGTGGCTCTGAACCAGGCCAAAGGGCCGGAACGCGTCGTGCACCGCATTCGAGAACGCCGGCACGCCACCCACATTCGGGCTTTCGCCGACACCCTTCGCGCCGATCGGATGATGCGGCGAGGGGGTCACCGTGTGATCGGTCGTGTAGTTGGGCGTTTCCCACGCGGTTGGCAGGAAGAAGTCCATCAGCGTGCCGGTCTTGACGTTGCCCATCTCATCATAGGCGATCTCTTGACCCATCGCGATGGCCAGCGCCTCGGTTACACCGCCATGCACCTGACCTTCGATGATCATGGGGTTGATCCGGGTTCCGCAATCGTCCAGCGCATAGAACTGCCGGACTTCCCATTCGCCGGTATCCACATCGATCTCCATGACACAGATATAGGCGCCGAACGGATAGGTCATGTTGGGCGGGTCATAGTAGCTGACGGCTTCCAGACCCGGCTCCAACCCCGGGATGGCCTGATTGTAGGCGGCAAAGGCGATCTCTTTCATCGTCTTGAACCGCTCGGGCGCGCCTTTGACCGCGAACCGGTCCACGTCCCATTCGACATCGTCGTCGTGAACCTCAAGCAGATAGGCCGCGATCATCTGCGCCTTGGCGCGGATCTTGCGTGCAGCCATGGCTGTTGCAGCCCCCGCAACCGGCGTGGACCGAGAGCCATATGTGCCCAAGCCATAGGGCGCGGTGTCGGTGTCCCCTTCCTCCAGCGTGATGTCGTCGGCTGGAAGACCGATCTCGCTGGCGATGATCTGGGCAAAGGTCGTCGCGTGACCCTGACCCTGAGAGATCGTCCCCAACCGCGCGATGGCTGACCCGGTCGGGTGGATGCGGATTTCGCAGCTGTCGAACATCCCCAAACCCAGAATATCGCAGTTCTTCACAGGCCCTGCCCCGACGATTTCGGTGAAATGCGTCAGACCAATCCCCAGAAGCTTGCGCGTCTTTCCGGCTTTGAAATCCTCGATCCGCTGGGCCTGCTCGGCGCGCAGGCCGTCGTAGTCGACCGCTTTCAGCGCCTTGTCCCAGGCGGTGTGGTAATCGCCCGAGTCATATTCCCATCCCAGCGCCGACTGATAGGGGAACTGATCGGCCTTGATGAAGTTGATCCGGCGCAGCTCGGCCGCGTCCATGTTCAACTTGATGGCCAGGACCTCTATCATCCGCTCGATGAAATAGGCGGCTTCGGTCACGCGGAAGGAACAGCGATAGGCCACGCCACCCGGCGCCTTGTTGGTATAGACGCCGTCCACGGCCAGATAGGCGGTCGGGATGTCGTAAGACCCGGTGCAGATGTTCATGAACCCGGCCGGGAACTTGGTCGGGTCGGCGCAGGCGTCGAACCCCCCGTGGTCCGCGGTTGTATGACACCACAGGCCCGTGATCTTGCCGTCTTTGGTGGCGGCGATTTTGCCCTGCATCCAGTAGTCGCGGGCAAAGGCGGTGGACATCAGGTTTTCCATCCGGTTCTCGACCCATTTCACCGGCTTGCCAGTGACGATCGAGGCCACGACCGAACAGACATAGCCTGCATATGCGCCCACCTTGTTGCCGAAGCCGCCGCCGATATCGGGGCTGATGACCCGGATGTTGTGCTCGGCGAGGCCCGAAATCAGGGACACGACAGTGCGGATCGCATGCGGCGCCTGGAAGGTGCCGTACAGCGTCAGCTTGCCGGTCACCTTGTCCATGCTGGCCACGCAGCCGCAGGTCTCAAGCGGACAGGGGTGGGTGCGGTGGTAGTAGACCATTTCCTCGGCCACCACATCGGCTTCGGCCAGAACCGCTTCGGTCGCGTCCTTGTCGCCCTGTTCCCAGGTGAAGATGTGGTTGTGATGCTTGCGCGGCCCGTGGGCGCCTTCTGTCTGACCCTCGAGATCCTCACGCAGCACTACGTCGGACTTCAGCGCCTCGAACGGGTCGGTCAGAACCGGCAGTTCCTCGTATTCGACTTCGACCAGTTCGACAGCATCCGCGGCGACATAGCGGTCTTCGGCAACCACATAGGCCACCTCCTGGCCCTGGAACAGGACCTTTCCATCGGCCAGCACCATCTGCTTGTCGCCAGCAAGCGTGGGCATCCAGTGCAGACCCAGCGGCGCCAAGTCCTCGGCCGTCAGAACGGCCACGACACCTGGCACGGCCAGAGCGGCCTCTTTGTTGACGCTGACAACCCGGGCATGGGCATAGGGTGAACGGACAAAGGCGCCGAACAGCATTCCGTCCAGCTTGATGTCATCGACGTAGTTGCCCCTGCCTTGGGTAAAGCGCACGTCCTCGACGCGTTTGCGCGAGCTGCCCATCCCCTTGAGGTTGGCGGCGCGTTCTTCGGGGGTCATGGTCTGGTCGTTCATTCCGCGGCCTCCTTCTGCGCGTTCAGCATGTCAGCCGAGGCTGAGATCGCCTTGACGATGTTCTGGTACCCGGTGCAGCGGCATAGATTGCCGGCCATGCCAAAGCGGATTTCTTCTTCGGTCGGGTTGGGGTTTTCCTGCAGCAGGCGATGCGCACGGGTGATCATGCCCGGCGTGCAGAAACCGCACTGAAGCCCGTGATGCTCGCGGAACATTTCCTGCAACACGCCAAGGCTGCCATCGTCATTGGTCAGCCCTTCGACGGTCGTGATATCGGCCCCGTTCACCTGCGCCACGAAGGTCGTGCAGGATTTGACGGATTTGCCATCGATATCCACGGTACAGGCTCCGCAATGGCTGGTTTCGCAACCGATATGCGGGCCGGTGATTTTCAGATCTTCCCGCAGGAAGTGGATCAGCAACGTGCGCGGTTCGGCCAGGCCCTCGACCTGCTTGCCGTTCACGGTGAGTTTGACATGCATCTTCGACATCTGTGTTCCTCCCCTCAGCCCGCGCGGTTCTGTGCACGGTCGATGGCGCGGCGCAGCATCACGGCGGCCACGTGTTTCTTGAATTCGACGGGGCCGCGGTTGTCGGCCACCGGGTCGATCGCCTTGAGCATCGCGGCCACGCAGCCGTCGACATCGCCCGAGGCCAGTGCCGCACTGGCCGCGTCAGACCAGACGGGCGTGTCGGACAGGTTGGTCATCGCCACCGATGCCTGACCGTTGCCAACCATCACTGCGGCAGCCGCGGTTGCGTAATCGCCGATCTTGCGTTTCTGCTTTTCATAGGCCTGCCCGACACCGGGGCCGGGAACCGGGATGGAAATCCGCGTCAGGATCTCCTCGTCCTCGCGGGCGGTAAAATAGGCCGCCTCGTAGAAATCGCGGGCCGGGACGCTGCGGGTGCCGTCAGGGCCGGACAGTTCGAACGACGCGTTCAGGCACTGCATCAGACCCGGCATGTCATTGCCCGGATCCCCGTTGGCCACGTTCCCGCCGACCGTTCCCATGTAACGCACCTGCGGATCCGCGATCTGCAGAGCCGCTTCGCGGATCAGCGGGATCGCGTCGGCAAGACCGTCGTGGGTGATCAATTCGTGCTGCGTGACCATCGCGCCCAAGGTCACGGTATCAGACCCGACTTCGATGCCTTTGAGTTCCTCGATGGCCTGCAGGTCGACCAAATGGCCCATCTCGGCCATGCGCAGTTTCATCATCGGGATCAGACTGTGCCCGCCTGCGATCACGCGCGCTTCGTCCCCGTGTTCCTGCAGAATGTCGATGGCCGAGGCGACGTCGCCTGGCCGGTGATACTCGAAACCGGCTGGTATCATGTTTTCCTCCCTTGGCCCGTTCACTTCGGGGCCTTGGGAATAAGGAAAGTCCTGAGGGCGTGCGCAGGCTATCGCGCAGGAACGGGGGGCGCGGGTTGTTTCACGAAATGCGAATGGGCTGCACGAGTTGCGATCAGAGGCCCAGCGCCTCGCGGATGTCCGTCAGGCGGGATCGGCTGACCGGCACCTTGCTGAGCGCATCGACCTGGTCGAAATAACAGGTGCCGTTGTCCTTGTGCCGCTCAAACCGGGAAACGTGTCTGGGGTTCACGAGGTAACTTCGGTGGGCCCGCAAAAAGCCGTCTGGTTTCAGGCGGGTTTCGGCCTCGGTGATCGACCATGGGCAGAACAGTTTCTCGGCGCCCATGTACAAAACGGTGTAGTGCCCCTCGGCCCGAATGGCGGCGATGCGCGCTGGTTCGGTGAAAAAGGTCTGGCCCTCGCGCTCAAACGGGACGCCGGCGCGCAGAGCCGGTTCCGGCTGCGGCGCTTCGGCCGCTGGCTCGGGCCCGATAAAGGTGATCCCGGTCAGCAGGAATGCCCCGCAAATCAGGAACACCGCAACGGTCACCCCCATCGCAAGAACCTGATTGTTCAAAGCCGGGCCCGCGCCACCTGCATTGTCACTGGCGGTAAAATCGGTCAGGCCCGTGGCGACGAAGTGCATGGTGAACACGGCCAGGCCAAAACACACCGTGCCCAGCAGGATATTGCGCTGGGTGCGATTGTCGTAGGCAACCCAGATCGCCAGCACTGACAGCACCACCGAAGCCACGGTCGCGATCGCAACGTCTGATGCGGTGTAGACGGGACGGCACAGTTCCATCCCGGCCATGCCGATATAGTGCATCACCACGATACCAAGACCCACGATCACACCCGCGCCGACAATCGTACCCGGGCTACGCGCGCGGAAGTGCAACAGCAGCAACGCCAGCCCGACCATCAGAATGGCGACCAGGGCCGAGATCAGGGTGATCAACGCGTCATAATAAAAAAGGATCGGCAGTTGCAGGCCCAGCATGGCCACGAAATGCATCGACCAGATGCCCCCGCCCAAAATGACTGCGGCCAAGGCGACAACGAACTTCCGCCTCTGGTCATCCAGCTTTGAGGCGCCATGCGTCAGATACAGGCCCGTGAACCCGGCCATGAGTGCGACGGCCAACGAGGCCCCCACGAGCCAAGCGTTATGCGAGTAATCCAGCATTTCGGTTTGCACGCCCTCCCCGACGCGAGAGTGACGTTAGCAAAGCGACGTGTCTGGGACAATCGGCAGGCGGACCCTGCGGGTCACGGGCTGGCAAAAGATCCGCCGCCCGACCATTTCGGCGGGCGGCGGGCAGGCAGATCAATCGCTGATCGCGCTTTCTTCGTCACGACGCTGGTGCATCTTGGCCTTGACCCGGGCGCCCACGATCAGGGGCAGGACAAAGCCGATGATCGCGATTGTCCACAACCCGATGGACAGCGGGCTGTCGATCAGGGTCCACCAGTTGCCATTGTCGATGGTCACGGCGCGACGCAGGTTGTTCTCCATCGCGTTGCCCAGCAGGGTACCCAGAATGATCGGCACCAGTGGCACGTCCAGCTTGCGCAGGACCCAGCCCATCACGCCGAACCCGATCATCACCAGCAGGTCAAAGCTGGACCCGGAAATGCCGTAGATGCCGACAAAGCTGACCATGGCCACGATCGGCATCAGGATGCGCGACGGGATCATCAGCACGCGGGTGAATAGGCCCACCATGGGGATGTTCATGGCCAGCAGCATGAAGTTGGCGATGAACAGCGCCGCGATCAGGCCCCAGACCACATCCGGGTTCTGCGTGAACAGCAGCGGCCCGGGCGTGATGTTCAGCGCCAGCAGCACCGCCAGCAGCACCGCCGTGGTACCCGATCCCGGAACGCCCAGCGCCAGCATCGGTACCAATGCGCCTCCGGCGGCGGCGTTGTTGCCAGCCTCGGGCGCGGCCACGCCGCGCGGATCACCGGTGCCAAAGGTGTTTTTCTTATCCACCAGCCGCTTTTCCATCGAGTACGAAATGAACGACCCCAGTGATGCCCCGGCCCCGGGAAGAACCCCGGCGATGAAGCCCAGGAACGAGGTGCGCAGCATCGTCGGCGTGCAGCTCTTGATCATCGACATCGGAGGGTAGAGCTTGCCGATTTTCAGCTTGCTGCCCTCGGCGTCAGACCCGCCATGCCGGTGTTCGAGGAAAATGAACACCTCGGACAGGGCGAACAGGCCGACGATGGCCACTAGGAAATCGATCCCGTCGTACAGATGCACCTCGCCATAGGTAAAGCGCGGCACGCCCGTTTGGGTATCAACACCGATGGTCGCCAGCCCAAGCCCCAGCGCGGCGGCAAAAGCCGATTTGGCTTGGTTGGTCGACGACACACCGCCCAGCGTCATGAACGCTAGCGCGAAAAGGGCAAAATACTCGGCCGGGCCGAACAGCAGTGCCACTTTGACCAGCTGAGGCGCCAGCAGGATCAGGCCCCAGGTCGCCAGGAACGCGCCGACGAACGAGGCGATACCTGACAGCGAAAGAGCCTCACCCGCCAGACCTTTCTTGGCCATGGGATGCCCATCCAGACAGGTCATCATCGCAGGCTCGTCGCCGGGGATGTTCAGCAGGATCGACGAGATCCGCCCCCCGTACATCGCCCCGTAATAGACACTGGTCAGCAGGATCAGCGACGGCGTCGCGCCCAGCCCCAGCGTGAAGGCCAGCGGGATCAGGATGGCCACGCCGTTCGACGGGCCCAGCCCCGGCAGCGCGCCCATGACCGTGCCCAGAAAGCAGCCCAACAGGGCCAGCATCAGGTTCTGCCAGGTCAGCGCGATGGCGAACCCATCGGCCAAGGATGCAAAAGTTTCCATGATCGCCCCCTAGAAACCCAGCGGCCCTTTGGCCAACGACAGGCCCAGAACCAGATGGAAAATGACGTAGATGCCAACCGAGGTGCCCACGCCGACCAGAACGCTTTCGATCGGGCCGGACCCCAATCGCCAGGCCAGGTAGGCCGCGGCAAAGGCCGTTGCGATGACGAAGCCCAGCTCGGGCAGCAATTCGGCATACAGGATCATGACCACCACCGCGGCGGCGATCTCGACCAGACGGCCAAGGGCCGGCCATTCCGGCTCGGCGTCCGGGCGCAGGGCGATCACCGCGCTGGACACGCCCAAAATGGCGGCGATGATCAAAGGAAAGGCCTTGGGCCCAACGGCATCGGACAGAAAGCTTTCTTCGATCGCCAGCGCGGATATCGCGAAACCAATGGCAAGAAGAAGTCCGACAACCCCGAAGATGCGGTCACTCATCGGTGTCTCCTGTTGTTCGGGTATAAAGAGTGCGGGCGCCACGCTGTCGCGGCACCCGCCTGCACGTGAGTGGTGCGGTTACTTGATGATCCCGATCTCTTTCGAGATGGTCTGGATCTGACCGACGGACTCGGCAACGAAGTTCTGGAAGTCCTCGCCCTGCAGGTCCAGCGGAGCCAAACCGTTGGCGGCCATCACTTCTTTCCACTCGTCCGACGCATACAGGTCACCGATTTTTGCGACCCAGTCGTTGTAGGCCTCGTCCGACATGCCGCCTGGGGCATAGAAGCCGCGCCAGTTGGCGCCGATGGCGTCCACACCCTGTTCCTTGGCGGTCGGGAAGTCAGCGAATTCGCCGGGCAGACGCTCGGGCGCCAGAACCGCGATCACCTTGATGTCGCCGGAATCCACGAAACCCTTGGCTTCGGAAATGTCACCGGTGAAGGCCTGGACCGAGCCGGCCAGCAGCTGGGTCACCGCCTCGCCGCCGCCGTCAAAGGCGATGTACTTGACCGCGCGGACATCGTCGATGCCATAGGCGTTGGCCGCGATCAACACCTTCAGGTGGTCCCAGCCGCCCACGGCCGAACCGCCGGCAACCGAGACCGAAGCCGGGTCGGCTTTGATCTGGTCCAGCAGCTCGGGCAGGGTGTTGACCGGGCTGTCGGCAGCCACGGCGATCACTCCATAGTCGGCGCCGATCGCGGCCAGCCAACGGACCTGATCCATAGTGTTGCCCGGATAGGCGCCCTGGGCCAGACGGGTTGCAGTTGCGGCACTTGCGGCGACAATCAGGTTGTTGTCGTCATTGCGCTTGTTCACCACCTCGGCAAAGGCCACGCCACCGCCGCCACCGGCCAGGTTCACGACCTGCATGGTCTGGTCGATCAGGCCCAGATCCTGCAGCGACTTGCCCACCTGACGGCAGGTAAAGTCCCAACCACCACCGGGGTTGGCCGGTGCAATGCATTCCTGAGCGCTGGCGGCAAAGCCGGTCAGGGCGAATACGGCAGCGGCTACGACGCCGCCGGTTCCAAACAGTTTCATTTGGTTCTCCTCCTAGGGTCTTCTTGGCCTGCTGTTACGCAGACGAAACCGGTCCCTGCAGGGAGCCGGGCGCGCAGCCCTTCCTTGCAGGTTGTTTTTCTTTAACGAATAATGCTGTCACGAACCTGTCATGTTGCGACGGGCGTTCGGGGGGATAATGCGTGTATTGATGATCGAAGATGCCGAGGATCTGGCCGAGGGCGTCGTGGCCCATCTGGGCCGGTCCGGTGTGGTGTGCGATCTGGCGACCTCGGTCGAGGCCGCGCGCGATTTCCGCGCGGTCCAAGGCTATGACGCGATACTGCTGGACATCAACCTGCCCGACGGGTCGGGCCTGGGCTTTCTGGACGAAATCCGTGGTGGGGGTGACCGCATTCCAGTCTTGATGCTGACCGCGCTGACCGCGGTCGAGGACCGGGTCGCCGCGCTGGACAAAGGGGCCGACGATTACTTGGGCAAACCCTTCGACCAGCGCGAGCTCGAGGCGCGGTTGCGCGCGCTGGTGCGCCGAGATGCCGACCGCAAGAGCGAGCAGATCACGCTGGGCCCGCTGGTCTATGCCCCCAAGGACCGCAGCGCCACGCTGGGCGGCAAACGCCTGAACCTGACCGCGCGCGAGGCCGCCGTGCTGGACGCCCTGATCCGGCACGAGGGGCAGTTCCTGTCCAAGGCGCGGCTGTACGACTCGCTTTACGGGTTCGAGGATGCCGATGTGGGCGTGAACGCGATCGAGCTGTATATCGCCCGACTGCGCAAGAAATTCTCGGACAGCGGCGTGGCCATCACCACCCAGCGCGGGGTCGGGTACCGGATCGGCCTGCATGGTTAAGCCGCCCCTGCCCCACAGCCTGACCGCCCGGGTGCTGAGCGCGGTGATGCTGATCCTTGTTCTGGGCGGCGTTCTGGTCGGCCTGTCGATCTGGGCCAACGGGCGGCTGGCGGCTCGTCAGGCCTATGACCGGCTGCTGCTGGGCGCCGCCAGCGACATTGCCGAATCCGTGCGCATCCAGGACGGCCAGCCTATCGTCGACCTTCCGGTTTCGGCGTTTGAGCTGCTGGCCCAGGCCCCGGATGACCGGATCTATTACGCGGTGCGCGGGCCCGACGGGCGCTTTATCACCGGGCTGGACCCGGACACTGTGATCGCGCCCCCGCAGCCCTTCAGCCAGTCGGCCCAGTATTTCGCGGCAGACCTGAACGGGGAACCAGCCCGGTTCGTCCGTGTGCCCCGCCTGTTCGCCGAGCGCGACTTTTCCGGCGAAGTCGAAATCGTGGTCGGCCAGACCTTGTTGGCACGGCGCGCGATGACCGCCGGGCTGATGCTGGATGCCCTGCTGCCGATGGCGGTTGCCGGCGCGTTGCTACTGATCATGTCGTGGTTCGTCACCCGTTCGGCGCTGCGCCCGCTCGAGGCGATGTCGGATGACCTGATCCGCCGTGACCCCTATGACCTGACGCCCGTGGCCAGCGACGGTCTGCCGCGCGAATTGCAGGCCATGATCGCGGCGATGAACCGGTTCATGGGGCGGCTGGACAGGCAGGTTCTGTCGATGCGCAATCTGATCGCCGACACCGCGCATCAGTTGCGCACCCCGGTCGCGGCGATCCGGGTCCAAGCCGAAATCGCGCAGGCGGATCCGGATGCCCCGGCTCGCCACCGCGCGTTGGACCGGCTGCTGAACCGTACGCGGTCGCTCGGGACACTTCTGGATCAGCTATTGTCGCGCGCGATGGTCATCCACCGCATCGACAGCGCCCCGCGCCTGCCGGTCGATCTGCGCGAAGTGGCGCTCGAGGCGCTGGAGCAGAGCGACCACGAGGTGATCGCCCCCGGCGTCGAGGTGAATCTGAAAATCGGGGAAGACCCGGTCTGGGTGCGGGGCGATGCGTTTTCGCTGGGCGAGGCCACCAAGAACCTGCTGGGCAACGCGCTGCGCCACGGCAAGGCCCCGGTCAGCATCGGCGCCAGCCTGGACGGTGGCCGCGCCGTTCTGTGGGTGCGCGACAGCGGCCCGGGGCCGGAAACGTCGGTCTCTGCCCGGCTGGGCGACCGGTTCAACCGCAACGCAGGGTCGGGCGAGGACAGCAGCGGGCTGGGCCTGTCGATCGTCAAATCCACCGCCGAAGCCTTTGACGGCACCGTCGAGATGACCCGCACCGATGACGGGTTTCGCGTATCGCTCAGCTTTCCGGCGGCCACCGAAGGAACAGGCGCATGATACGGTTTCTGATCGCGCTGGCCCTGTGCGTGCTGATGCCGGGTACCCGCACCGCGGCGCAGGAGGCGGTGACCGAATTCGGCACCGGGCCCACCCCCCTGCTGGTGCGCTCGACCACGGATATCGGGATCATTCGCCCGGTGATGGAACAGTTCGCGGCGCAAAACCCCGACCTGACCATCACCTATGAACAATGGGGCTCGAACGCGCTGTTCCAGCACAGCAAGACGGCCTGCAAGACCGGCGACAGCCCGGCCGATGCGGTGTTCTCCTCGGCGGTCCAGCAGATGGTTTGGTTGGTGAATGCCGCCTGCGCCCACCGCTACAGCTCGGCCCTGACGCAGGCCCTGCCCCCAGCCCGGCGCTGGCGGGACGAGCTGTGGGGAATCACCACCGAACCCGCCGTCATCGTCTACAACAAGGATCGTCTGGACGATCTGGAGGTGCCGCGCAGCCGCTTTGCCCTGCTGGACGCGATGCGCACCCGCCCCGACCTGCTGCGCGGCCGCGTGGCGACCTACGACATCGCGGCCTCGGGGCTGGGGTATCTGTTTGCCTATGGAGACAGTCTCGAGGCCACCACCTTCGGGTCACTGATCGAAGGTTTCGCGCGCATAGATGCCATCGCCACCTGTTGTTCCGCCGAGATCATTCGCGACGTTGCCGAGGGCCGGTTCCTGATCGCCTATAACGTGCTTGGCTCTTATGTCGCGAATGCCCAGGACCCCGCGGTTGGGGTGATCCTGCCCGAGGACTACACCCTCGTCCTGTCCCGCGCCTTTCTGATCCCGAAGAATGCAGGCAACAGTGCCGCCGCAGCCCGTTTGCTGGATTTCCTGCTCTCTGCCCGGGCGCAGGACTTGCTCGCAACCTCGGGGCTTGTGTCCCGGATGGACTCGGCCGAGACCGGACTGACGCCCAGCGCACGACGGTTCATCCCTTTGTCGCCGGCCCTTCTGGTGGCCAGCGACCCAAACCGCAGGGCAGAGTTGTTCAAACTGTGGAACGACGCGTTTGACGTCGAAACCGCCCGCTAGGCGGGTTTTGGTCCGGCGTCTTTGGTCTCAGGCTCTTCGGGGGCCTGATCAGCCATGCTGGCATCGACAATCTCAGGCTCGGGGATATCCTCGATCTCGGCGTCCTCGGCCATATCCGACCGGTCTTCCAGAGTCCCTACGATCAGAGGCAGCATGTGAACACCCGTCGCCGTGGCGATCTCGGGGGTTTTGGGGATCTGCCAGCTGAGCGTGTCAAAGCTGTGACAGTTGGGGCAGACCGGCGCCCATTCAGCCTGGATGTCATGGCAGTTGTCGCAGACCCATTGCGGCCCGCGCGGCGCATTCAACGCTTTGGCCAGCCAGCCCTGAACCACCGCGTCCGAGGCCCCTTCGCCGCGCTCGATGGCAGCCATCAGGGTATAGGCTCGGGCATCGGCACCTTTCTCGACCACATCTCCAAGCGCCCGGCGGGCCTCGGGAAAGTCTTCGGCGACGATGTTCAGCTCGGCCAGGATCAGGCGGGTTTCCAGATGTTCGGGATGGATGCGCGTCAATGCCGTAAAACGCTTGACCCGTTCCTCGGCGGTTTCGTCGGGCACGATCTCGGCAAAGGCATGGGCCAGATCCGGATGCGGCTGCGCCTCCCATGCCTTTTTGAGAATCTTTGTCGCAGCGCGCGGCTTGCCCTTGGCGATGTAGGCCCGTGCGGCCATGGCGGCCGCCGGCACCAGGTCGGGTGAGAGGCGGTTCGCCTCGATCGCGCGCTCCTGCTGTTCGACACTGGCGGTTTCATCCAGAATTCCTTTGGCCTCGGACAGGGCCAGAACAGCGTCGCGCCGCTTGAACACATCACGCGGCAGCGCGCCGGACTTCAACTTGGCGGTCAGGGTCGACCGTGCGCCGGCCCAGTCCTGTGCCTTGGTCTGCAGTTTCAGAAGCACATCCTGCGTTTCCTGATGCCGCGGCTTCAGCGCCAGTGCCTTTTCGGCGAGTTTGCGCGCGGTTTCATCGTCGCCCTCGGCCAACTTCTGTTTCATGATTCCGCGCACGCCGACGAACCGTGTGGCCTGATCCGTCACCAGTTTCTTATAGGTTTCCGAGGCCTTCTTGGTGTCACCGACCATTTCCGCTGCCTGGGCCACCAGAAGGTTCGTCAGTTCCGGCTTGTTCAGCAGCCGTTCCGCCTTGTGCGCCATCGTCATGGCCGTCCGCCCCTCGCCCGAGGCCAGTGCCATCAACCCGTCAGCCAGCGCCTGATAGCCCCGTTTCTCGCGGCTGCGGTCGAAATAGCGCGAAAGGGCAGTCTCATCACCGTTGAGGAATTTCAGGGTCGCAATCAGCAGATTGAGCAGCTTGAAAAACAGCCAAACCGCCAGAACCAGCAGGCCCAGCGCAATCACCGACTGCAGCGGGCTGAGCGTGACCTCGGTTCCCATCGCGGTGATCTGGATGCCACCGCTGGTTTCCATCAGAACACCTGCCCCCATGGCCAGAAGGCCGACGATCGCGACAAAAACCAGGATCTTCAACAATGACCAGAGCATGGCAGGCCCCTCAGTTCGAGTTCACGCTTGTCACAAGCGCATTGGCGGCTTCGACCGCGGATTGGCGGGATTTGGCAGCCGCGATCCATTCGGCCATAGCTGGCTGCGCCGCTTCCGGAAGCGCGCCCAGCTCGGTCAAAGCCGTGCTGATGTCACCTTTGCCCAACGCAGCCTCCGCTCGTGACAGGATAGCGTCGGGATCATTGCCATCTTTTGGCGAGACGGACCGGGCACCGGTCTGCCGCTGGAGAAAGGCGACAAGGCCCGTTCCCTTGTCGGCTTCGCGCGCATCGGCCAGTGCAGTTCGGGCGGCAGGCGCAAAACTCTCGCGCAGATCCGTCAGTGTCGGCACACCTTCGCCAGCCGGAGCGGACAGGGCTTCTGGCACCTGCACACCGCCGGTCTGCAACTGGGCCACCAGATCGGCATAGGGTGCGCCGGCATCCAATTGACCCTGGATCTTGGACAGCACGGCCAGGTTCTCTGCCGCCTGTGCCCTGGCCTGGGCTTGCGCATCCAGGGTTTGCGCTTCGGCGACCATCTTTTCGACTTCGGCACGCTGGGCGGCCAGTGAGTCCTGCAGCTTTTTCAGCTCGGCCTCGACGGCCGCAACGGTCTCGGGCGAGGCCGCGTCGGTCAACGGACGCGCCTCAAGCTGTGCGACGCGTTGCGCCAGGGGGTCAACCTTGCCGGACAGATCGTCGACATTGGATTTGAGCGCGGAAAGGTCGCTTTCGATCGGCGTCAGCTTCGCGCTCAGCGCCACGATTTCAGCGGACGTGTCGGGAACTGCAGACAATTGCTTGCTCAGGTCAGCCAGTTGCTGAGCCTGGTCGGACATCTTGGTCGCAAGCGCCGCAATCGCCTCGGACGGATCGGACCCTGCCGGCCAAAGCAGATCGCTGCGTCCCGCGGCGAACCCCAGCGCCGCCGCGATAACGCCACCAATCAGCGCCGGCATGAACCCGCTTCGCTTGGCCTCAGATTGCTGATCGGTTGCCGTAGCCCGATCGGCTTCGGCTTCGGCTTCGGCTTCGGCTTCGGCTTCGGCTTCGGCTTCGGCTTCGGCTTCGGCTTCGGCTTCGGC
>NZ_JBXWSP010000014.1:2500-5988 GCF_059613485.1 Ruegeria sp. CRTD044 | reverse complement strand
TTGGTTGCGGGAGCAGGATTTGAACCTGCGACCTTCAGGTTATGAGCCTGACGAGCTACCGGGCTGCTCCATCCCGCGACACTTTGGTTTGGTCTGTTGCCTATTTGGCTGTTTGAGACCTGGTCGTGTTTTTTCATCGTTTTTGAGAGGGGGGATTTTTCTAGGTTTGGCGGTGACCTACTCTCCCGGGGCTTGAGCCCAAGTACCATTGGCGCTGCAGTGCTTAACTTCCGGGTTCGGGATGGGACCGGGTGTTTCACTTGCGCTATGACCACCAAACCGAGGAAAATCCCCGTCGCTCTTTTTGCTTTGCAAAAAGGCGGCGCGCGGCAGGCAGCGTATTCGCGAAGCGAATGCGCGTTGCCGCACGGTTGTTGTGTGACCCCTTGCGGGGTTTCACATCAATCAACGTTGTCCAACTCAAGGTCAGTGTATGCTTTTGGTGATTTGTCTTTCTGTTACTGGATCAAATCAAGCCTATCGGGCGATTAGTACCGGTCAACTGAACGCATTGCTGCGCTTACATCTCCGGCCTATTGACGTGGTGGTCTTCCACGGCCCTCAGGGAGACCTTGTTTTGAGGGGGGCTTCCCGCTTAGATGCCTTCAGCGGTTATCCTGTCCGATCATAGCTACCCTGCACTGCTGCTGGCGCAACAACAGGTCCACCAGTGGATCGTTCACCCCGGTCCTCTCGTACTAGGGGCAACTCCTCTCAAGTCTCCTACACCCACGGCAGATAGGGACCGAACTGTCTCACGACGTTCTAAACCCAGCTCACGTACCTCTTTAAACGGCGAACAGCCGTACCCTTGGGACCTGCTCCAGCCCCAGGATGAGATGAGCCGACATCGAGGTGCCAAACACTGCCGTCGATATGGACTCTTGGGCAGTATCAGCCTGTTATCCCCGGCGTACCTTTTATCCGTTGAGCGATGGCCCTTCCACTCGGGACCACCGGATCACTATGGCCGTCTTTCGACTCTGCTCGACTTGTCAGTCTCGCAGTCAGGCTGGCTTCTGCCATTGCACTCAACGAGCGATTTCCGACCGCTCTGAGCCAACCTTCGCGCGCCTCCGTTACGCTTTAGGAGGCGACCGCCCCAGTCAAACTACCCGCCACGCAGGGTCCCGGATCCGGATAACGGACCGCGGTTAGACATCAAGAATGCAAAGGGTGGTATCTCAAGGGAGGCTCCACAGGAACTGGCGTCCCTGCTTCGAAGCCTACCACCTATCCTGCACATTGCAGTCCTGATGCCAGTGCGAAGCTGTAGTAAAGGTGCACGGGGTCTTTCCGTCTAACCGCGGGAAGCCTGCATCTTGACAGGCAATTCAATTTCGCTGAGTCGATGTTGGAGACAGCGGGGAAGTCGTTACGCCATTCGTGCAGGTCGGAACTTACCCGACAAGGAATTTCGCTACCTTAGGACCGTTATAGTTACGGCCGCCGTTTACCTGGGCTTCAATTCAAGGCTCTCACCTCTCCTTTTAACCTTCAGGCACCGGGCAGGCGTCAGACCCTATACGTCGTCTTGCGACTTCGCAGAGCCCTGTGTTTTTAATAAACAGTCGCCACCCCCTGGTTTGTGCCCCCAGCCCCTAGTTGCCTAGGAACCGGGCCTCCTTCTCGCGAACTTACGGAGGTATTTTGCCGAGTTCCTTCAACATCGTTCTCTCAAGCGCCTTGGTATGCTCTACCAGTCCACCTGTGTCGGTTTAGGGTACGGTCTGATGGAGGGCTATTTCCAGGAACCACTCAGCAGCCCAATCAATCCGATAAGATTGAACTACACCTGTGATCCGTCACATCCTCCTGGCCTAGGAATATTAACCTAGTTCCCATCGCCTACGCCTTTCGGCCTCGGCTTAGGGGCCGGCTTACCCTGCTCAGATTAGCTTTAAGCAGGAACCCTTGGACTTTCGGCGAGAGTGTCTCTCACACTCTTTGTCGCTACTCATGTCATCATTCTCACTAGTGATCTCTCCACCGGATCCCTCACAGGCCGGCTTCATCGAAAAGACTCGATCCTCCAAGGTGCCCCGAAAGACACTGAAGAGGATAAGTCTTATGTCACACTACGCTCTGCTACCATGCCTTACGGCATCCTAAGCTTCGGCTCATGGCTTGAGCCCCGTTACATCTTCGCCGCAGGACAACTTGTTTAGACCAGTGAGCTGTTACGCTATCTTTAAAGGATGGCTGCTTCTAAGCCAACCTCCTGGTTGTTTTGGTCGTCCCACCTGCTTTCCCACTTAGCCATGAATTGGGGGCCTTAGCTGTAGGTCAGGGTTGTTTCCCTCTCCACTACGGACGTTAGCATCCGCAGTGTGTCTGCCATCTAGTACTCCCGGGTATTCGGAGTTTGGTTAGGATCAGTAAGCCTGTGGGGCCCCATTACCCATCCAGTGCTCTACCCCCCGGGGTATTCGGATGACGCTCTACCTAAATAGATTTCGCAGAGAACCAGCTATCTCCGAGTTTGATTGGCCTTTCACCCCTAGGCACAGCTCATCCCGATCCTTTTCAACGGATGTGGGTTCGGTCCTCCAGTGCGTGTTACCGCACCTTCAACCTGGCCATGCCTAGATCACTCGGTTTCGGGTCTGATCCCACGAACTCATACGCCCTATTAAGACTCGCTTTCGCTACGCCTACACCTAACGGCTTAAGCTTGCTCGTGAGACCAAGTCGATGACCCATTATACAAAAGGTACGCCGTCAGCTCGCTAGGAGCCTCCGACTGATTGTAGGCGTTCGGTTTCAGGTACTGTTTCACTCCCCTCGTCGGGGTGCTTTTCACCTTTCCCTCACGGTACTGGTTCGCTATCGGTCAGCAAGGAGTACTTAGCCTTCGAAGGTGGTCCTCCGATCTTCAGACAGAATTTCACGTGTTCCGCCCTACTTAATACGTCCGTCAAAGCTTCGAATACGGGGCTGTCACCCGCTATGGCCATGCTTCCCAACATGTTCTTCTCACTTATCCGGCTCGGCTGGTCCCCGTTCGCTCGCCGCTACTAGGGGAGTATCAATTGATTTCCTTTCCTCCGGGTACTTAGATGTTTCAGTTCCCCGGGTTTGCCCTTAAAACCCTATGTATTCAGGTCTTAAGTACCTGGTCATGCTCATTATTGATCAGCTGTGCTAACAATAACAAACATTCAGGTGGGTTGCCCCATTCAGAGATCCATGGATCAAAGCTTATTCTCAGCTCCCCATGGCTTATCGCAGAGTATCACGTCTTTCATCGCCTCTTGCTGCCAAGGCATTCACCAAACGCCCTTCTCGCGCTTGATTTGATCCAGAAAGAGAAAGACTTGATATTGGCACTACCGCCTATTCGGCTACTTGAGTGCGTTTGACCGCACACAACCAAAGCTGCGCTAGTAATCAAATCAATCGCGACCGCCCAGCTGGTAACTAAAGGCGATCTTTCTTCTGAACCAAAAGCATACTTTCCCGCCTCCCATCCTGGAACCCGCGCTGCC
>NZ_JBXWSP010000013.1:0-1218 GCF_059613485.1 Ruegeria sp. CRTD044 | reverse complement strand
ACTGATCAGCCCCACCCGAGTGGTCCAGTTCGAGTGTTAGTGCATCGCCGGCCTTTGGTCCATCTGGACGATGGTTTCCGGTGCCGGTGGGCGGTAACCCAAGGCGCTGTGTGGTCGTTTCGTGTTGTAGTGCCTCCTCCATTGTTCGATCAGGATCTGCGCCTCGCGCAGACTGTAGAAGATTTCCCCGTTGAGTAGCTCGTCGCGGAACCGAGCGTTGAAGCTTTCGCAATAACCGTTCTCCCAAGGGGAGCCGGGCTCTATGTAGGCGGTCTTGGCGCCGACGGCAGCGATCCAGTCCTGGACGACCTGCGCCACGAACTCGGGGCCATTGTCTGAACGGATGAAGGTCGGCACGCCGTGGAGAATGAACAGGTCACTCAGCGCGTCGATTACATCGGTCGAGTTCAGCTTTCGCTTCACCCGGATCGCCAGGCATTCCCGACTGTGTTCGTCGAGGATGTTCAGCGTCCGGAATGCTTTTCCATCATCGGTCCTGCAATGCACGAAGTCGTAGCTCCAGACGTGGTTGCGGTACTCCGGCCGCAATCGGACGCAGGTGCCGTCATTCAACCAGAGCCGTCCCTTCTTCGGCTGTTTCATTGGCACTTTCAGCCCCTCCCGCCGCCATAGCCGCTCGACGCGCTTGTCGTTGACCTGCCAGCCGGCATCTCTCAGCAAGGCCGCGATCCGGCGATAGCAATAACGCCCGTACTGGCGTGCAAGCTCGATCATGTCCGCCACCAGGCGTTGCTCGTCAGCCCGACCCTTCGGCAGCCTTCGCTGCGTCGAGCGGTGCTGGAGCAGCACCCGGCAGGCCCGACGCTCCGATACCTTCAGCGCGTTGCGCACATGATCGATGCAGGCCCGACGGCGGGCGGGGCTCAGAAGTTTCCCTTTGCGGCCTCAGTCAGGATCAGCTTGTCCAGCGTCAGGTCCGAAACAGCCTTTCTCAGCCGCTCGTTCTCCTTCTGTAGCCGTTTGAGTTCCCTGAGTTGGTCGGTTCCCATCCCACCATACTGCTTGCGCCAGCGATAATAGGTCTGCTCGGTAATGCGCACCTCACGGATCGCATCCACCCGTGCCATCCCCTGGCCGACAAGCACCTCAACCTGCCGCAGCTTCGTGACAATTTCTTCCGGCTTGTGTCTCTTCGTTGCCATTCTGATCCTCCGTTTTCCTAAACATAACGGCGGACCACTTCATTGGGGGAGGATC
>NZ_JBXWSP010000012.1:0-9057 GCF_059613485.1 Ruegeria sp. CRTD044 | reverse complement strand
TGGGCCGCGACCACCGGATCAACATCGAACGTCGGGAGCGTAATCGAGAGAGGGTCAGGCGACGGTAGGATCTCGGAGTTGAGCTTGAAAACTCGTTGAATAGTACTGGGAGGGCCGATGTCGGACCAATCCTGAGAGCGGCCCCAATGACCGCTCGCAACCACAAACCGGTCTAATCGCTAATGCCGTCGGATGACGGCTTTGAGCCCACTTCGACCGATGCTGCTCTATGCCCCAATGACAGCAATGCGCAGAAAGCAGACTTTGCAAAGTCCGGTTGACCACATTGTCCACCAAAGGCGACAGTTCTGCTTCGCGACTGGGCTATACATAGCCCTCAAAGCGTATTGTTTGCGGGACTTCAGTTGCACCGTTTTCCTGAGCGAGTAGGGCGCGTGCTGACGAAAAGGTAGCAAGCGCAAAAAGAACAAGAAGGGCCTTTATCATCGTAGCGCCTCGGATCCGGGTTTTGAACTTGGGCCGGGGTTCACAAATGATCGCCCCGGCCAGCGTCAGGGCAAACGAGGTAGTTCTTGCCCTGAAACATCGTACTTTCGCCTAATTTAGAAGATCACCGACGATGCCGACGGCATCGACCACGGTAGACAGGTCATTCGTAACTTCGAGGACTTCGTCATCGACCAGAATGTAGCGGTTTCCTTTGCCCGGCTCCCCAAGCTTCCATTTGGAAAGGTCCCCAATATCCTCGAACTCCAGGTCAGATGGGAGCTTGGCACCGCGCGTGTAGCGCTTGATCTGTCCAGGTGGTACAGCTTTTGGGCCTTTGCCGGGTTTGTCTTCTATCTGAATGCTGACATCACCGTTCTTGCCCCCCTTGTTCGGCTTTTTACCCTTGTTGTCTTTGGCATGGGCATCGCTGCCTCCAAGGATGAAAAACACAACTGCTAAGGCTGCAAGAATTCCGTATGCAATCTTCATAGATTGTTCCTTTGCTTCCCAACTTCATTCGACCGGCGTTGAAAATTCCGGCACGCGCTTGATCTCTCTTAGTTGCCCTTTGGCACACCCCTTAGTGACTGCCTTCACCCCGCATTAGAAAACGATCCGGGTTCTTAGACCGAACAGGGTAATCCGGTCCTGATCGGGATTTAGAAGCGGGTCGGAAATGAATTGTACCGATGGCGTGATCTGCAGTCCGGGTGAGATTGAAAAGCGGTAGAAAGCTTCAAGCGTGAACTGATCGCCATCTATGCCTCTTGCTTCGGCCCAGTTTAGGCCCAGACCGGCCAAATCGGTGTTGCGACCATAGTAACCGAGACCGGCAGAAATCGACCGTTCATAAAGCGCTGCGGTTCCCTTCGAGGCCCCTGCACGGAAGAACGGCATCCATTTATTGTCAACAAACCATGCGGCGGAAAACGCTGCGCCGTAATCTTCTGCTCGACTGCCATCGTCAGCCGCATCCGCATGCCAGAGGGTCAGATGGATATTGTCGAAGTAGATGCGATCAAAGCCGGACGTGTACCCAAGTTCGAGCGACTTGAAGAGATTGCCGTCGCTAAACACATCAAAGTTTGGATCGGACGGGTCGGCGTTTGCGTCTGATACGCTGGCAACGGCGTAGAGGTTCTCGCTCAGCTTTACCCCACCGGCAATACCAAGGCCTTGGTTGGGCGTGTTGATTGTCGGGTTGGTATTGAAAGACAGGTTTTGAAAACCACTGTAGGGGCTTACCAACCCGTAGATATCCACAAAGTCCGTTACATCAATCTGGCCGACTTGCAGCGCCCACGACCCATTCTCAGCCCTTTGGGTCCAGAACAAATTGGTCAGAAGCAAACCGTTGTCATTGAAGGCTGTTCCCGTGATTGAAAGGGCTCCGCCATCCAGCCCGAGAAATTGCGGAGCAACGTCAGTATAACTGTGCCTGTCTTCGATCTTGAATGTCAGAGACCCCCGTTCAGTTGCCTGCCAACTGCCGTAGAACCGCGCAATTCCGCTGGCTGCTTCGCCGGTTCCCAGATCAGCATCCGTGGTTTGGCCCAATGCCAGGTAGTCAATGTTGAACCGAAAACCACCCTCAGCCAGTCGGTCTTTCCACTGAAACCAACCCGGTGCGATGTTGCGTGGAAAATCGGAACGATATTGCGGATCGGTGAGCCCGTCTCCGGGCGCAAGATCGGCTTCGACTGAAGATGGCCCGGATAGTCCCTGAGCCGACGCTGCGCCAGCAAATGCAATGCTCAATGCGGCAACCAGAAGTCTTATCATTTTGACGCCTGTGCCCCACCGGTCTTGCGATTTCCTGCCGCGCGGATGCGATCAGCAGCACGCTGCTTCCATTCCAACCTGTCTGCCTCGGTTTCCAGAGTTTCGACACGTTCCGCCTCTAGCTGGAAAGTCGCATTCATAGGCATGAGGCCATCCACAACCATCATATTATGAACGGAAGGATCGATAGTCAGCGTGCCTGTCAGCCGAACGGGTTCGTGGAAATAGCTAGGCGCCCAGTCCCCGTTCAACCGCACACGGATCATCTGGTTAGGCGGAGGTGGAGGCATGTGGCTGCACATCCCTCTTTCTGGCACCAAATACGCCACAGGCCGGCCGTCCGGATCGCTTGGAGCAGGAATGGCAAAGCCCGCGAGTGTGATTGTTCTGCCGTCGAATTGCGGGTTTCCGCTCGTTCCAGCCTTTCTTCGACGTTCAGTCACAACCTCGCGCTGATCGAGTAACCAGTCGACGTCAATTCCGTCTGACACCAAGGCGTCTTCGGTCTCTGCTAAAAGCAATTGCCACTTTTGCCGCTCGTCTTCACTACCACCATCCTGCTGCAACCTGCCGCGTATACGCACAACGAAAAGAACATCGTCGAACTGTTCGGGGCTGAGATCACGATAGGGGTCATCAAAGACCTGCGCAGACGGATCTGGCAGGTCTGCCCAGTCCAACGCGGTTCCAGGCGTCGCCGCAGCATCATGACCGCTCAAAACCAACCCTGCGAATACTGCGGAGCAAAACCAATTTCGCATGAATGCTCTCCGGCTGCCTTATCTGGTCAATCCAGTGTGTTTTTGTAGATCACACCGTCCTTCATGATCAGGCGGATTGTTTCTGGGCTTTCAGGCCTCGGGTCGGCCCCAAACCATTGATCACCCGTACCAACCACCGAGAAATCTTCGAGCGGATTACCGTCGATCAGCAGGATATCCGCATAGGCGCCTTCCTCGATCACACCGAGCTTGCCAGCCGTGTAAGGGTTCGAAAAATCGCCTGACAAAGCTACGACCTCACCGCCGATTGACGTAAGTGTCACCATCGACTGGTACGGTCCGAAGAACTCGTTATTGAGATGTTTTTCATAAGCAATCTGGATGTTGCATGCTTCCACTGATCCCACGCAATCGGTCTGAAAGCCGCGTTTTACCGGGCATTCCTTCATATTCGGAATGTAGTTCGCGAAAGTCGCGGACGCCGATATCGCTTTCGCGAGGCTCTTGGGCTCGTTCTTGACCGATGGGATATCCAACAAACCCGGATCAAAAGCCGTGAGGTTAGTCGTTATGTAAGCCCCTTTCTCGTTCATAATCTCGGCAATCTCGCAATCGAAGGAGAAGCCGTGTTCAATGGACATTACACCGGCCTCAAGGGCGTTCATGATTGCTTCCTTGCGGTAAGAATGCGCCATGACATAGGTGCCGTATTCGTTGGCAACCTGAACGGCAGCTTCGATTTCTTCCTTGGAGCCGGCGAGCAACTGCCATGGGTCAAACGCCGAGATCACCCCACCCGACTGCATGAATTTCAGCTGTGTCGCCCCCATGCGCATGTTATTACGACCATACAGGTAGACATCATCGACACCGCTGACTTGTTGCGCCATGTTCAGATTACCGAAGTTGGTCTGTCCGCCCGGCGGCGAGGTGAAGGATGCGAAGTCAGCGTGGCCGCCGCGTGTCCCGAGGAACGCGCCTGACGCATAGTGACGTGGACCGACGATCTGTCCGGCGTCGATGGCCCTCCGCAGACCGCCGTTGGCGCCGCCAGCATCTCTTACAGTCGTAAATCCTTGCATCAGGTACATCTCGGCCATCCTGGTTCCATGGATGCCAAAATCCTCCCAGGTCGAGTTCGTTTCCATGGAAGCGATAGACGGTCCCATGAGCATGAGGTGTGCGTGAAGCTCAATGAAGCCCGGTGTGAGTGTCCTACCGCCGCCATCGATCACCTCCGCATTGGGGGCATCGATCGCATCAGTTGAGACGACCTTGATAAGGTTGCCCTCAACCAGAACGCTTGCATTTTCGATCCGCTGTTCATTGACGCCGTCGAAGACATGCACGTTGGTAAACAGCGTTTGGGGTTCTTCTTGATCCTGAGCCTGCGCGGTCGCCGAAAAAGAAAGAACTGCCGCGACAATTGCCGTCGAGCAAAGAGACATTCGTAAGCCGGACATAAGTACTCCCTCCATATTCATGTTTTGCCAACTATAGTCTGGAATTCATTGGCTCGGTTGCCCCTTTTGAATTAGGATGTACGAATGTGACTGCAAAAATGGCCACTTCTTAAAGCTAATCCAACAAGGGTTATGAGCTTGCCTTTCAACTCCACCTCCCGAGAGCATAGCGAGGGCTTTGTTCGCCTCTCTTTAGCCGCTCCCTTTCTGCAATATCTCACCGAACGTAAGATCAATCCGCAACCAGCATTGGATCAGGTCGGCTTGAAAGCTGAACTGATGACTAACCCATCCGTGTTCGTTCACTCCGAGTTGGTTTACGGCTTGGTAAATGCTTTCTCAGAAGTATCGGGGGATCGATACCTAGGACTGAATGTAGGGGAAGCGTTTGACCTACAAGGATGGCCGCCCTTCGCTCAAGCCTTGCAATCTACAAAAACGCTGTTCGAGTTTTTTACCCGCTTTGTTGAGCTCGTGCCGCAGGAGTCCAATTCTGTGCGGCACAGCCTTGTCATTGAAGCAGACAAAGCGACTTATCGTATCGAGAGGCAACAGGAACCAACCGTCCCACCCATTCAGGTGACCGGTTTTGGTGCCGCAGTCTATGTACGCCTATTGCAGACCGTCGTCGGAGAGTCCTGGGACTCTTCCCGTGTGCGATGGGAAAGCAGATACATCAATGGGCTGCCTATCGACTACAAAGGGATCGAGGTTGGCCTTGGGACTGATCCCGGAATGCAAATTAGTTTTCCTGTGGAATGGTTGTTTTTGCACCACGTCTCTGAGGGTTCTGCCAAGCCCATAGCATCACTTCGACAAGATGAAGAAGTAACCGTGGTGGCAGCTTTGCGATCTGTCTTACGCGACAAACTGGATGAAACCGATTTGGGACCAGAGATGGTGGCTGGAATGCTGGGAATACAACCGGAACGGTTTCTGAAAGCGCTTCAAAAACAAGGCACAACGCTACCGCGCGAAATCAAACGGCTGCGTATCGATGTCGCCAAGGAGCACCTCAAACAAAACCAGATGACAATTGCAGAGATCGGACTGATGCTCGGCTATTCTGACAAGTCCCATTTCACTCGCTTTTTCCGAGGTCAGACCGGAATGACACCGACCAAGTTCCGAAGCAAGTAAATGTGGTCGAGCCAAATGAACGCTTCGAAGATTAGGTCCTCGTGGTGTCTGACGTCAGCGCCTACCGGGTAAATTTAGGGGTTTGAGCAACGGAGGATTTCTGGTTCATCGGAACTATTATGGAGTGAAGATGAACAAGAAATCCGGAACATCGAAGGATGCCGCTGACAGGCTGGTCAGGGGCATCAAGCGCAAGACCCGTAAACAGTATTCAGCCGAAGAGAAGATCAGGATTGTCCTGTTTGGCCTGCGCGGCGAAGACAGTATTGCTGCGCTGTGCCGCCGAGAGGGGATCGCCGAGAGCCTGTATTACAGCTGGTCGAAAGAGTTCCTGGAGGCGGGCAAGAACCGGCTGGCCGGTGATACTGCACGCCAGGCAACTGCGCCAGAAGTCAAGGAACTGCGCTCCGAGGCACTGGCGCTGAAGGAGGTTGTTGCCGAATTGATGCTTGAGAACCGTCTGCTCAAAAAAAGCACCTTCGGGGATGGGGGAGACGACGAATGAGATATCCCGCCTCCGAAAAGCTTGAGATCATCCGCACGGTCGAAGCATCGCATCTGCCGGTGAAGAAGACGCTGGCGATGATCGGCATCCCCAGCAGTACCTATTATGATTGGTACGCCCGTTGGAGCGATGGCGGGATTGATGCATTGTCGGATCGTTCACCGCGCCCTCGGTCAGTGTGGAACCGTATCCCGGATGATATCCGTGAGCACTTCGTCGAGTTTGCGTTGGACCACGAGGACCTGACGCCGCGCGAACTGGCGGTTAAATACACCGACGAGAAACGGTATTTTATGTCGGAATCCACGGCCTACCGCATTCTCAAAGCCGAAGACCTGATCACCGCCCCGGCCCACGTGGTGATCCGGGCTGCTGATGAGTTCCGGGACAAGACGACGCGACCCAACGAGCTCTGGCAGACCGACTTCACCTATCTCAAGGTCATCGGCTGGGGGTGGTTCTACCTGTCGACCATCCTCGACGATTACAGCCGCTACATCATCGCCTGGAAGCTCTGCACCACGATGAAGGCTGGCGATGTCACGGACACGCTGGAACTGGCGTTGGAGGCGTCCGGCTGCAATCAAGCGACGGTCGTTCAGAAACCGAGGCTGCTCAGCGACAATGGCTCATCCTATGTCGCGGCCGATCTGGCAGATTATCTTGAGGACAAAGGCATGGATCATGTTCGCGGCGCACCGCATCACCCGCAAACACAGGGCAAGATCGAGCGCTGGCATCAGACCATGAAGAACAGGGTTCTGCTGGAGAACTACTTCCTGCCCGGTGACCTGGAACGCCAGATCGACGCATTCGTCGACCACTACAACAATCACCGCTACCACGAGAGCATCGGCAACCTAACGCCTGCCGATGTTTATCACGGTCGCGGCGCGAAGATCCTGAAGATGAGAGAGGAGATCAAAAAACAGACATTCCGAAAACGCCGCTTGCAGCACCAATCCGCTGCCGCCTAAACTGAAGCAGAAATCGAACCAGAGCCTCCGTTACGAAACAGCCAAAGCATTCCGAAAAACTCTGACGACGGACAGTCCTCGTGGGATCAGTTCGGAGAAGTTGTAGTGCGACGTTGAACAGGTTAGTCGACGACATGAATGGTTGGTTGCCACCGCCGATACAACCTCTGCAACTGGCCGTTTCGTTGTGTATTTCGGAGTTAGCAAAGCTTGGTTGCGAAGGTCCGCTTCGGGCTGATTGTGGTCCTTTAGAGCAAGAATGCGGATGGCTGCAAAGTCCGCAATGCAGTCATTGAGCGTAGGTGAGCGAACGTCTGCCTCGAGCCCATACCTCCGGAATGCTGCGAGGATACGAACGGCAGCTTTGCAACTTAATGCATCACGAATAGTGTAGGCGCATGAACGAATTCCGAAACGCCAAACCTTCCGACGCAACTCGGTGCTTTGAGATCGAAACTGCTGCCTATGAAGGCGACGAAGCAGCAACCTTCGAAAAGATATTCAGGAGGATCGAGATCTATCCCGATGGTTTCCTCGTTCTTGAGGGAAAAGGCGAGATTGTTGGCTTTATAAATTGCGGATGTGCCCATGAAGTCGAAATGTCTGATGAGGAATTTAAGGAGCTTGTCGGACATGACCCCGACGCACCAAACGTCGTAATAATGTCCGTTGTTGTTGATCCCGCGCATCAGGGCAAAGGTCTGTCACGGTCATTGATGGTCGAATTCGTGGAGCGCATGAAAAGGATGGGTAAGTCGACAATCCACCTCATGTGCAAAGAGCATCACATCCCACTCTACGAGGGGTTTGGATACAGTTATTTACAGCCATCCGCTTCCGACCATGGAGGAATGACTTGGCATGAGATGTCTATGAAACTCTAAACTCATTGGAGTGAGAGAAGTGATACCACTTGAAAAGCCTTTGCGATTGGCCGTTGAATCTGATGCCCATGCACTTGCGGACTTGGTGAACTTTGCAGGCGAAGGCCTACCGCTCCATGTCTGGACCGGGTTGGCACAAGATGGCGAGGATGCTTGGGCGGTCGGTCGCGCGCGACAGGCTGAAAAGGCACGAGAGGGGCAAGTGGTCGTAGTTGACTTTGGCAACGGGGCGGTTGCCGGTCTTACAGGCTATGGGATCGGATCTGAACCAGAAGAAATTGGAGATGACTTCCCAGCCTTGTTCCGTCCCTTGCAGGAGCTGGAAAACAAAGCGTTGGACAGCTGGTATGTCAATGTTCTGGCTTGCTACCCAGAGAACCGTGGTCAGGGACTTGGTTCAAAATTACTTGAAGTCGCCGACGAGATAGCCCGCGACGCAGGATACAACACTATGAGTGTTATTGTCGCCGATGAAAACGTGGGGGCCAGACGTTTATACGAGCGAAAGGGATACTCTGAGTTGGACAAAGCCCCATGCGTCAAAGACGGCTGGGCGACCGAAACAGAAAACTGGGTTCTCCTCGTCAAGTCGCTGTCCTGATACCGGGCGTAACCGGTGTTTCTAAGCGGAGGCCGCTCTCGCTTTTCGGCCGAAGGGGTGTTGGCGCTCACAATCAATCATATATGCTGTGCCCCTCGAGAGCCGCCGTTGGTCTGAGAGCAACGAAGGTCGGGAGTGTCCGCAAAGTAGACGTTCAAGCAAGTTGCAGCAAACGACTGCTTCGAGCCCTTCTCAGACCTTGATCGCTTGCGCAGCATTCGAGACAGTGAACAGGAACTCGCGGCCGCATTCGACGACGAAGCAAAAGGATGTTTAAGGTTGTCAGACCACTTCGCACAATGGAGATTCAAATGCGTCGATCGATCCTGATGCTGTCAATGGCTATGGGGATATTGGGGGGTCCAGCATCATCCCAGCCGCTTTTTGAGGATTCTAAGGCTTTCAATCCTTCCAGCGAAACAGCATTAGCGATTACCGGGCCTGTAATCATGTCTGCCAAGCGGATGGTCTTCGAGACCGGCAGGTTTCTTGATCTCGAAGTTCATGACCCCAAGAGTTCAGGCAATTGGGGT
>NZ_JBXWSP010000011.1:0-424245 GCF_059613485.1 Ruegeria sp. CRTD044 | reverse complement strand
CTACCGTCGCCAGCGACTTGCCCTGATCCATCGACGTCATTGATGTCGTGAAGAGATTGCTGATCCAGGCCTGGGTTGCCCGGCAAGCGATTTGCTCGGCAAATCTGCCGAAAGGGCAAAGAACGCCGACATGCTGCTCGTCGAACGGCTGTGCCAGATGATGGAAGTCAGCCCACGAGGGTATCGGGCCTTCCGCAACCGGCCCCTCAGCCAGAGCCAACGCAAGGACAGGCTGCAACCATCACACGGATCGAGGCAGCCGACACTGCCCTCACGAAACCAGAAGCTTCTGCAGCAGCACGGGTTCAAGGTATCGATGAGCCGCACAGGCAATTGCTATGACAACGCGGCAGTCGAAACCTTCTTCAAGACGATGAAGGCTTAATTGCTGTGGCAGCGGCCTTGACCCACCCGCAGGGCGCCCGATCTGGCGAACTTCGGATACATCAACGGATTCTACAATCCTCGCCGAAGGCACTCAGCCTTTGGTTGGAAAAGCCCCTTGGCCTTCGAAGCTCAGGCCGCGTAAATGAGAACTTGGGGCGGCACGGAAACGTGACAGGTCCATCACGGATTCAGAGACATAGCGCAAAGTTGCACTCGGTTCACGAACCTCGAACAGGAACTTCAGGGGGTCCGAGATCCGGTATTGCACCAGCCGTTCCACAAGCGCGGCGTTCAGATCTACCGTGACCACTTCGGCTTCGCGTCGGCCGTCTGACGGACTTTGGAAGGGATCACCTCTGCCCGGCGTGGTGAATCCAAATTCGTGCTTCAGTTGCCGTTTCACAGGCATCAGTGTGGCAACGTCGATGCCAAGCGGGAATTTGAAATGCAGGTCAGGCGGAATCTCAGCAGTGTATCTGCCAAAACGCTGGGCAACAGCGACAGAGTCGCTCGGGACAGTGTATCAAGAAAGGGGGCAACAACAGCCACCAAGACTATCGTTCCTGCAACCAGTACCCCCTCAGACGAGGCCACCCATCAGGGAGCAGTCCGCCCAGCCGGTCGCGGCCGTGACGAAGGAGATCGTCAATCTCGGGCGGTTTGCGTTTCTGTTTGCTTTGCCATGGTCCACGGTCTTCCGGGCCGCCGTTCTGGCCGGGCATATTGTTTCCTCTCTTGCTTGCGCGGACCGGCACCCGGCGCAGACCGTGGCGGTCGCGGGGGCATCCGCGCGTCTTATTCTCCCTGTGTCGGCATTCCTTCGTTCTCCGCGGCCTGTATCGCTGAAATTTCCTTTGGCAATTTAGCTGCCGGAGCCGCACCCGGCGCGTCTTTGTCTGTCTGGGTTGCCCGCCCGCCCGAGTAGAGATGCCGAAGCTGCAACTCGGAAACGCCGTCGGCCTCCATCACCAGCCGAATCATCGGGTCTGCAAGCATTTCCTCCAGAAAAATCTCGGCCAGATCTTTTCCGGTCAGCTTGTCCTTTGCTAGGGCGTCATCGAGGTCGGCCAGTGAAACGGTCAAGGTTCTCGCCAGTCCGGGGTGGGATGCCCGAGAATGCAGTCTCACCGCTACAGACGCTTTCCAGGCTTCAGGATGCAGGCAGTCGGGCGGTGAACTCAGTTCCGTTTCAATGTCGTACTCTCCTGCTGGAAGCGTCTCGTCTAAGCCACGCAAACTGAACGGCCTGGCGAAAACCGCAATGGACTTTCTGACTAACTCGTTCATCGGAGATGTCCTTTCCTCAAAGCGACAATCGAGCCAAGGCTGCGGCTGCCAGAGCATTGCCCTTGTCGTGGTAGTCCCCGTGGAACACACCATCCACCTTGACCTCCCAGATCCCATTCCGCTCCCTGACACGGACACGATCAGCTTGCGCAGTGGGATAATAGGGGTGTGCCGAAGTTTGTCTCTTTTTCGGTTGGTGCAATGGCTGCTTGAGAACCCTGGAACTCGCCGCCTTTGGCAATTGCGTTTCTCCAAGGGCCATCACGGCGCGAATGAACTCCTCGGCATAATCATCCGCGTTCCGGTGGTCATGCTCGTGCCGCTCCATAGCCATCGACTCAACAAAACGCTTCTTAAGGTGCTCAAGGAACCGCGGTTCCTTGTGGGACATGTAAGCAATAAGCGACTGGAGAACCCGTTCATGGGCTAGAACGCGCCGTTCAAGATCGGTTGTTTCAGGCAGAGGTGGTGACATGGCGCTGCTCATCCTTGATTGATCGTGTTTTCCGGACGCTCCGGTGACTTGTTTACGTCAAGGGCCGCAAGGCAGGCTTGCGCGAGGTTCCGGTTCGGGGTCTCTGTCCCCGGTACTGTCGCCCAGCCAGCCGCCATGAGGGCCTCTCGCTGCCGGAAGGTAGAGGCTGCCCGGATCGCTGCCATCTTGGCGGCCCGTTCCGGATCGGTTCGGGCCATGTCGAGACAGACGGGCACCAATGCGATGACAACGTGTTCGCGAGCCATCGCGAGGGACATGTCGCTCGAGGTTCGGCTGGTTTCCCAGCCGCCCCAAGAAAATCCAGATACACTAACAAGTACCGCGCCGATGACGGCGCCGTAGAGGCCGGGTTTAAGCCATTCGGGAGTGTTCATTTTAGTTCCTCCAGCGGCAAAGCGCCGCCTCGCTAACTTAAGGTGTCATGCTGAATGCCGCGGCCAAGTGCCGTTTCCAGGTCGGTCCAGGAAATTGGTCGCATTTCTGTTCGACCCAGCGAACGCCCCTTGCCGATTACGGTCAGAAAAATCGCTGTTCTGCGGTAAGCCGGGAAACTCAGCGTCTCGATAAGCTCTTCCTCAACCAATACTTCGTATTCACCGGCAGGCAGCTCGTCCGAATATCCGGATAGGGTAAACGGGCGCGGGAAGGTTACGGTGGATCTGATTGAACGCAGCGCCATCTCCGGTCTCCGCGATGTATACGTGCCTTCCGCGCTGCAAGGGCTGCCGTATCCTGACTGCAGAGAGGCAGCCTGCATTTGCGGTCATCATAAATTATCCCAGAACCGGGCGGTGCGCGCTGACCCATGTTAGCGCCGCTGAGACCCAGGCCGTGCAGGCGAACCTTGGAGCTGCCCTGATGCTTGAATTCAGAGGCATGGACACCGGCTGATCTGCGTAAGCGCTTGCTCCAGGCGATGCGGGTATGATCGAAACAATCCGAAACATTTTGATCCTGCCAAAGGAGGCCCCGTTCAGTCGGCACGTTCGCTCCCAAGGTCCGAAAGCATTGAAAAGGAGGAAACGGTGATGCTCGCAGGTGGAATTCTTTACCCGCATAGCCCTGAGTTCGATCGGTTTTTGCAAGCCTTCGTTGGTGAGGACCGGAAAGGCAATGCTATTACGGTACTTTCGGCCCTCGCAAGGCTAGAACTCGAACCTTGGGAAGAGGCAGCCGCGCTCGCCGCTTTGGAGGAAGACGCCGCTAGTTCGCGACTGGAGATGCTGTTGTCGCAATTTCGTGACGTGCCCGAACTCAAACAGGATTACAGTTCGGTCGCGCGGGAACTGACCCGTCTTCTTCCCAAACGCCACAGGCGTTTAAGGGCTGTTTCTGGTGGCGTGGAAAACCGGCCGGCAAATTTGTCTGGACTGATTTGGGTGGTACTGGCGATCTTCTTTCTGATTGTGCAATTAATACTCGCAGGCACTCCGGGAACGGGCCAATGACCTTGGGCAAAGCACAGGACGGCGATCGCAGGCAAGGCGGTTTACCCGGTCATGACAATGCGATCCTCTGGGATCTGGAGGCGCGGCACTGGACCAGCGGCGCGGACAGCGCTCGCACGGTGACTGCAACAAATGCAGTGATGATACTTCCATATCCGCCAGGCATCCTTCAGGGCGGACAGATTCTGGAGCATATGAAGAAAAACACGGGCTGGCGAACCGTGGAAATGAAAGACCGTAGCCAAATCAGGCAAGGAGCCGTTGCCGTGCTGGCCTACCGCGTATTCGCCGAAAAGCCGGGTTCACCAATCTATGAGGCGCTCTGCGCGTCCACATATTTTCTGGACAACGGTCGGTGGCTGCGGCTGTCACATCAGCAAACCCCTACCACCTGACTCCCACAGGATGAATCTTCACCTTGGGGCGAAACCTCTAACGAACCTATTGACATGTGAACCGGCCCCTGGGGTCTGGATTCAGAACCAGAACTTGATCACTGCAGCCGATGCCCAAGCGGACAGTCCAACTTTCGAGCGTCCCGGGCTAACCTGCGTCAGTGCAGCGGAGTGGAGAAGATGGGTACATGACTTCGTGCCTGCCGAATCTCCGGCGGCACTTATTTCGAGCATCAGAGGAGCGCGGGAGGGGTATCGTTTAAAAAGTGGATTGCATTTCCCCGCGCTTCTTATTCTCGGAACGTCCAAGAAAGGACAATCTTATGACACCTCAACAAACCAATTCGGCTGAGAAGATGGCCTCGGTCAAAGCAGCCTGTCACAAAGCGCCGGCCGGCCCCAGAAAGGATCGGGCGCTGAAACATTACCAGGCAGCCGAGAAAGCGCACGAGGCGAATCAATACGACGCGATGAACAGGGAACTCGACGCGGCCGCAAAAGCGATTAGCTGACTTCTCTCGTCTCAGAAGAAAACCGGGCCGCCTTAAGTCTATCTTTGGGCGGCCTCATTCATTTCAAAAGTGGGTCGATCTGATCCAGATACGCCGGATCGAAACCCGAAATGGCCACCAACCCGTCATAGTCGTCGAATGTCACGCGGCCGTCCTGAAAGGTCAGCAGACCGTTTTCGCGTAGCTTCCGCAAAACACGGTTCACATGGACCGCACTTAGGCCGAGTGCATCCGCAAGATGATACTGTGTCAATGGACAGGCGTACCCTTCCTTTCTCCCCATTCCGACCAACTTCAGCCGTGCCCCCAGTTCCAGAAGGAAGTGCGCCATGCGCGCATCCGCGGACCGTCGGCCAACTCCAACGAGATGCTCGACGACCATGGCTTCGTCCCGTGATGCTGCCCAAAGAAAGGCCGCCGCCAGGCGAGGCGTTTTCGTGAATGCATCCAGAAGGTCGTCCGCGAGAACCTCCACCGCCTGAATGTCCGTGACCGGCTCGAAGCTGTGGTCGGAGGTGCGCAGCAGGACGCTGCGCAATCCAAGAAAATCCCCTGGTATCTGGACGTCTACGATCTGTCGGGTACCGTCCGGCTGTAGCTTGTAGGAACACACCCAGCCGGCGGCCAGTATGTAAGCGGCCTGGTCAGATTGCCCCTGATGCACGAGATCACGCCCCGCCGTGAAGGACCGGCGGCGCAGATGCAGACGCTTCAAAACGTCCAATTCATCGTCGGACAAGGCGACGAAGACTTGCAACTTCTTTGTAAGCGGACTTTCTAAGATATCCGTCATCGGAGCCTCGCAAGCCGAAAAATCTTTGGGTGCGTTCGTGCGGAGACTGCTTTCGGTTAGCTCAGCATACCCTGTTTTCTGCGAAGATGCTTGGGATAAGCGAGGCCGCTCGGCCGCGCGTTGTTTTACCGATACCCGGAAGGAAGCCTAAAATATGGGTAGCGCAAAAGATTTCTCGGGCATGGCGGCCCTCTCAATCTGCGAGTCTATGCTGCTGGCGATGAACGATCGCAACCTCTTGTCCGAACGCGAGGTCGTGGGCATCCTGCGCGATGCGGCAAAGACGCATGAAGGCGCAGGTGTTACGGATGGCGAGATAGAGGCGCATCGGGCCGTGGCCGTTCTCATCAACCGGATCATTGCTGGCGGGAACTCCGTCCGGAGGCCGCCGGTATGACATACCTAGTAGCAGCGGGGTAGACACCTTCCATGCCGACGTCGTCCAACTCGCACGATGCAAGGGGCCAACGGCCACGTCAGCAGAACATGTCGGTTGGCGCGGGCCGCCAAAACGGTGGCATCCAATCTGACATTCCAAACGCCCGACCTGCCTTGACCGCGCGACACGCGCGGGTCCAGTCGGATCATTTGTCCATCACGAGCCGGGGCCCCTGCGTGGGGTATCCCTGCGATGCAACCGGTCCGAGGCTGGAAGCGACCCGACTGACCACATCTGACTGGAAACGAACTCTGGTGAAATACCGGCAGCCAATCCCTTCCCGCAGTATTTTCGAACTAACCGTCACGCTAGTGCCTTTCCTGGCAATATGGGCGGTTGCGTGGTGGGTGCTCTCGATCAGCACCGCGTTGGCGATCGCCCTCGCAATTGCCAATGCAGCCTTTCTTTTCCGGTTGTTCGTAATCCAGCACGACTGCGGGCATGGTTCCCTGTTCCGCGACCGGCGTCTGTGTGATTGGATTGGCCGTATCATCGGCGTCATCACGCTGACGCCCTATGACGTCTGGCGCAAGACCCACGCGATCCACCATGCCACTATAGGGAACCTCGATCGCCGGGGCGTCGGAGACCTACCGTTGCTCACGATCACAGAATACCGCGAAAAGGGTTGGCTGGGCAGGGCGCTTTACCGACTCGTCCGCCATCCGGTTTTCCTGTTTGGCGTGGTGCCATTTTATACGTTCTTCCTGCACAATCGGCTGCCCGTCCAACTGATGCGGTCCGGCGGTCGCTACTGGCTGAGTGCGATGGCGACAAACGCTGCCATTGGCCTCACTCTGACAGTGATTGTCTGGCTGGGCGGCTGGGAGGTACTGCTGTTCGTCTTCCTGCCGACGATGTTTCTGGCAGCGATTGCCGGCATGTGGTTTTTCTACGTGCAGCATCAGTTCGAGGAAACCAGCTGGCGGCACGAGGAAGACTGGAACATCGAGGATGCGTCCCTTCACGGTAGTTCGCACTACGACCTGCCTGGCATCCTGCGCTGGATCACCGGGAACATCGGAGTCCACCATGTACATCACCTGGCCAGCCGCATCCCGTTTTACCGTTTACACGACGTAGTCAAGGATCACGATGTCCTGGCACAGACCAGACGCTTCACGCTTTGGGAAAGTTTCCGCTGCGCGCGACTGCACCTTTGGGATGAGAAAAGCCGCAGATTGCTGACGTTTGCAGAGGCCCGAGCACTTCCCGCCTGAGCCTTGCGCAATATTGCCACTGGTCAGTGAATTGGAGCGTTGGATTGGAAACTGGGGGCCACCTAAATAGGATACTTGTCGCTGAACGGACGGCTACGTCTCTGCCGGGAGTGTTTCTTTCTGAGCCAGTATTGTCGAGACAATTGGGCTGATTTTTCAGTTGGTGTTCTATTTGGGAAGGTGGATGCTGCGACCGCCATATCGTCAGCGGCAAAGGTATGAATGAAGGAGGGCGGGCTTATTGATCTCATCGCCGACAATTAACCCTATCTCGCGCTCGCCGTTGTCGTCCTTCTGTTCGCAGCATTTCTTTCCGAGCGCTTCGAACCGGATGTAACCGCTGCAGGGGCCGCCGCACTGTTTTTCGTCTTGAGGTTTGTTCCCACGAATGAAGTTCTGGCAGTGTTTTCGAACCCAGCGCCCAAAACGATCGCCGCGATGTTCGTAATCAGCGGCGCGCTGGTCCGAGCCGGGCTTCTCGACGCACTTGCGAACTAGGTTGTCGCCGCAGGGAGCAAGCGCCCGGTCGCCGGTACAGCGGCGTTTCTCATCGCGACGCTATTCTTCCTATTCTAGGTTTTCCGGTCTGGTTCTGCTGCACCTGTGGCGTTTTTTTTGTGCGCTGCATGAAGTGTCAGCAGGAGCAGCATGAGGATCCCGACCGTTGCGGCAAGGGCTGATCCTGAGAGAATTCCCAGCTTTGCAGCGTTCAGTGTCGCCGGATCAAAAGCCAAGCCCGCTATGAACAGCGACATCGTGAAACCGATACCTGTGAGAAACGAGCCGGCCAGAACCAACGGCCCCGACAAGCCCGGCGCGAGCACTGCCAGGCCTGATCGGACAGCAAGCCAGCTGAATCCGAAGACGCCGATCGGCTTTCCCAACACCAGTCCGACAATTATTGCCAAGGAGACCGGTTGTCCGAAATCGGCATCCTGAATCGTGATGCCGGCATTTGCCAGCGCGAAGATCGGCATGATTGCAAAGCCGACCCAGGGGTGCAGCATCATTTCGAGTCGTTCGACTGGAGAGAGCGCCTCCGTGACGGCTCTGCTGGCTTGACGCAGGTCATGGCGGCTGGCGGTATTTCCCTGCTGCCGATCACCGGCCGGAACGACGCGCAGGCGCCCAAGGATGGCATGCAGCCGGGCATCGCTTACCCATCTGCGCGTCGGTGTCATCAGTCCCAGAATGACCCCCGCGATAGTCGCGTGTACGCCGGAGGCGTCGATGCAAAGCCAGACTGCCGCACCGAGAAGAAAATAAACCGGGACACTTCTGATCCCGACGCGCGAGGCGCCGGCGACGATACCAATTCCCAGCAGACCCAAACCGATCCCCGACCAGTTCAACGCTTCCCCGTATCCGAAGGCGACAACGAGAATTGCGCCGACATCGTCAAAAATGGCTAGAGAAAGCAGGAACAGACGCAAGGTGGACGGGATCCGGCTTCCGAAAAGCGCCAGGCACCCAATCACGAACGCCGTATCGGTTGCCATTACAGTTCCCCAGCCGTGCGCCCCGGGCTGCCCGGACATCAGTATAAGATAGAGCGCGACCGGCACTACCATGCCACCCAAAGCGCCTGCGAACGGCAGGGCGGCCTGTCGCGGGTTTCGCAATTCGCCCAGAACGATCTCGCGCTTGAGCTCTAGAGAAAGCACAAAAAAGAAGAGGGTCATCAGCCCGTCGTTGATCCAGTGTCTCAGCGAGCGGGTGAAATCGAACGAACCGAATGTCAGGCCAATTGGGGTCTTCCAGAAGCCCAGGAAGCCTTCTTGCCAAGGCGAGTTTGCCAGCGCCAAAGCCAGCAGGACAGCTAGGAACAGGAGCCCACTCGCGGCCGCTTGGATCTCTAGGAAGCGTGCCAAGGGTTTTGTTATTCTATCGGCGGACTCTTGGGGCAGGCTTTGATGATTGTCTATCATGGGACAACTACGCCAATTCGGGTGAAAAGAGACTACGCCATTGAAGCGTGGACGCAATCACCGCGCGGATCAATGTCTTGCTATGCAGGTGCCATTCACGTGACCTGATGGGATGAACTGCCTTCCCGCCAAGACCACCGCAGCTATTGTTGTAGAAATAGCTTAGCGAGAGGAGCATACCGATGGAGATTGCATTTCGCCCCATTATGTCACAGTCAATACTTGGCTGTAGACGCAGACCGCCCAGATTGTAGGCGTTCTATGAAGGGAGGTGCGTATGCCGGGCATGTAGAGTTAGCAAGACCCGCCCGACGCGTTGCAATTTCAAGTGACTACTGGGCGCCAGCGGTTGGGTTTCGCGTTGTCCGCGATTTGAGAGTTCGTAGGCCTGAAGATTTGGCGAACGTAGCGAATGTCGGGAAAGCAGGCTGCGACTGCAGCAAATCGGAGCCGTGTCGAGTTCTGCTGTGGGCCGACCGAGGCCATGACGATCAGATTAGCGGAATCCCTCCAAATGCAACACCAAAAAGTCAGTCTTGCTTTTTCGGCCCCACGACCCGCGCCGGCAATTTCCTGTCAGCTGATTGCCCGCGTTTGTGCGCCCGAACCCGCACCACCTTACCATTTGCATAGCGTCTTTCATGTTCCGCCACCCAATGTTCTGTTGGTGCGGCGCGGCCTGTTGTCTGTTCTTCCTCAAAACGAAGCCGCGCCTTTTGCTCAGTCATATGCCGCTCAGCGGCCGGTCCAATTCGAATGGTGACGTGAGATTTTAGCGCTTCTGCCATCCAAGTCTTTCCGAATTTACGAGCAGTCTTGGCTTGCGCATTCGAGAGGCTTCGATCTTCTTGCAGCACCAAATCATCTTCACGTGCCGCAAGGGCCGCAAAAAGCATGAAGCCGATCACCATTTCGTAGGTCACGTGACCCCTATGCTCTTCAAAGAATTCTAGTGCCGATGCTTCGTCTCTCAGAAACCCGGCCCGCACAAGTCCGGCTATTACCGTTCTTTTTGGGCTCCATCGTATATTGGTGAAGTCAGGGCGACCATCCTTGTCTTTCGATATTTCCAGCACCAATGGCGCGTCGAGAAAGAAAGTGTCTGTCAAAGCAGAGAAAAGACGCACGGTCAGCATATCGTGCGCTCGATTGTCGAAGAGAAACCCCCGTTGACGCCGGTTGTTTAACTCGTCCTCGGTCTGGGTCGTTATTCGTCGCGCAACACGATCCTCCCATAGTTTGCGGTCGTCGTACTCGACCCAAATCAGATCGCGCGGAAAATCGACGTCACGGACATAGCTTTGAATGTCAGATTCGGGCCGGTCCTCCCATGGCATTCCTTGAACATTCATTCTTAAGGAATCGAGGTAACTCGCGGCATTGTGGTCAAGCAAATAGATTCTAGCCGAAGCGATATCGCCGAGAACGCTTCGCCAATGCTGACGAATATCTTCTGGCAGGACCGGGTGACCATCGAGGCCAACCAAGCTTCCCGGCTGCTCGCGTTCAAAGTTGCGACCGAACTTTAGGGCTATTGTCTTGTAGAGTATCATGGATGTCGTTCCCCAGCAGTAACACGACGATGCTACCTGCCTGAACAACGTGCAAGCGGTTCTGCAGGCGATTTCACTTGATCAAAAATTAGTACTGTAAGTGACAGGCAGTAACCACGGTTCTCCAAAGCTGATCTTGGCTCTTCCGCGGCGACTTGGCACTTTGTTCTCTGGTCTCGACCTGCCTTCTTCGGATCTTCATGCAGTTGCAGCAAACGGAGGCTTTGGCGGGCCGCATCGCAGCATGTTGACGGCCGTTCTTCGTCCGCTTTGGGCCGTTGATGTCGATCTGAGGGGTGGGCACTCGCGATGCATGCCGCGCCGCCGCAGGTCGGCTTCGAGCCCAAAGCGGGCGTTCTTGCTACGTAGGATTACCTTCAGTTTAACACCCTAATAGCTCGATACCTTACGTCACCCTCTTCATCAGGTTTACCAGATGGTTTTACAGGCGAGCCTGAGGTAGCCTTCAATAACTTCTTCGCCATCTTGAGGGTTCAGTTATGATCTCCAAACGCGTATTTTTGTCCAGCCTTGCATCGACCGCTGCGCTGGCGCTGGTGCCAGCGCGAGCCCGAGCTCAAGCTCCGGATGCAATGCTCTTAACGAACGTGCGTGTTTATGACGGGATGTCCGATGAGTTGACCGAACTCACGAACGTTCTTGTCGAAGGGGAGATGATCAAGGATGTCTCGCCCGCTGTTGATGCCGCGCCAGAAGTGCCGCGCGTCGATGGAGATGGACGGACCTTGATGCCGGGGCTCCTCGACATGCATGTGCACCTGCAGTGAAACCAGGACCCTGCTGGCTTCCTGACAGCACGTCCAGATTACATTGCTGCATTGGCATTGAGCGAAAGTGAAGCCACCCTGATGCGTGGCTTTACCAGTGTCCGTGATACTGGTGGCGGCATTCTCGGTTTGGCGCGCGCCATAGACGAGGGCCTTCACCCCGGTCCGCGCATTCAGGCGTCAAACGCTGCGATTTCAATGACCGCCGGTCATGGCGACCTTCGGCCGCGATCCGTGCGTCCGAGAGCCTTCGGCGGGCCGCCGTTCACAGAAGCGGAGCGACTTGGGATCACACTTTTCGCAGACGGGGTTCCTGAAGTTCTGGCGGCTGCACGCGAGCAGTTCCGGCAGGGTGCGCACTTCATCAAAGTCTTTTCAGGCGGCGCCGTGACTGGCCTCTACGACCCATTGGATATCAACGAGTATTCGCCGGCAGAACTCGAAGCGGCAGTAGAGGAGGCCAAACGTTGGAATACTTACGCGACCTCGCACGCATACATGGACACATCGGTTCGGGCTGCCATTGAGGCAGGTTACCAATGTATTGAACACTGCAACCTCATGACGCCTGAGTCGATGGAGTTGGCCGTGGAAAAAGGGGTCTGGCTTTCAACCCAAGTTGGCTTTTTTGCAGCAGACATTCCGGCAGGGTTCACGCCCGCCCAGGCAGAGCGCCAAAAGATGGCGTTTGATGGTCTCGACGCCATGCTTCGATTAGCGCGAGAGTCCGGAGCTAAAATTGCACTCGGAACAGACTTCGTCGGATCGAGGCAAACGAAAGCAACGCAGTTGGAGGAATTGCAGCTCAGGACGCCATGGTTCAGCAACGCCGAAATTTTGCGGCAGGCAACTGGTCTAAATGGTCAGCTTTGGGACTTGACCGGCCCGCGCAATCCCTACCAAGCTGGTCCAGTCGGTGTCATCCAACCCGGGGCCTACGCCGATACTCTGCTCGTGGACGGAGACCCGATTGCCGACCTTACGGTCATGGGCTCTGCGGACAATTTCAATGTGATTATGAAGAACGGCAAAGCGCACAAGAACAATCTGGCCTGAGCCATTTGCCAAGGGTCAAGATAGACACTGGTGTTGCATGCGAATGATCGAAGAGTCCGCACAGCGGTTGCTCATGGCGAATGCAACAAATGACCGCTCTGAGCCCACACCTCCCGAATGCTGCACGGCGCACCAGTGTCCGTTCTACGGACGGGTGCGTTGGCAGGCGAATTCTATTTATCTGTCAGAGTTTCCACTCGAACCCGACGGCTTTTTCGGAGACCTGCCAAAGACGCGCCATGACCGCCTTGTCATGGGCGTGAGCGTTCAAGGTGCCTTTTCCGACAGGGCCGACTGCTTCCATCCAGCCTGTCGGACCATAGAGGGCGCGCTGTTCGGTCAGGGTCTCTTCGGTCGCGCACATCACTTCCGGGTAGGAGCCCTGTTCCGCTGTCTGGACCATCGGCGTCTTGGTCATCAGCCACCAGATGAACCGCATCGGGCGGCTGCCGCTTGTGGTGATCAGGGACGTCGCCGATGAGCCGGGATGGCAGACGAAAACCTCGACATCTTTGCGCCCCGCAGCGGCCAGACTGTCCTGCAGTTCGTAGGCGAACATCATCTGCGCCAGTTTGCTTTGCGAATAGGCGGTGTTTGCGCCGTAGCCCTCATCCCAGTTCATATCATCAAACTTGATGGTCTTCAGGCCCATGTTGTAGCCGAGGCTGGCGACGACCACGATCCGGCCTTTGCTTTCTGCAATGCGGTCAAAGAGCAAACCATTGAGCAGGAAATGTCCGTAGTGGTTGGTGCCAAGCTGGCTTTCGAAACCATCCACCGTCAGCTTGCGCGTCGGCACCTGCGCGATGGCCGCGTTGTTGATCAGCGCGTCGATGCGAGGCACTGTCTTCAGGACCTCTTCGGCGGCCTCGCGCACGCTTCCCAGGACGGCCAGGTCCATGCGGATGAAGCTCACCTCGGCATTCTCGCCGAATTCCTGTTTCAAATCCGCGACTGCCGCTTCGGATTTTTCAACCGAGCGATTGAGCATCACGACCTTCGCGTTCTTCTTCAAGAGTGTGCGCGAGGCTTGAAAGCCTGCGCCTGCGTTGGCGCCGGTGATGATGTAGGTCTTGCCCGACAGGTCGCCGAGGCGCTCCGGTGTCCAACCTTTGGGTCCGAATGTCGTGTCTGCCATTTTCTATCTCCTGCCAGCCCAAGTTGGCGGTTTAGGTGTCGTTGTCTGGAAGCACAGATAGAGGTGGCCGGGACCTGAAAACAGGCGAAATTCTCTCGATTACTTGCCCAATCGTCTCAACCCAATTGTAAAGATGAAAGTTCTCTGTCAGCTAGAGCGCATGAGCAAAGAACAGATCAGACACCTTATCGAACGCCTCCTGCCCGAGGCGGGGGTCGTCGATACCGCGCTGAAGGGTGTCCAGCTTTTCCGGGTGACCGAGCCCATGCCCTGCGTGCCTGCCGTCTATGAGCCAACGGTGGTGGCCATACTCAACGGCACCAAGAAAGCTGTGCTGGACGGTGAGCACCATGTCTATGGCAGCGAGAAATACTTGTTGTGCCCGATGACCCTGCCGGTTGAGGCAGGGACGCCACGGGCCTCTAAAGAAGATCCTCTGCTTGGTGTTGTGATTACTTTGGATCCACGATTGATGCGCGAGCTTGCCATGGAAATCGAGACCGTCGCCGGTGGCAGAAGACAGTCTTGGGGTGGCGCGCCATCCGCTTTGTCATTGGCGTCTTGGGATGCTGGATTCTCGCAGGCTTTATTGCGGCTACTCGAACTGCTCGAAAACCCGGTTGATCTGGCGGTGCTCGGACCGGGGCGGTTGCGCGAGCTGTGCTACGCGGTGCTCATGGGCGAGGCCGGCACCGCCGCAAGACGTGCCTTTGGCGTCGGCAACGAAATCGCGCGCACCATCGACTATCTTGCAAACCACCTGAACGAGCAGGTCACCATCGACGATTTGGCCGATCGTGTGGGCATGAGCCGCGCGGTCTTCCATCGGCGTTTCAAGGAAGCCACGACAGTGTCGCCGATCCAGTTCGTGAAATCGATGCGGCTGAACAAAGCCGCGATGAAAATCGCCGAGGGAAAGACCGTTTCGGAGGCCGCCTGGGATGTGGGCTACCAAAGCTTCTCCCAGTTCAGCCGCGAGTTCAAACGGATGTATGGCCAATCACCTCGACAATGGAGCCACGACCGACACGTGGCGACAGGGATAGCCTGAAGCCAAGACTGCGGACCTTGGAGGAAGCGATACGAACGGCGGCTGCGTCCCGCAGAGCGGACATTCATCCAAGTTTCAGCGAAGGTCCGCTCAGAGCCCAATTTCCCCGATGCCGCATGCGGCACCAGCGGCGGCCATGCCGACCGTGCGGACTTTCGCCGCGAGCGCAAAGTCCCTGCGGGCATGTACGCAGAAGCGGTTCAGGTGGGCGGTTTCCGGAGCTTGGCCGCTGATACTGCCTAAGGCGGCATTGTGAATTCTCAAATTCATATTTCAGTGTTAGCATTTTCGAATGTCGGACACTTGCAACACTACCAGACTGGAACGTCCGATTTCTGGAAACGTGAGCGCGCTCGAAAAATCGTCGACAAGGAGAACCATGATGCGCCTGGCATTCGCACTTTGCATTGCCCTTGCAGTCCCGCTGATGCCCGCCAATGCCAGGGCGCAATCGGCGAGCTTTCAGGAGCGTATAGCCGGTGCCGAGGTTCGATCTGGAGTCTTCGACCTCTACCAAAAAGACAGCGATCTGTTGCTTGCGATACCGCGCGACATGTTCGAACGCAGCCTGATCTGGTACGCCGAAGTTTCCGGATATCCCACCGACGCAGTGGCATTCGGCGGAAACGCCTTGGGGGCCCGCCTGATCCAGTTGGAACGGCGGCCCGATCGGGTCATGGTGCGGTCCCTTTCAGGGACCTCGTTCGAAAAGGTTTCGGGCGATCCCTATTACACTGGCGGACGTGACAAGCTTCGCCCCGTGAACCTCGCTGTGGAACGCGCCAACCTTGGTCCCATCATCGTCGATTTCCCGATCCTCGCGGAAAGCGACACTGGCGCCGTACTTGTGGATTTGCAGGAGGTGTTCGGGGGCGATATCGTCGGTTACTCGGTCGCCGCCCAATTGGCATCTACCGGCCTCGCTCCCGGGCCGAACGATCCCGGCCGATCCTACGTTGCTGAAGCATCAGTTTATCCCGACAACCTCTTTGTCCGCTCGCAACTGACCTTCGAGGCGACCGATCAGGCCGGGCTGGCACAGCCGATTTCGGTGGAAACGGCGCACTCGATTGCCGTATTGCCGGAAACCCCGATGGAGCGTCGCCCCTATGACGACCGGGTTGGATTTTTCTTCACCGAATATCTTGTTTTTGAAAGCACGTTCGGCGATGTGCAATCACGCGACCGTGCTGCCCTTCGCTTCCGCCTGGAACACGCCGACCCGGATGCACCACGCCCGTCGGACCCGGTTAAACCGATCGTTTTCTATCTATCCCGTGAAATCCCTGATCGTTGGCGTCCCTACATTCGCCAGGCAGTGGAGGACTGGCAGACCGCCTTCGAGGCTGCGGGGTTCACAAATGCAATCATAGCCCGTGACGCGCCAAGCCGGGATCAAGTCCCGGACTGGTCCCCGGAAGATGTTCGCCACAGTGTGATCCGCTGGGTTGCACAGCCGGTGCAGAACGCGATGGGGCCTAACATTCACGACCCCCGCTCTGGCGAAATTCTCTCCGCCCATATTCTGGTTTGGCCGGACGTAGTGAACCTTTTCAGCCGCTACTACTATTTGCTGATGCACCGGACCGATCCCGCCGCGGCCAAACTGCCGCTGCCGGAGGAATTGCGGGGGCGCATCCTGCGGTACGTCGTGTCACATGAGGTGGGCCATACGCTCGGGTTGCGGCACAACCACCGCGCCTCGACGGCCTGGTCGACGGCGCAGCTCAGGGACCCGTTATTTACTGCGGAGAACGGCAGCACGTCATCCATTATGGCCTATGGGCGGTTCAATTACGTGGCGGAGCCGGATGATGGCGTCACGCAACTCATTCCTATCATTGGCGCCTACGATAGGCACGCCATCCGATGGGGGTATTCTTCCGATGTCGACGCAGAGGAGCTTGATTCCATCGCGGCGGAAGCCGAGGAGCGCCCCGAACTCATTTGGGGAGCAGGCGAACGTGGCGAGGAGTATCTTGCTCAGTTCGATCACCGTGTTCAGACTGAGAACATTGGGGCAGACAGGATCCTGGCGACGCGCGCGGGGATCGCCGCGCTGCACGCGAGCCTTGCGGCGTTGCCCCTGGCAGTAGAGGACGCGCGCGATCCACAAGCCATGCTGGAGGAGACCTACGGAGACGCGCTCAATCGCTATGTCGGTATCGCTGGAAGCGTCGGCAAGCTGATCGGCGGTGTTACGCAGACCTCCGGCGACGACCGACCGTTCGCCTATGTAGACCCTGAAGAGCAGAGGCGGGCCGTGGAGTTTCTTACCGGTGAAGCTATCCATGGCCTCAATGCCTTCGCTGACCCGGACTTGCTCGGACGTTTTCGGCCGATCGGAGGGTTGATTTCGGTCGAAAACGCAGCGGCGCAGATCATGAACGAAGTTCTGAACCGGAAGAGCGTCAGGATGGTTTACATGCAACGTCGTCTCCTGGGCGACACAGCCATGTCGCTGCAGGAATACGTCTCGCTGGTCACCGAAACACTATTGAGCGATCTGCCGTCAAAGGAACTGGTTTCGCCAGCGCAGAACGGTGCAATTATAGCCTATATCGACATCCTGACCGACCTAACCACCGAGGATGGCAATGCCGAGGATCTTGTCGCACTGGTCGATGCCGAGTACCCCTTGGAGGTTGCCATGGTCACAGCTGGCGGACTGAAAGGAACCTCCATCGGGGAGATAGCGAGCGCGGAACTCGACCGTGTGAACGCTATGCTGGGTAAGGGTCTTTCCAAACAAGGCGAAGAGGAGCAGTAGCGGTGCTGGCTCGACGGTCCAGCGCAAGGATTGAAGGCCCAGAAAGAACCTATTCTGTTTGACGAAGTCTGATGGCCCACTAGGCTGATCACGACTGAAATCTGAAAGGACATTTTCAATGCTAAAAACTATCGGCGCCTGCCTTACATTGATGGTTGCAGCCAATGCTGCCCAAGCCTTTGACAGGCAGATAACCAACGCCCTCAAGACCTGTCACGACTACCTGTGGCAAGTTCCCGAGTTCGCGGATCTGCCCAATGCTGCGATTTCGGTGTTTCCCGCTTCGGAAAACGGCGACACCATCGTCGTGAACTGGAATGTCAACTGGGACCAGCCGACAATTCAAGCCGCAGGCAACTGCACGGTCATCGGCGGCAATGTCGAAGGGTTCGAGGATTACACCAAGTGACATCGCAAAATAGACGAGCTCTGGCACCGGCAATCGTCATCTGCCTGAGTGTGCTAGCCGCCTGCGACGCCAGCGAAGACGAGGTGCGGACGGCCGCGACCATCGGGGCCTCGGCTGCGCTTGCAGCGGAGGTCGCTGAGGAAACCAACAAAGCGACCGATTACGATGCGATCGCACAGGAAGCTGTCGCCGATGTGGATACATCCGACTTCGATGCGCTTACGAAATAATCGCGGTGTACAGGGGCCGGATGAGTTATGAAATGGTTGGTATGGACTGGGACCTTGTGCTGTCTGGCGCTTGCGGTCGTCGTTTTGGCCGTTCCACAGGTTCGGTTTCTGTTCTTCGGGCTTCCGGAGCAACGGCTGGAAGGTAGCGCGATTTCCAAAGCCGAAACAGGATTGGCGTCTGTTGCCGAGGCGACCCGAGTTCAAGTGGAACAGGCGTTGCGAGATGCGGGCCTGAGCGAAAAGCCACTTCTGGGCGACATTTCTATCTCCGGTCATCTCGCCCGCCTCGATGACGGTGTGGTCTCATCCCAGCAACTGATGGAATATGCCGCGGGGCTCAGGGTGCTCGCTCTTCGAACCGGTGATTTCGGCCGCCAGATTCCATCGACCTTCTGGGACGTGGATACCGACCAGTTGCGCGCAGATGGTTGGGATGCTTATCGCGTTGTCGACGCGCTTGCGTCAGTAGAGGGCGAACCATACCTTGAAGCGCTCGGCGGCGCCTACACCCGGTTTCACGCCTTCAAGCTGGCCGAGATGTCAGGGGGCGGCACTGATGACACGGCGCTCGACACGGCGCTTGACCTGTTCCAGGCAGCAATCAAACTGATTGAGATAGTTCCGCCGGAGCACATGCTGGAGACTTCGGAATACATTCGCGGAAGGGAGCAGGCGGCGCTCTACCTCTGGCAGCAATTGATTGTGGGGTCCTCGCGCCGCAACCCACTCACACATATCAAGCTGTTCAACCACGGATTCACCACGCGGTTCCATGTTGGAACGATCTGGCAATATGAAACCGGGATCGAACTGGACAACTCATCGATCTGGGGCGTTTCCGGCTTTGCACCTGAATTCGTTGGCCCGCCGGAGAACAACAACCAAGTCGAACACATGTCGATCAGCATGACGGTTCAGGGCATCCTGCGAGAGCCGCTTCTGGTCCTTGAGGCCTTCGAGGAGTTCGAGACCCTTTCCGGATCGGCCACCGCAGCCGAGGCAGCTGCCGACGACGCGTTGAATGCTGCGATCCAGCAGGCGTTCATTCCCGGTTTCGAGGACGATCTTCCGTCGGCAGTTGCTGCGCTGCGTGAGCAACTGCATGAGCGCTAATTGATTCAATCGCCAGTAATAACTGCAGCTTGCAAAAAACGGTTTATGAAACCCACCTGTGACCAGCACATTTTGCCGAACAAGGTGCCCTTAGCGGTCGTCCGCTTTGAGTTTTGACTAACGGCCGCACTGCGTCGTTCGCTACACGCGGAGTTATGTTGCACTTGCGAAGCCGTCACAATACGAGAAGGCTGGCAAAGCTCAGTTGGCCGACGTCTAGTTGAGTCTGGTGAGCGGCGGGTTTGTCCCGCATTTCGGCGTTCGCAAAGCCTGACGGTGAAGGTCCGGTTAGGGCCGAGTGCAGACCCTAGATTGCGATCAACGAACGAGGGCTTTGTCCGCAGCTTCGCCGTTGACGCAATTCTTCCTACGTTCGGTTGTAGGTAGAAGCCGCCGCTGAGAATGTGGTTATTTTTTGGGTCCCGAGCCTAGTTGTCTGACTGCGATTTGGCCGATACGTTCGCGCTTGGTTAGGTCGCCAATCATCCTGGTTGGTATTGAGCTAGCGTCCCGGGGTCGCTGCGGAACCTGCCAGTATGCCTCCGTCAATCGATAATTCGGCACCGGTGATGTAAGTAGCTTCGTCGGAAGCGAGAAGCACAGCCAGAGCCGCGACTTCTTCGGTAGTTCCAAACCGTCGCAATGGAGTGTCCGCGACCATCGCAGCTTCACGCTCAGCTCTGTCTGGTCCTTCACCCAGCATCGGCTCCCACATCGGTGTCATGATAGCCGCGGGATGGATGGAATTGCATCGGATCGCAAGGCCTTGGCTTGCGCAATACAAGGCAACGGACTTTGTATGATTGCGAACTGCAGCCTTGGAAGCCGCATAGGCCGCCGCCATCGGGATTCCAACAAGGCCAGATCGGGAGGAGATATTGATGATCGATCCGACACCATTCCTTCGCATTGCCTTGATCCCATAACGGCAGCCCAAGAAAGTCCCGTCGTTGTTCACGGCATGGACGGCTCGCCAGTCAGCCAGGCTGGCGTGCTCAGGATCGTGTGCAGGAGGGGTGCCGGTCGCGGAAGATTCAAAGCCCGTTACACCAGCGTTGTTCACCAACACGTCCAACACCGGAAATTCAGCCTCAACCCTTTGCCAATCCGCCTCCGACGAGACGTTAAGCTCGCGGAATATTGCGTCGATTTCATCTGCGGAACTTTGGCCGTTTTTGGCGTCGACATCTGTCAGAATGACGTCAGCGCCTTCTTCGCGAAACGCTCTGGCGATGGCCAGTCCTATTCCTCGGGCTCCTCCGGTCACAAGAGCGGTTTTCTTTTCCAACCTGGACATCACACGCTCCTGAGACAGATCTGCGAAGGCTAGGCGTTTCACCTAAATGCGGTTTGCCACCTGCCTTTTTCATGTAGTCAAATAGCAAAGACAACACCAGTCTGTCGGACCTTGGTTCCACAACTTCCTGATTGGTGAACCAGAGACGCCCCGCGCCACCGAGATCCCGGGCCATTGACCCCGGATCAGTCTGAGTGCTTTATCGCTGCTATCAAAGGGAGACTCTCAAATGTTCGACAATTTCAAGCGCATGGTTGCCGCCGTAGCCGCCACGGTGGTCGTGTCATCTCCGGTTTGGGCCGAAACGCGCGTGACCTACAAGTCCGCCAAGGCGGGGACTTCATACTACCAAATGGGCGTCCAGATCGCCGAAGCCATGAAGGCCGGATCGGACGGGAACATCATTGTGACCGTCGAAGAAGGTCAGGGTTCGGTTCAGAACGTAATGGAAGTTCGCGCGCGCGGTGGCGACTATGTGTTCACTACACCGCCGGCCTTGGTTGGGCTGGCTCAGGGCGGAAAAGCGATGTTCGAGGGCAAAAGCGATCCGTCCTTTGACGAGATCCGCGCCCTGTTCCCGATCCCTTCCTTGACCATGCATTTTGTTGTTTCCGCGGACAGCGGGATCGATAGCTTTGAAGACATGGAAGGCAAAACCATCCTCTTGGGAAAAGGCAGTTTTGGCGCGCGCGAAGGCGAGAAATACCTGAACTTGTTTGGACTTGAAGGCAAAGTCAACATTGCCGATGCAGAGCTCTCCAACGCTGTCGCCGCCCTGAAAAACGGCCAGATCGACGGCTTTGTTACCGCCGGCTCCTGGCCCGCCCCGAATGTGGTGGAAGCCGCCGCTTCGGCCGGTGTGAAAGTGCTGTCCCTGAGTGACGACCAAGTCGCGCAGACCAAGCGCGCCCGTCTGGTAATACCGGTCGGCACCTATGCTGGTCAGGATGAGGATATCGTGACGACTTCTTTGCCAGTCGTTGCATATACCACCACCAAGATGGACGATGACACCGCCTATCAGCTGACCAAGACCTTCTGGGAAAGCAAGAATGCGATGGCTGATACTGCGGCCTGGTGGGCCGGTGTTGATACCGACCTGATGGATAACATCACGGGCAAGATCCATCCCGGAGCAATACGTTACTACAAGGAAGCGGGCATTGCGCTGACTGACGACCAAATGTAGCTCACCCTTCGAATAGTTTAAGCTGAGGCCGGGCCGAAATTGGCCCGGTTTTTCTGTCGGGAAGGAAACAACGTGACCGGATCGGTTGATCTTCCGCAAAAGTGGAGCCTGCGAGCCTTGTGGATTGCCTTGGCATTGGCTCTGGTCGCTTTCCACATCGGGTTGGTCTTTCTAGGCCTTGTTCCCAACCTGGTCAGTCGACCGTTGCACCTAGCGCTCATTCTGCCTTGGGTGTTCTTGTTCGGCGTGGTCGATCGCGCTCGTTTTGTCTCAGGTGCGGTGCTTTCCGCAATCGGTGTCGCCTCGGCGCTTTGGGTGGCCTGGAACCACGAAATGCTGGGGGACCAATATGGTTTTCTGGAAAGCCGTTTTCAGGTCGCAGTAGGATTTGCGCTTTTGGCCGTGGTAATTGAAGCCGCAAGGCGCGCCATCGGCTGGCCGCTTCCCACAGTGGCAGCCCTCGCGCTTCTCTATGCATTTTTCGGTCAGCACATTCCCGGGGAGTTTGGTCATTCGGGAATGCCTCTGCGTTCCTTCCTTGGTTCGATGACCATTGCCGAAGGTGGCATCTGGGGCAGCCTTACGGCCGTCTCCGTCGGCGTGGTCTCGATTTTCGTGATATTTGGCGCCGTCTTGAACGCCGGCGAGGCGGGACAGGGCTTCATGAATGTAGCGGCTGCTGCCGCTGGCCGGCTCAAAGGCGGAGCGGCCAAGGTTTCCGTTTTGTCGTCTGCGCTGTTTGGCTCCATATCCGGTTCGGCCAGCGCAAATGTTGCTTCGACCGGAGCCATTACGCTCCCCGCCATGATGCGGTTGGGATACCCTAAGCGGCTGGCGGCGGGTGTCGAAGCCGTTGCAAGTTCGGGCGGACAGATCATGCCGCCGCTGATGGGAGCAGGCGCCTTTGTCATGGTCGAGCTCACGGGCGTCCCCTATACCCAGATCATGGGAGCCGCGCTTCTGCCTGCCATTCTCTATTTCTTGGCGGTCTGGGTGGGTATCAACGCCTACGCCACCCGGTTTGAGCTCAAGGGCTTGGACCCATCACAACGCCCGAAAACGCGCGATGTGGTCGTAACGTCCCTGTTCTTCCTCGTGCCCTTCAGCGTGTTGATGGTCGGAATGTTCGCAGCCGGCTACACGCCCCAATATGCGGCATGCCTTGCCATTTTCGCAGGAGCATTCCTGTTGCTGATCGATGGCAAGCTGACGTTCGACGTGAACAGGACCGCAGCCCGCATAATCCAAGCGCTGGTCACCGCATCCCGGCAAGTGTCCATGATCGCGGCTATCATCTTCTGCGCCTCGATCATTATCGGCGTCTTGGGGGCGACCGGGCTGGGCGTAAAGATCACTTCCGTGATCCTCGAAGGGTCTGGGGGCGTGTTGTGGGCATCCTTGTTGTTGACTGCCATTGCCTGCCTGATCCTGGGCATGGAAGTGCCGACAACGGCGGCTTACGTGATCTGCGTATCGGTGGCCGGCCCGGCCTTGATGCAGCTTGGCCTTGAGCCACTCCAAGCACATTTGTTCGTTTTCTGGTTCGCGCTGTTATCCACGATTACGCCACCCGTTTGTGGGGCTGTTTTCATCGCTGCTGGGATGGCGGGAGAAAACTGGATCAAGGTGGCGCTGACAGCGATGGCTTTAGGTGTCGGCCTCTATTTGATCCCGGTCGGGATGATCACTTGGCCGGATCTGATCCAACTTCCGTCTGAGCCAGTTGCTGCTATTACGGCATTTGTTGCCTTGGCCCTTGGGCTGTCAGCGTTGTCTTTCGCGCTGATTGGGCGGGCAAATATTTTGGTGAGAACGGCCTTGGGCCTCGCGAGCGTTGCGATCCTTTTGGGGCCGGTGATTGTGTGAGTTGGATCACGGGTTGTGGCGTTCGCCAACGCATCGTTTTTCGGGAGTCGCGGCCTGTTGCTAAGATCCGGACTTATCGCCTTCGATCATTGCATAGTGATGATGAAATATGCCGAGGTCCTGATGCAACGAGAAAGCCATCAAGACAGCAATTTCATCGATCCCTTGAGCCGCTTTTCCGCGTCGTTTGCAATGGCATGCAAGCGCTCTCGACGAGTCACATTTTCGCCGGACCCCTCCTGGCTTGATGACAAACCGGTTCGCGTGCGCCCTGTGTTTTCATCCCGTCCCGGACGCTTGTGGAGGTCTTGTTTTTTGCTTTCGTCTGTCTGTGCCATTCCGTTTCCTCCGTCTAGCCGTGAATCGTAGGCGATGGCTTCACCTGTGGCAATCACCCAGGAAACAGTTGGCCTTTGAATAGCTGACTGGTCTGTTCACAGATCACTGACCGCCGGGACCAGGAATGGCTCATGATCCTGTTCGCGGGATCCGTAGCGCTTACGAAAGAATGAAGTCTTAGAATTCTTTCGATGTGCGAAAGGGGATGCATTTTGGCTTGGCGCAGTTCAGAGAGCCAAAGCTCCCATTCAGTAAGAGACCAGGCACGCTTTGTTCGCTGGCTGCGGTCTGTTCGACTGCAAATCCAATCTCGGTCGGTCCCGGGGCCAGCACTCTAGTTGGCGGGCCTCCGGAAAAATCTTTCGAGTGTATTAGAGCGGTGTGTCCGTCAGTGTAGTCAGCGCGTTGTGATGGGGTGCCATGGCTGCACTGCGACGCTGTTGACCGGGGTGGCAACGTCAAGCTGTCCGAGCGGGAAAGTGAGCCTGGTGCGTAAGCATCTGTTAGAGACACTTGGCGCAAACACACCAATTTGAGTCAAGGTAAGCTTTTCCCATCGGACAGCACGATTTCATCCATCGGCACATCCCAAGGCATCGGGAAGATGGTTTCGATCACGCAATTTGCGAAACCCACGCCAATTACATGTGGACGTGGATCCAAGGACGCTAGCGTTCTGTCGTAATATCCACCGCCATTGCCCAGCCGGTAGAGGCTTTCGTCAACACCGACCAATGGTGCAATGACGATGTCCGGCACGTCTGCGCAGCTGTTTTTGGGAACCGGAATGTTCCACACGCCGCGCATCATTTCGCAGCCAGGGGACCACTTGTGGAATTCAAGCGGCTGGTCCTTTCCTCCCACAACAGGCAGAAGAACCGTGGCTCCGGCTTTATAAATCGACGCCATCCATTGCCGCAAATCAGGTTCGCCGCGAATGGGCCAATAAATCGCGATCTTCAGTCCTGGCTCCGGAGTGATGACGCTCTCCAACCCCGCGACCAATGTTTTGGTGGCATGTTCCCGTTCTTGAAGTGGCATCTTTCTCTGTGCCAACAGTCGAGCCCGCTCGGCCTGCCGGAAACGCGCAACATCGCGCGCGGCTTCGCGGTCGATACTAACTCCGGCGACGATCAGATGTTGGAAGCAGGGTGCTGAACCGCCAAGATCCGAATTGTCATCACTCATGCCGTTGCCTCCTGTGGCACCCTGCAATTAGTTTGCAAATGATTCAATACTACTGGTTGTTGAGCCCGATCATTCAAATCAACCGATTTGGCGCTTGTCGCAGCCTTGACTGCAGTGCGGGTGTTTTCATACTTGAGACAGCGATCTCCTACGTATCAAGCGTTGTCCAGAGCGTTGCCTGCGGAGATTTTGGAAGCACAAGTTTTAGGCCGCCGCCGTAGGAAATGGATGCGCGTTATTTGCGCGCAAATACGTCTGCTAGGGCCGTCAATTCGACAGAAAGGGTGCCCGATATGGACAAGCTGGCGGTCATGCACGCCTTTCGGCGCATCGTGGAACGCGGCAGCTTTGCGCGCGCATCCGAGGACTTAGGCGTGTCGCCAGCGTTGCTGAGCCGAGAGGTCAGGCTCTTGGAAGAAAGCTTGGGCACGCTTCTTCTGACCCGGACCACTCGGTCCATGTCACTCACCGATGCGGGCCGACTATATTACGAGGAGGCGCAAAACATTCTCGCTGCGGTAGGCGACGTTGAGAACCGCATCCGGGAGGGGGCCGGAGCGGTCCGGGGACACCTGCGAGTCAATGCGTCCAGCTCTTTTGGCCAAGAGGTGATTGCACCGATGCTGCCGGGGTTCATGGCGAGCTACCCTGATTTGCGGGTCACGCTGTCGATGGATGATCGCGTCGTCGACATGGTTGAAGGCGGTTTTGACGTGTCGATCCGCATTCGTGCAGCGATGCCAGACTCGGCGTTGGTTGCCCGAAAGATCGGAGCGGTGCGGCAAAGAGTGTATGCCTCACCAGCTTATGTTGCGTCGGCCGGAATGCCGGAAAAACCCGAGGACGTAGCCCGGCACAAAGTGATCGGATTTCTTCTTGCCGATCACCTCACCACATGGACGCTTACTGGTCCGGATGGGACAACCACAGTTGAGCTCGACCCAATGATCCGCGTGGGGAACAGTCTTGTTCTGCGAGACTTGCTGATTTCCGGTCAAGGTATCGGGACCTTGCCCGATTTCGTCTCGCGCCGCGCCGAAGCGCGCGGAGATCTGGTCCGCGTTCTTCCTGACTACGAGCTCCCGGCGCCTGAAATCTTTGCCGTAACAACATCAAGACTGGGTGCGGACGCAAAGGTATCGGCCTTTGTCGATCATCTGCGATCGGCCTTGCGCGACTGAGATTATTCAACCTGCGTAAAGAATGAAGTCAAACCAGACCGCTTACTGCGTGGTCGGGTATTTCCCATTCTCTCTGGCAAGCAAACGTCACGCCTGAGAGGTTCAAAATGACACGCATTCTCGTTCTTTACTATTCCAGCTACGGTCACGTCCGCGCCCTTGCAGAGGCTGAGGCGGAAGGCGCACGCAGCGTCGCCGGCACACATGTCGATCTGCGTCGCGTTCCGGAAACCGTTCCTGAAGAAATTCGCCAAAAAGCAGGGTTCACAGACGACAGAACCCCTGTGGCAAGCCCTGCCGACCTTGAGCGCTACGACGCCATCATCTTTGGCACACCAACCCTGTTCGGCATGATGGCCGGTCAGATGAAATCCTTTCTCGATCAAGCCGGCAGCCTTTGGGCGCGCAATGCACTGGTTGGCAAGGTCGCGGCGGTTTTTGCCTCCACCGGCTCGCAGCATGGCGGGCACGAAGCGACGCTGCTTACTACGCAAGTCCCGCTCCAGCACTTTGGAATGCTGATCGTTGGCATGCCTTATACCTATGTTGGCCAAACCACGGCTGACGAAATCGTCGGCGGCGCGCCCTACGGCGCTGGCACCATCGCTGGCGCGGATGGATCGCGCAGTCCGACAGAGAAGGATCTCGCCGGTGCGCGGTTTCAGGGCAAACATGTTGCGCGAATCGCAGTGCGGCTGGCCGGGGCGAACCTTCATGAGGAGGCCGCGTGATGGCGCCCCTCACTGTAGAGTTCTACCACGATGTCGTGTGCTGCTGGTGTTTCAACATTTCCTCGCGGCTGCGCGAACTTGCCACCGAGTTCGATCTGAAGGTCGTGCATAGAACTTTTATCCTGCAGGCAAGTCGCGCAGAAATGGCAGAGCGGTGGGGCACAGCGGATCAGGCCCGTGATACCATCCTTGGCCATTGGTCGGTTTGCCGACAGGTCAGCGACCGGCCCGAATTGGTTGATATCGATGCGATGCGCACGGCTAAATTCGACTATCCGCACGGAATGACCGCAGCCATCGGTTGCAAGGCAGCGGAACGCTTGGGCGGACAACCTGCCCATTGGGATATGTTCGACCGCCTCCAATTGGCCCATCTCAGCGAGGCGCGCAACGTCGCGGACACCGAGGTTGTGTTTAGCGTCGCAGACGAACTGGGTCACGACCCGCGCTTGTTCGCCGAAGTGTTCCGGGACCCAGCATCGGCCCGGGCGGTGGAGCAAGACCGACACCGCGCGCGCGCTCTGCAAGTTCACTCTGTTCCGACCCTCATCATACGAGAAACCGGCACTCGTCTGGTCAATGGGCCAACCGATGACCTTGCCGCGCAGTTGCGAACTGCCATGCGCCTGGTCGCCTGAAAGGAGAACGCCATGAAACGCATCATTCGACGGGTTTTCAAACCCATCCAACCGCCACGCCATGTGCGTTGCGATCTGCCACCTGAACTACGTCGCGACATGGGGCTTCCCCCGTGTCCGCAACGTCCCCGCTTGAAGATCCACACTCTGTGGTGATTAAGAATCTGGAGCTCTGCCATGTCCCGCACAACCGACATCTTTCTGACCGCTCTGGCGCCCGCCGTCTGGGGCAGCACCTACCTGGTTACGACCGAGGCTTTGCCGGACGGCTACCCGATCACCTTGGCAGCTTTGCGCGCGCTACCGGCCGGGCTGCTTCTTCTGGCGCTGACACGCTGTCTGCCTCATCGCGCCTGGCTGGGTAGGGTCTTTCTGCTGGGCGCCTTCAATTTTGCAGTGTTTTGGGTGCTGCTGTTCATTGCAGCCTATCGCCTTCCAGGCGGCGTTGCGGCGACCTTGGGTGCTCTTCAGGCAATGATGGTTATCTTCATGGCGCATGGCTGGCTCGGCACCCCCATCCGGATCGGGGCAGTTGTGGCAGCAGCGACTGGTGTCGTGGGAGTGGCCCTGTTGCTTGTCACACCGGAGGCCGCGTTGGACCCTGTCGGTGTTGCCGCCGGTCTTGGCGGGGCCGCGTCGATGGCGGCGGGAACTGTTCTCAGCCGGAAATGGCTACCACCAGTCTCAGCACTGAGCTTCACCGCTTGGCAGTTGACGGCTGGTGGTTTGATCCTGGTACCCGTGGCTTTGATCTTTGAACCGCCTCTACCTGCGCTCAGCGCGACAAATGTTGCCGGTCTTTTGTGGCTTGGATTGATTGGTGCTGCAGCTACCTATGCTCTTTGGTTCCGTGGCATAGCGCGCCTGGAGCCCAGTGCGGTTTCGATGCTTGGGATGATGAGCCCCTTGACAGCTGTCGTGCTCGGTTGGGTATTTCTTGGACAGGGGTTGAGCCTCACACAGTTGATAGGATCAACCCTAGTTATTGGCTCTGTTTTGATCGGCCAAAGAGTAAACCGAAAGGACAATTTGGGTTCAAATATTTGGCGATCATCGACAGTCGAGTCCGTCTGATGGTTTTTCCGTCGGCATGTGGACAGCTCAGAATGTCGACCGCATGCTCAAGTCATTAGAGCGAGTATCCGTAGAATTCGTTTCCGGTCAGGACCATGTCCGCGACCAGTAGTGCGGCACGAAGCATGCTGGTCCTGCCCGGCATCTGGTCGTAGCGAACATTGCCTTTGACCTGCTCCCCGCAAAATCACTCACCATGAAGTAGAGTCTGCCCAACCTATGTAGGAGCAGACGAATGCGGAAGAGCCGTTTTAAAACACCGTCGGGCCGCACCCATCGCTCGGGAACAAAACGCCGGCCGAGGCGCGCCGGACGCATGAGCAATTTGAGGGCTCCGCGCCCGGCGCGCTTGCCAAACCCGAAACCGACGACTACCAAAATCAAACCCGCACACTTTCGTCATGAACGAGGGGCCAGCGGGGCAGGTCAGAATTTCTTTCGTTTATTTTCAATATCTTAAACTTTTTCTCCCAAAACTTCGCGCATCGCAGCTCCTCGTCGCTATAGACAACTCAACTTGATCGAGGAGAGCAAAAGGTGACACGACCGTATACCCCGGAATCCCTTGCAAAGCGTTGGGATTGCAGCGCTGAAACTGTGCGGCAGCTCTGCAAGTCAGGCCGACTGAGTTCGTTTAGAATTGGTCGGCTTTTTCGCATCCCTTCACAGGCAGTAGAGGAATTTGAGCAGTGCAGGAATACACAATCGGCCGCCTCAAAGGTCGCTTCGTCGTTGTCTGGTATGAGAAAGGTGGAAAAAGACGCCGGTATCGTCGTGATGCGGAAACCCGTGAGGCAGCTGAAGCAGAAGCGCGGGATATCCTCCTCTCCGCAACAGCCCAGAAAAGCCAGTTGACCGTGGAAATGATCTGGCATGCATATAGCGAAACCGTCGTAGGCCGCCCGGTCCATGAAGACATGAAATACACAGGGCGTTCGGTTCTGCCATGGTTCGGATCTCTTCGCCCTGATCAGATCAGTGCGAATGACTGCCGTGCCTATATTGCGGACCGGAAGAGAGCGGGAATTCAGGATGGAACGATCTGGACCCAACTGGGGAAACTGAGAACATGTTTGAATTGGGCGGAGAAGACAGGGCTGATTGAGCGAGCGTCCTACATAGAACGCCCTAGCAAACCTGCGCCGAAAGAGAGACACTTAACGCGAGACGAGATCAAGAAGCTGCTTTCAGTTGATTGCGCACCCCACATCAAACTGGCGATCCGGCTGATGCTGTCGACAGCGGCACGAGTGACTGCCGTCTTGGCACTCACCTGGGACAGGGTAGATTTTTCGCGCCGCCAGATAATTCTTCGCACCGGTGAGGGGCGCAGAAAGGGCCGCGCCATAGTGCCCATGACCGACGGTCTCGACTCAGCATTGATAGACGCACACGAAGCGGCACTTTCGGAGTATGTGATTGAATGGGCGGGCGGTCCTGTGAAGTCTATCAAGAAAGGGTTCAAGGCGGCTGCGGACGCCGCTGGGCTGCGGAACGTTTTGCCGCATGTTCTTCGGCATACTGCGGCAGTCCATATGGCTGAAGCAGGAATTTCGATGGATGAGATAGCTCAGTATCTCGGCCACACCGATACCAGAATCACGGCGCCGACCTATGCTCGGTTCAGTCCCGAGCATCTGCGGAAGACTGCCAGAGTTCTGGAGTTCGAATAGCAATGAGGTTCAACGAACCTTGGGGCTCTGTCCTGCCACCAAAAGGCGCCAAAGGGCGCCTTGATTTATTGGTCGGAGTGAGAGGATTCGAACCTCCGACCCCTGCCTCCCGAAGACAGTGCTCTACCAGGCTGAGCTACACTCCGACCGTGGCGCGTGATCTATACCCAGTGGATTTGATGCGCAAGAGGGATTCTGTGTGCTTTTTGTCCGAACTGGCTATGCCGCTTGGACCCGCAGGAATTGTCCGGTCAGGGCAGGGCCTCGGTTTGATAGAGGCGTATCTTCGTGCCGCCATGATCGACGATCGGACCCGGAGGCAGCAACGGCAGGCGGGTGGCGCGCGCCAGAGACTGGTTGCTGGTAACGACGCCGACACGCCAGCCGGAAAACCTGGACAACATCACCTTGCCAAAGCTGCCATACAGCGACCGCAGGCGTTTTTCATCGCCGATGCGTGCCCCATACGGTGGGTTGACGATTACCAGGCCCGGCCCGCCCATGGGCGGTTTCAGGTCAGCGACTGCGCGTTTTTGGAATTGCGTCGCGCCGTCCACCCCGGCGCGGCTGGCATTTGCCTGCGCGGCCGCGATCGCCCCGTCATTCCGGTCCGAGCCAAAGAACACGGTATCTGTCTGCGTCGCGACCCAGTCGGCGCGGAGTTCTGCCCATGCCTTGGGGTCGAATCCAGCAAAGTCCTGAAAGGCAAAGGCTCTGTCGCGGCCGGGCGGCAGGCCCATCGCGATCTGCGCGGCTTCGATCACGAAAGTGCCCGAGCCGCACATCGGGTCCAGCACCGGTTCAGATCCGTCAAAGCCGCAATTGCGCAGAAACATCGCCGCCATCGTTTCGCGCATGGGGGCCTTGGCGACCGCTTCTTTGTGCCCACGCTTGTGCAGCGCCTCTCCGGAACTGTCGAGGGAAAGTGTGCAGATGTCTTTCTCGATTCGCAGTAGAACGCGGACCGTCGCCTCGGACGAGATCGGAGCCCCCAACGTGTCAGAGATCGCGCCTTCAATCCGTTGCCGTGCGGCGCCGGCATGATAGATGCGGGACTTTCGACTGGTGGCCTCAACCCGGACCGGAACGTCGGGTTTCAGAAAAACTCCCCACGGAAACTTTCGCGCCCGCTTGTCCAGCTGAGCCAGGTGCACAGCCGGGAACGAGCCCACCCGAACCAACACCTTGTTGGCCCCGCGCAACTGGAGATTGGCCCGCCAGACCTCGCGCAGGTTGCCACGAACCGTGACACCTCCGGGTGCGAGCCGGGCCTCTGCGAATCCGGCCTCCTGCGCTTCGGCAAGGAGGGGAGTCTCCAGACCGGGTGTCGCGACCAGAAAAATCTCAAGATCGGTGTTGTCCATTCCGGCTGCTTATAACAGCAGGGCCGTCCGTGCGACACGAAATTTCCTACCAAGTTTTTGGTATTCTGCCCGTGGTTTCGGGTAAAAATATATACACGGCGCGCGATTTGGGCGGTAACAGGTTTGCGTTTGGCCGCTTCGCCGCGTAAAGGGGCCGTAATCAGAGAGACGTCCGCGGGTTTCGGCCGGTCCTCGTCGTTTTAGCGACGGGCTTGACGAAACTCCGCGCCATTCAGCGCCCAAAGCAAAGGGCCCTGTATGACGGGCGCAAGAAAAAGGCTTGGAAGAACGTAGCGACATGCAAACTTTCAAACTGAAAAAGGGACTGGACCTTCCGATTGAGGGATCGCCTGAACAGGTCATTCAGCCCGGGCCAGCATATTCTTCGGTTGGCGTACTGGGCGGAGACTATATCGGTCTCAAACCACGGATGCTGGTGCAGGAAGGCGACCTCGTCCAGCGCGGCACGCCGCTGTTCTGCCACAAGGACGCACCCGAGGCGATGATGGTGGCGCCGCTGACCGGCAAGGTCGTGGCCATCAACCGCGGCGCGAGGCGCGTGTTGCAGAGCGTCGTCATCGAAGTGTCGGAGCCCAACGACCCCGGTGTCGATTTCTCAAGCGTGGGCGATGCCGAGACCGCGCAGGGCCTCACCGCCAAGCTGTGCGCCGCCGGCCTGTGGACCGCGTTCCGCACGCGGCCCTATTCCAAGATGCCGCAGCCGGGCACCCAGCCCGCCGCGATTTTCGTCACCGCCATGGACAGCGAGCCGCTGGCCGCCGATGCCGCGCTGATCATCAATGACGCGGCCGAGGCCTTTGCCGCCGGTCTGGCCGCCGTTGCCAAGCTGACCGAGGGCAAGACCTATCTGTGCCAGAAGGATGGCGACACGATCCCCGGCACTGATCTGCCGGGCGTCGAGGCCGCGGCCTTCAGCGGCCCCCATCCTGCGGGATTGGCCGGGACACATATCCATTTCCTCGAACCCGTGACCGCCGAGAAAACCGTCTGGACCATCGGCTATCAGGACGTGATTGCCATCGGGCGGCTGCTGCAGTCGGGCCATCTGGACCCGAACGTGGTGGTCGCTCTGACCGGTCCCGGCGCGCGTCAACCGCGTCTGATCCGCACCGTCATGGGGGCCTCGACCGAGGATCTGACCCGCGACGAGATCACTGTCGACGGCGAAGCACGGGTCATTTCGGGTTCGGTCCTGTCGGGCCGTCACGCCACTGGGCCGTTCGCCTATCTGGGACGCTTCGCGCGTCAGATCTGCATCATCCGCGAGGATCACGACCAGATCCCGATGGGCTGGATCCGTCCGATGCCGTCGAAATACGCGGTGCAGCCGGTTCTGGGTTCGGCATTTGCCAAAAAGCTGTTCGCCTTCACATCGAACCTGAACGGCGGTCGCCGCGCCATGGTGCCCACCGGCACCTTCGAAGAGCTCATGCCGCAGGACTACCTGCCGACGCAACTGTTGCGGGCGCTTTTGGTGATGGATACCGACACGGCGCAGGCCCTGGGCGCGCTGGAGCTGGACGAAGAGGATTTGGGCCTTGTGGGCTTTGCCTGTCCGGCCAAGTATGAATACGGGCTGGCGCTGCGCGACTGCCTGACCAAGATTGAAAAGGAGGGCTGATCCACATGGGTTTGCGCAGCTTCTTTGACCGGATCGAGCCGAACTTCACCAAGGGCGGCAAGTACGAGAAGTTCTTCCCCATCTATGAGATGGTGGAAAGCTTCATCTACACTCCGAAAACCGTAACATCCGTTGCGCCGCACGCGCGGTCCTACGTGGATATGAAGCGGATCATGACCTATGTCGTGATCGCCACCATCCCCTGCATCCTGTGGGGCATGTACAATACCGGCTTCCAGGCCAACTCGGCCATCGCGACGCTGGGCCCGGAGTCGGCAACCGGGTGGCGCATCGCCATCCTGCAGGCCCTGGGCATTTCTCTGGATCCCTCCAGCATCTTTGCCAACGTGATGCACGGGCTGATGTATTTCCTGCCGATCTATATCGTGACACTGGTCGCGGGCGGCACCTTCGAGGTGATCTTTGCCACCGTGCGCGGGCATGAAGTGAACGAGGGCTTTCTCGTCACCTCGATGCTGTACACGCTGATCATGCCGGCCACCGCGCCGTTGTGGCAGGTGGCGCTGGGGATCATCTTTGGTGTGGTCATCGGCAAGGAAGTGTTCGGGGGCACCGGCAAGAATTTCCTCAACCCCGCGCTGGTGGGGCGCGCCTTCCTGTATTTCGCCTATCCCGCATCCATGTCGGGTGACGCGGTCTGGACCCCGGTCGACGGTTTTTCCGGCGCGACCGCGCTGGCCGTTTCGGCCGCCGACGGCTACCAGGCGCTGGCGGCCGAGGGCATCACATGGTGGAACGCCTTCTTCGGCTCGATCCAGGGCAGCTTTGGTGAGACATCGACCCTGGCCTGCATGGTCGGGCTGGCCTTCCTGCTGATGACCAAGATTGCCAACTACCGCCTGATCGTGGGCTGTCTGGCAGGGACCATCGGCTTTACCCTGCTGCTGAACCTGATCGGATCGGACACCAACCCGATGTTCGCGATGCCGTGGTACTGGCACGTCGTGCTGGGCGGTTATGCGTTCGGTCTGGCCTTCATGGTGACCGAGCCGGTCTCGGCCAGCCACACCAACATGGGCCGCTATATCTATGGCGCGCTGATCGGGGTCATGGTCGTGATGATCCGGGTGGTGAACCCGGCCTTCCCAGAAGGCATGATGCTGGCCATCCTGTTCGGCAACGTCTTTGCGCCGCTGATCGACCATTTCGTCGTTCAGGCAAACATCAAACGGAGGGCGCGTCGCCATGTCTGATACGCAATCCCCTGAACCCAAAGGCGCCATCGCCCGGTTCCTGGCGGCCTCGCCGGACTCGGTGGGCAAGACGATCTTCATCGCGGTCGCCGTGTGCCTCGTGGCGTCGATGATCGTGTCGGCAGCGGCGGTCAGCCTGCGCCCGGTGCAAGAGGCCAACAAGCTCAAGGACAAGCAGATCAACGTTCTGCAGGTCGCGGGCGTTTATGAGCCGGGCATCGACGTGGCCGAGGCTTTTGCCGCTTTCGAACCGCATGTGCTGGAACTGGCGACGGGTGAGTTCGTCGACGACCAGTTCGACCCGGCCACGTTCGACGACATTGCCGCCGCCAGTGACCCCGAGTTGAGCGAGCCGCTTGCCGACGACCCTGCCGGCATCGGCCGCAAGGCGAAATACCGCGTGATCTACCTGCTGCGCGACGAAAACGGCGCGCTGGACAAGGTGATCCTGCCGGTCCACGGTTATGGGCTGTGGTCCACGCTCTATGGCTTCATCGCGCTCGAAGCGAATGGCAACGACATCTTCGGGCTGCAATTCTATCAGCACGGGGAAACGCCGGGCCTGGGGGCCGAGGTGGACAACCCGCGTTGGAAAGCCCTCTGGAGCGGCAAGAAGCTGCGCGACGATACGGGTGATCTCCAGATCACGGTCGCCAAAACCATGCCCGCCGCAGGGCCTGACTTCTATATCGATGCGCTGGCCGGCGCGACCCTGACTACGGTCGGCGTCGATAACCTGGTGAAATTCTGGATGGGGGACGCGGGCTATGCTCCGTTCCTGGCCAAGCTGCAAGCAGGAGAGATCTGATGTCACAGACCAAGAAAGATCTGCTGGTCGACCCGCTTGTCGACAACAACCCGATCACGCTGCAGGTGTTGGGCATCTGCTCGGCGCTGGCGGTAACTTCTTCGCTGCAGGTGGCCTTCGTGATGTCGCTGGCGGTGATGTTCGTGACGGCGTTTTCGTCCTTTTTCATCTCATGCCTGCGCAACCAGATCCCCGGCTCGATCCGGATCATCGTGCAGATGGTCATCATCGCGTCGCTGGTGATCCTCGTCGACCAGATCCTCAAGGCCTATGCGTTTGAGATTTCGAAAACGCTGTCGGTCTTCGTGGGCCTCATCATCACCAACTGCATCGTGATGGGTCGGGCCGAAGCCTTTGCCATGAAGAACCCGCCAGTGGCGTCCTTCATCGACGGCTTGGGCAACGGCATGGGTTATGGCCTTATCCTTATGCTGGTCGGCGTCATCCGCGAGCTGTTCGGCTCGGGCTCGTTGTTCGGGGTGACCATCCTGGAAACCGTGAACAACGGTGGCTGGTACGTCCCCAACGGCTTGCTGCTGCTGCCGCCGTCGGCCTTTTTCATCATCGGCCTGATCATCTGGGCCTTCCGTACGTGGAAGCCGAACCAGGTCGAGGAACGTGAATACAAGATCCAGCAGGTAGAGGCGCACTGATGGAAGGTCTCATCTCACTGGCCGTGAAGGCCATCTTCGTCGAAAACCTCGCGCTCAGCTTTTTCCTGGGCATGTGTACCTTCATCGCCGTGTCGAAAAAAATCTCGACGGCGCTGGGGCTTGGGATCTCGGTCATGGTCGTGCAGGCCATCACCGTTCCGGCCAACAACCTGTTGCTGAACTACCTGCTCAAGCCGGGTGCGCTGGCGTGGGCCGGGTTCCCGGATGTGGACCTGACCTTTCTCGGCCTGATTTCATATATCGGCGTGATCGCTGCGATGGTGCAGATCCTCGAGATGGTTTTGGACAAGTATTTCCCGCCGCTCTACAACGCGCTGGGGATCTTCCTGCCGCTGATCACGGTGAACTGCGCCATCCTGGGCGGCTCGCTGTTCATGGTCGAACGCGACTACAACTTTGCCGAGGCCGCGACCTATGGCCTGTCCTCAGGCTTTGGTTGGGCGCTGGCGATCACCGCCATGGCTGGGGTGCGCGAAAAACTGAAATATTCCGACATTCCGGACGGGCTGCAGGGCCTCGGCATCACCTTCATCACCGCAGGTCTGATGGCGATGGCCTTCATGTCCTTCTCGGGCGTCAAACTGTAAAGGGGCAGGGGCATGGAAACTTTCTCGCTCGGCGTTGTCCTTTTCACCCTGATCGTTCTGGCCCTGGTCGCGCTGATCATGGCGGCCCGGTCTCGGCTGGTTTCATCGGGCAACGTCAACATCACCATCAACGGTGAGAAAACCATCTCGGTTCCTGCCGGCGGCAAGCTGCTGCAGACGCTGGCAGCCGAAAAGCTGTTCGTTCCGTCGGCTTGCGGCGGCGGCGGTACCTGCGCGCAGTGCCGGGTGCGTGTGCTGGAGGGCGGCGGGTCGATCCTGCCGACCGAAGAAAGCCACATCACCAAGCGCGAGGCCACCTGCGGTGACCGCCTGTCGTGCCAGGTGGCCGTCAAGCAGGACATGAAGATCGAAGTTCCCGAAGAGGTCTTTGGCGTCAAGAAATGGGAGTGCACCGTCCGGTCGAATGACAACGTTGCGACCTTCATCAAGGAACTGGTGCTGGAACTTCCCGAAGGCGAGGATGTGAATTTCCGCGCGGGCGGGTACATCCAGATCGCCGCCCCGGCGCACAAGGTCGACTACAGCGATTTCGACGTCGCCGAGGAATACCGTGAGGATTGGGACAAGTTCAATCTGTGGCAGTACAAATCCACGGTTACCGAACCGATCGAGCGGGCCTATTCGATGGCCAACTACCCCAACGAAAAAGGCATCATCATGCTCAACGTGCGGATCGCCTCGCCCCCGCCGGGGTCCGAAGGCATTCCGCCCGGGCAGATGTCGTCCTACATCTTCAACCTGAAGCCGGGTGACAAAGTCACGATCTCTGGTCCGTTCGGGGAATTCTTCGCACGCGAGACCGACAAAGAGATGGTGTTCGTCGGTGGCGGCGCGGGCATGGCCCCGATGCGCAGCCACATCTTCGACCAGCTCAAGCGTCTGAACACCAAACGCAAAATCACTTTCTGGTACGGTGCCCGGTCACGCCGCGAGATGTTCTATGTTGAAGATTTCGACCAGCTGGCAGCCGAGAACGAAAACTTCGAGTGGCACGTTGCTTTGTCCGACCCGCAACCGGGCGACGATTGGGAAGGCTACACGGGGTTCATCCACAACGTGCTGTTCGAGGAATACCTCAAGAACCACCCGGCGCCCGAAGACTGCGAATTTTACATGTGCGGTCCGCCAATCATGAACCAGTCGGTCATCAACATGCTGCTGGATCTGGGTGTTGATCGCGAAGACATCATGCTGGACGACTTTGGTGGCTAAGAAATAACCGGCGCAAGATTGCGCCGGTTTCATTTTGTAACATCAAGACCCAGAACGCTGTGTATTGCCGTCGGTGGGTCAACGCGGTTGTCCCGCATTTAGCGTTCTACCAACACCAACGTCCGGGCGACACGACGACGATACCATAGACCCTGCAGCCGGTGAAACCGCCGCCCTTGACGGCTGTCCAAAAATCCCAGCCAGATCACGTATCGCAACAGGCAATAGGCCCAGGCCCTGAGCCCATCGGACGAGAACGTGCTGCATTCCCCATCGCAATCAGCGCGGTGGTCGCGGCGCCAGTCAGCACTGACACAAAAGCAAGGGCGCAGAGCACAACGAACCAAGCACCGGCGGCATGCAGTTACTTTTTGCAGACGCAGCTTCGATAGGCCACCGACGCTCGGCCAGTGCGTACAATCGTGCAATGGCTTGGTTCAGACCACCGAATACGGCCACCTGCCCAAAGCTGAAGGCCGTCAAGGCCAAAGCCAAGTGCGCATAAACCGACGGCTCCAACAGGCCGGTCTGCACCCGGACCAGCGCCAGCCCGCCGGTCAGAAGGCTGAACTGGCCGGCGGCAACCCACAGGGCCTCGGACCTTGCAGACAGAGGTTTCACAGTCAGAGAATGTCTCTCATTTCAGTGTGCTGACGCGTGTCAGAGCCTCAGATCACTGGCGCTGCGCGGCAGGCAGGATTTGACGTCGAACAGGACATTCCGGACCTTTCCAAACGCGCGGATTTCGGCCGGATCCATCGCAAGATATGCGTCATGGGCAACCGCAAGGACGATACCGTCATAGGTGCCGGGCTTGGGGTGCTCCAGCAGGTCGATCCCATACTCGTCACGCGCGGCTTGCGGATCGGCATGGGGATCGTGCACGTCCACGATCACGCCGTAGCTCTGCAACTCGTGAACGATGTCCACGACCCGGGTGTTTCGCAGATCAGGGCAGTTTTCTTTGAAGGTCAGCCCCATGACCAGGACCCGGGCGTCCGTCATCTCGATCCGCTCGCGGATCATCCGCTTGACCAACTGGGCCACGACATATGCGCCCATTCCATCATTCAGGCGCCGCCCTGCCAGAATGACCTGGGGATGATGGCCAACGGCCTCGGCCTTGTGGGTCAGGTAGTAGGGGTCGACCCCGATGCAATGCCCACCGACAAGGCCGGGGCGGAAGGGCAGGAAATTCCATTTGGTGCCCGCTGCGCGCAGCACGGCATCGGTGTCGATGCCCAGGCGGCCAAAGATCATGGCAAGTTCGTTCACCAGGGCGATATTCAGATCGCGCTGTGTGTTCTCGATCACCTTCGCAGCCTCGGCCACGCGGATGCTTTCGGCCTTGTGCGTCCCCGCCGTGATGATCCGCGCATAGAGCGCGTCCACCAGATCGGCGGCCTTAGGCGTCGATCCGGACGTCACCTTGCAGATATCGGCGATGCGATGCGCCTTGTCGCCGGGATTGATCCTTTCAGGACTGTACCCGGCAAAGAAATCCACGTTGAAACGCAAGCCGGATTCCCGCTCGAGGATCGGGACGCAGTCTTCCTCGGTCGCGCCGGGGTAGACGGTTGATTCATAGATGACCAGATCACCAGGCTTCAACACCCGTCCAACCGTTTCAGAGGCGCGCATCAATGGTGCAAGGTCTGGCTGTTTTTGTGCTGTGATCGGTGTGGGCACCGTCACGATATACGTGTCACAGTCCGCCAGATCAGCGGGGTCAGTGGTAAATATTAGACCCCCGGCGGCGGACAATTCGTCTTCGCTGACCTCATGCGTGGCGTCCTTGCCCTGGCGCAACGCGTCGATGCGCGTGGGATTGATGTCAAAGCCCAGAACCGGTCCGATCTTGCCAAAGGCAGCGGCCAGCGGCAGGCCAACATAGCCCAGACCGATCACGGCGATCCGGCGCGAATTGGGGTTTGTATCAAGCATACGTCAGGTCCGGGTCACTAGATCATTTGCCGTGGTATTCGCGGAACCATTCGACGAACTGAGCGATTCCATCCTTGAAATCGGTCTGCGGACGATACCCGGTCAGGCGTTGCAGCAGGTCGGTATTGGCCCATGTCGCCGGAACATCACCCATCTGCATGGGCATGTAATTCCGGATCGCCTTCTTGCCCACGGCTTCCTCGATTGCTTCGACGAAATCCATCAGACGCACCTTGTCACCATTTCCGATGTTGACCACGCGAAAGGGCGCGACCGGCGACAAGCTGTCACCCTCCTCGATATCCTCCGGGCTGTCCGGACGGACGGGGACCGCATCGATCAACAACCGGATCCCGCGCACCAGGTCGTTCACATTGGTGAAGTCGCGATACATTTCGCCGTGGTTGTAGATGTCGATCGGGCGCCCATCCAGAATTGCATCGACAAACTTGTACAGGGCCAGGTCCGGACGGCCCCAGGTGCCGTATACGGTGAAGAACCGAAACATGGTCGTGGGCAGATCCCAGAGATGGGCATAGGAATGGCCCATCGCTTCGTTCGCCTTCTTGGTGGCAGAATAGATCGTCAATTGGGTGTCGGCCTTTTCCACCTCGGTAAAGGGCATGTCTTCGTTTGCCCCGTACACCGAAGAGGTAGAGGCCATGAGCAGGTGCCCGACCTTGTGCTGACGGGCCACCTCCATCACGTTGAACGTACCCACAACGTTTGAATCGATATAGCTGCGCGGGTGTTCAAGGCTGTAACGCACACCCGCCTGAGCGGCGAGGTGAACGATCACCTCGGGCTGGAATTCGTCTGCAACCTGCATGAGGCGTTCGTGGTTTTCCAACAGATCCTCGGTTGCCGAGAAGCCGGGCGTCTGCAACAGCATCTGATGGCGGCGCTGTTTGAGAGTGACGTCGTAGTAATCCGTCATCCCGTCATAGCCATGGACCTGAAACCCTTCGGACAAAAGCAGCTTGGCCAGGTGGAACCCGATGAAGCCCGCAGTGCCCGTAATCAATACCCGTTGCATGAAACCCTCGAACGCAAATCAACAATCCCGACCATCAGGGACCCTTTCGACCCGCCAAGGTCAAGGGGATTATCGGTCGGTGGAGCCTCATATCCGATGCAAGGCAGGGCGCGTCAACCATTTGCCGCGTCCAGCCCCGCATTGACCCGCGAGGGCAGGAATTGATCCAGCGCCCGACCCCAGGTCGTGATCGGCTGTTCCCGGATGAAGACAATATCGTTGGGGCGCAGTTCCATACGGGCCGCGATCGACAATGCCGCGCTGTTCGGAACTCAGTTGGCTGCGAACCGTGAAATTGTCACGTAACTCCGTCAGTTCGGCGCTGCGCAGATCGACCTCCTGCTAAAGTTCGGCCAAGGCGGCCCCCCGAGCCTGCTGGTTCAGGCTGATGACGTCGATCTGATCGCGATAAATCGCGAGAGCCGGTCCAGGTCATAGCTGGTATCGGCAAACACGGCGTCCCCGTTCAAAAGGACCAGTTGCCGGAAGTCCGGTCGGGCCAGGTAGTTTCGCAACGGAATCTTATACAAATCCCCACTACGGTAGATGCGGATCGTGCCCAGCTCTCGATCCCGGGTCGTCAGGCCTCCGGCCGCGGCAATCGCCTGACCGAGTGTCAAGGGAGTGACGGTCAGCGGCACCACGACCGGCGTTGCAACCAGCCCGCCTACCGCGACGTGTTTCGAGTTGTACGCCACCACCTCCAGCGACACGGCCGTTTCCGCCTCACTTATCGTTCGGCCGGCGACTTGAACCCGACCGGCGTCGGGGATCGAGATCGTGCCGTCATCGCGCACGGTGAAGGTATCCCGCTGAGCACCCGCGCCAGCAAGTTCGGCAACCCGTGCGGGGTGTATGATCGCCACTACATCACCCGGTCCTAGGTGGTAAGGTGGAGCCTTCACTCGCGGAGGCGCGCGCAACTCAAGCGGCTCGGGGGTGAAATCCGGAACGGCAGGACCATCCGGCAGCGCAGCCAATCGGGAGTGGGCCGGCCCGGTGCTTGCGGTTTCATAGAAGGACTGCGGCAGACTGCGTGGCCGATAGGGCATCGTCACCGACCAGCCATAGGCGCTCGCCTGCTCTGATCTGCGTCGCAAAAGACCGCCTCGGTTGAACCGTGTGACCCAAAGCCGCTTCCAATTCAGGGATGGCATCGTCGGTGGCGATTTCAAAGCGGATCGATGCACCACCCACGTTGCTGAGAAGAATGTCCTGGTCCGCGGCCGCAACGTGGCGGTTTTCGACAGACCACTGCGCGGCCGGTTTGTAAGTCATCGAAGGCATGGAAAGCTCCTGTTGTTTGTCGGCGGCCACTCCAATGCCGAGGACCCTTGCGTTGCCGACCCGCCTCAGTAACCTGTTGTTCACATCTACGGCGGTGGCGTCAGCCGGCCCTGTCCACCATTGCTGCCGGGGCCACAGCGCGATAGGGAACAGGTCTGATGATAGGATCGTGGATCAGAAAACTCAGGCGGGGCACCGGCGAGCCTGAGCAGGAATCGCTGCTGGAGACCCTGGCACCCGATCGGCGGTTCTATGTCGTTGGTGACATACACGGGCGGCTGGACCTGTTGCAGCAACTGCTGACCCGGCTCGATCCAGTCATTCCTCTGGTATTTGTAGGGGACTATGTCGACCGTGGGGATTACAGTTCTCAGGTTTTGCATCACCTGCGGCATCTTTCGGAAAACGGCGAGCGTGAAGTGATTTGTCTGCTGGGCAATCACGAAGAGATGCTGCTTCGATTTATCGAGGAGCCAAAGCGGACCAGTCGCTTGTGGCTGGGAAACGGTGGGCTTCAGACACTCGCGTCGTTCGGCCTGACGGGAATAACCGAAGCGACACTGGGCGAAGATGCTGTCCAAATCTCGCATCAGTTGCGGTCTGTGATCGGCGACCCTGTTCTGACTTGGCTCGAAAACCGGCCACTGACCTGGTCAAGCGGGAATGTCTCGATCGTTCACGCGGCCCTTGATCCGGCTTTGCCAATCGATGACCAACCGCGCCATGTCTGTTTGTGGGGGCACCCCAATTTCCCGTCCACCGCTCGAACGGATGGCCAATGGGTCGTGCACGGGCATACCATCGTCCCAGATCCAAAGGTCAGTGGCCGGGTGATTTCGATCGACACCGGCGCGTTTGCGACCGGTCGGCTCACGGCGGCAGACATCAGCCCGGGCACCGTCAATTTTGTATCAACCAGCCCCAAGAATGAAGCCTCGGACACTGCCGGTCGAGCGTGACGGCCATAGTCAAAATATGATCTCGTAATACTCTTTTAACGTTAACTCGGCATTTTCCCTTCCGCAGCGAAACTCCCGCTGAGCCTACGCGACACCAGACGCTCAGGAGGGGATGGATGAGTATCGATTTTGTTGGTTCCCAGATCACTTTTTCCGGTATTGCCGCGCCGCGCGTAAGTCTGACATTCAGTGTCACCAAACGCTTCATGGATGTTGCTGTTTCTCTGGCCCTATTGCCACTTGTGGCGGGTTGTGCAGTTCTGTTGCTGGTCATGAACCCCATTCTGAACCGAGGGCGCTTGTTTTTCTTCCAGATCCGAATGGGCAGAGGAGGAAGAGCGTTCGTCGCCTACAAATTCCGTTCAATTAAGCCCGGGCACGGTGAGATCAGGGGACCCTATGGCCCGGTCGAAACGTCGTGTATCACGCCCCTGGGTCGCGCCCTGCGCCGATCCCGGATTGATGAGCTTCCGCAAGTCATCAACGTGCTGCTTGGTAACATGAGCTTGATCGGTCCCCGCCCGGATTGCATCCACCACGCGCGGTTCTATCTGCAACATGTGCCTGGTTACCGCGCCCGGCTTGGCGTCCGCCCCGGAATCAGCGGCTATGCCCAGACCGAAGGCGGTTGCGCATAAAACCCAAAAGATATTCAGAAAAAAGTTTGGGCAGACCATTACTACATCAACAATCCGGGCCTCGCATTTGAATTTTGGATTGTTTGGCGGACGCTGCAGGCGGTTGCAGGGTTCGAGGGCCATTGACGCTGAGCGACGGTGTCAGAACGCATGCACTTGCAAAGGCCTAGCATGACTGACAAAAAACGTCATGGCGCGAGGAAACCTTGGACGGTTTGGACCTGCTGGCCTTTATCCGGCTGTGTTGGGCAGGAAGACAAACAATTGCCGCCTGGGCGGGTCTCGGTCTTTTGCTGGGATTTGGGTTCTCTACCTTTGCGATGGAACCCCGCTTCCGGTCCAAAACAATGTTGGTTCTTATACGCCCTGCGGGCTATTCCGACGTGCCTTCGCAGGCCATGACGGGGCTAGGCGGAGACATCTCTGCCATCAATACTCAAGTCGAAATCCTTGGCTCTGCTCGGTTGATGCACAATCTGGCTTTGGAGTTGAACCTCCAGAATGATCCCGAGTTCAATCCAACTATCCTCGCATCGCGTTGGACCATACCTTGGCATAAACCGGCGGGCCGGCCGGACAGCGAAGCCCTGGGCATTGTCGTGGAAAACGTCACACAGGCCATATCTATCAAGAACGTCCGGAATTCAGATGTTATCCGGATCAGCACAACAACCAATGACCCTCAGAAGTCGGCTGAGATTGCGGATATCTTGGCCCAGCTTTTTGTTCGGGATCAGATCAACGCAAAAGCCGAAGGACTGACCGAAACTGTTTCATGGTTGTCGGACCGGGTGGCCGGGCTGGAGCAGGAAATCGCCCGGCAGGAGGACGCCATCAAGATCCTGCGGCCGCCAACCCCGATGCACTGGCCGCGCAGCTTTCGGAAACCCGAACAACGTTGGCCAATCTGCAGAGCCGTCTTCAAGAGCTTGACCAACTGGACCAGACACTTGTTGACTTGGACCCCGAACACTTCAGAGGCGAGGTTCCTGAAATCATTCATGATCGCATTCTCAGCAGCCTTTCAAGGCAGGTCGCCACGGGAGGCGCAGCCGCTAGGATAGCTCTCGCCGAACGTGTTTCAGAATTGATCGCCCAGAATGCCCGCGAACGCGCCGAACTCGATCACCAGTCCCGAACCCTGTCTCAACTGCTTACAGCGCTTGAGTTGGAATTTGAAAAGAATGCCAGTGTGACAGCCGAACTGCGCCAGATCGAGCGCGACGCCCGCGCAACCCGGTTGCTGCACAAAACCTTTCTTTCCAGGCTGAAGGAAGCCGCCGTCCAACAGGGCGCACAAACGCCGGACTGCCGCATAATTTCGACAACCACTCCGGGCAAACAAGTTGCACCGCGTTCTGGTCTGACCATGTTTCTTGGGGTGATCGCCGGGGCGGCATTAGGGCTGGGCATCGTTCTTGTCCGACAAATCCGGCAAGCCGCGGTTCCGACGGGGTCCGATCTGGAGCTGACTACCAGCGTACCGGTTCTGGGCCATTTGCCATTGGCGACGATCCGCCAGCGCAGTCAGTTGGCCGGGTACGTGTCCACAAATCCGACGTCACCGCTCTCGGAGGCGGCCAGAAACCTGCGAACGTCTCTGCTGTCGCCAAATTCGGACGCTCCACCGCAGGTCATTCTGTGCACCTCGTCGGCACCGGATGAGGGTAAGACCACGATGTCGATTGCCTTCGCGCAAAGCCTGGCGGGGCTCGGTCGATGTTCTGATGGGCGAGCGCAGCACACATAGCGCTGCAGATACTTTTTCGTCTTCGCGCTTTCATGACCTCATGACGGGGTTGCGGGCAGACTACGAAAATATTCTGATCGACAGCCCACCGGTACTGGCCGTTCCTGACGCCCGGGTAATCGGGCAGGCCTGTGACGCGATCCTTCTGTCGGTTGCACCGGCCATCAAGTCCCGCGCCCAGTTGGCACAAGCGCCGCGCGAGTTTTCCAGCGTGAACGTGCAGGTCACCGGGCTGGTCATGTCGGACCTGGGGTCTGCCCGAAAACAGACCAAGGCAAACGGGCAGGCCTATACGGCCTATGCCCGTTGCCACAACGTGTGACTATCTAGCCGACGATCATCTGCTTCATGCGAAGGGCTTCGTATTCCAGCTCTTTCAGCCGGAAATGCACGACATCTCCGATGGTGATCATGCCGCAAAGCTTGCCGTCGCGAAGAACCGGCATGTGGCGGAAACGCCCCTCGGTCATTGTCTTCAGCACGTCCATCAGCAGGTCGTCCGGCGTGCAGGTCCGCACATCGCGTGTCATCAGCGCCTCGACCGATTGTGGCAGCGTCTGACCCGGAGTATCCGCCATGCGGCGAACGATATCCCGCTCGGACAGGATCCCCTGCAGTGCGCCGTTCTGATCGGTGACGACAACCGCCCCGATGCGTTTCTCCTTAAGAATTTCGACCACCGAATGGATGGTGTCATTCGGCCGAACCGAAAACACCGCATCACCTTTTCCTTCCAGCAATTTGGCGACAGTGGTCTGAGTATGTGACAAATTCGACTCGGCGGATTGGCTGTAAGTGCTTGACCCGGCCTTGTCGCCACGTGTCGGGGGCTGGTAAGAGCTTGGGGCCATGGGCAGTCTCCTCCTTCAACGCTACAGGCTGTCCTCACCACCTTATCGCAGCAGAGAAACCTGTATAGGGTGCAAATTCAAAAACCGGCGCAACCGCGCCGGGTCGCAAGGAAAAACCGGACCCCGTGACCCAACTCCATCTGTCTCCTGCGGTTGCCGCCCTGATCTTCCTTCTGGTCGTGATCTGCGGACATAATTTTCGCAAACTGTGGAAAGAACAGCCCCCGGGTTGGCAGAAACGCGCGTGGCTGTTTGGTGTGCCCGCTGCGGCCGGGCTGCTAGTCCTGGGCTTCCTGCCGCTGGCGCCTTGACGCAGGTTTGACTCTGGGTGGGGCCGCTGGCATATGCCGGGCAACACTTTTCCAGGAGATCGCCCTATGCGCCGACTGCTTGCTCTGGCCCTGCCGCTTGTTGTTTCTGGCTGTCTGTTCGACGAGGAGCCTGAGATTGTCCGTCTGTCCGGCGAAACCATGGGCACGACCTATCACATCACCGCAATCGGCGAGGATCTGGACGAGGCTGCTCTGTCCGCCGCCGTCGAGGAAACGCTGGCGCAGGTGAACGCCAAGATGTCCAACTGGGACCCGAACTCCGAGGTCTCGGTCTTTTCCGCCTCAGCCAGCACCGACCCGATGCCGGTGTCAAAGGAATTCGCCTCCGTGATCGAGGCGGCCAACCAGGTGCACGACCAAAGCGGCGGCGTGTTCGACGTGACGCTTGGCCCGTTGATCGAGCTGTGGGGCTTCGGCCCGCGCGAGCCCGAAGACCCGGTACCTTCGGACACCGAGATCGCGGCGGCACTGGAGCAGGTGGGCCAGGCGCGCCTGTTGACGCTGGATGCGCAAGGGGGAACGCTGGCCAAGGCGCAGCCGGGCGTGGGGATCAACCTGTCGGCCATCGCCAAGGGGTACGGGATCGACGCCGTGGCGCAGGCGCTGCGTGAGGCCAACATCGAGAACTATTTGGTCGAGATCGGCGGCGATCTGGTGGCCCGCGGTCAGAACGACAAGGGCGAGGCCTGGCGCATCGGCATCGAAAAGCCCGAAGCCGGGTCGCAGACCGTGCAATTCATCGTGCCGCTGGACAACCGTGGCATGGCGACCTCGGGCGATTACAAGAACTTTTTCGAACAGGACGGGGTGCGGTATTCGCATATCATCGACCCGACCACCGGACGCCCGATCACTCATCGGACGACCTCGAGTACGGTTCTGGCTGAAAATGCGATGCTGGCCGATGCCTGGGCCACCGCGATGCTAGCACTGGGGCAGGAGCGGGGGCTGAAACTGGCCGATCAGCTGGGTTTGGCGGTGTTTTTCATCTCGAGGGATGTGACAGGCGGCGAAGATGCCTATATCACGGTACAAAGCAGCGCGTTCAAGGATGCGCTGGGATCGAACTGAAGGGCGGGCCGGCCGATGAGCACCTTTATCCTCGCGTTTGTTCTACTGCTGATCATCATGGTCGGCATGTCGCTGGGCGTGATGTTGATGGGCAAGAGCATCAAGGGCAGCTGCGGCGGGCTGAACGCGATCTCGGGCGCCGACAAATGCGTGGTTTGCCAAAAGGACGTGGACCCCAACAGCCCCCTGCGTGACAAGCTGCAATGCAAGCGCGCCCGCCGGATGGTGGAACAGATGGAAAGCCAGGGCGCGCAGCACTGAATGGCCAAGGCCCGCAACATCCTGTTCATCATGTTCGACCAGCTGCGCTGGGATTACCTGAGCTGTTACGGGCATCCACATCTGCACACGCCCAATATCGACCGGCTGGCCGCGCGCGGCGTGCGGTTCACGCGGGCCTATATCCAGTCGCCGATCTGCGGCAGTTCGCGCATGTCCACCTATACCGGGCGCTATGTGCAGTCGCACGGCGCCTCGTGGAACGGCATCCCGCTGAAGGTGGGTGAGCTGACCATGGGCGACCACCTGCGCAAGGCGGGGATGGACTGCTGGCTGGTCGGCAAGACCCATATGCGCGCCGACGCCGAAGGCATGGCCCGGCTGGGCCTGGAACCCGACAGCCTGATCGGCGCGCGCGTGGCCGAATGCGGTTTCGACGTGTACGAGCGCGACGACGGGATGCGTCCCGAAGGCCCCGACGGGTTCTATGACCCTGATGGAGCTAGGGCCTACAACGAGTGGTTGGCCGACAAGGGCTATGACGGCGACAACCCCTGGCACGACTTTGCCAATTCCGGCCTGGATGCCGATGGAAACGTGTTGTCGGGCTGGTTCCTTAAGAACGCGCCGCAGGCCGCAAACATTGCCGAGGAAGATAGCGAGACCCCCTATCTGACCACGCGCGGCATGGAATTCATGGAAACCCATGACGGCCCATGGTGCTGCCACCTGAGCTACATCAAGCCGCACTGGCCCTATATCGTCCCCGAGCCCTATGCCTCGATGTACGGGCCCGAGCATGTTCTGCCGCCCAACCGGTCCGAGACCGAGCGGGCCGAGGCGCACCCCGTGCTGAGCGCCTTCATGCACACCAAGATCGGTCAGACATTCTGGCGGCAGGATGTACGCGCGGCGGTGATCCCCGCCTATATGGGCCTGATCAAGCAGGCCGACGACCAGATCGGGCGGTTGCTGGACTGGATGGAGCAGACCGGCCGCATGGGCGGCACGATGATCGTGCTGACCTCGGACCATGGCGATTTCCTGGGCGATCACTGGATGGGCGAAAAGACGTTCTTCCACGACGCTTCGACCAAGGTGCCGCTGATCATCTACGACCCGTCCGAACAGGCCGATGCCACGCGCGGCACCACCTGCGACGCGCTGGTCGAGTCGATCGACCTGGCCCCCACTTTCGTCGAGGTCGCGGGCGGTGCGGTGCCCGACCATATTCTGGAAGGCCACTCGCTGCTGCCAATCCTGCACGGGCAGGCGGACGAGACCCCGCGCAAATTCGTGATCTGCGAATACGACTATTCGGCCTCGCCCATCGCGGAAACGCTGGGCGTGTCGGTGCGTGATGCGGCGATGTTCATGGTGGCCACGAAAAAATGGAAGCTGATCCATTTCGAAGGCGGGTTCCGCCCGATCCTGTTCGATCTGGAAAACGACCCCACCGAGTTAACCGATCTAGGCGACAGCGCGGCCCATGCGGATGTGATCGCGCAAATGTACGACCACCTGTTCGACTGGGCCCGGCGTCCGTCGCAGCGCACCACCCGCTCGGCGACCGAGCTGGTCGAGATGCGCACCAAAAGTCGCGGCAAGGGCGTGATCCTGGGCGCCTATGACGAAAGCGACGCGCCGCCCGAACTGACGGTCAAGTATCGCGGCCGCAAGGCGCGGCCCTGGCATCAGATCAGGAAATAGGCCGCCGCGGGGCGTATCGCCGCAAAAGGCGGTTCACGATGCGGCGGGCAGGGGATAGAAGAACGGACAAGAGCAGTTACCGGAGACCCGACATGAGCGCACCCAAACCCGTCGTCCTGTGCATTCTCGATGGCTGGGGCCTGTCCGACGACACGCAGGCCAATGCGCCCTATCTGGCCCACACGCCCACATTCGACGCGATCATGACCAAGGGTCCGCACGCGCGGTTGATCACGCACGGCCCGGATGTGGGCTTGCCCAGCGGCCAGATGGGAAATTCCGAGGTCGGGCACACCAATATCGGGGCCGGGCGGGTCGTGGCCATGGATCTGGGCCAGATCGATCTTGCAATCGAAGACGGCTCGTTCTTCGAGAACGCTGCGCTGCAGGACTTTGTCGCCAATGTGAAGGCGGCGGGTGGGACCGCGCATCTGATGGGGCTGGTCTCGGATGGCGGGGTGCATGGACACCTGAACCATATCGTCGCCGCCGCAAAAGCGATCACCGATGCAGGCGTGCCGGTGGCACTGCACGCCATCACCGACGGGCGAGACGTGGCCCCGAAATCGGCGCTGAACTTCCTGGCCGAGCTGGAGCGCCGCCTGCCCGCGAACGCGCGCATCGTCACCGTCTCGGGGCGGTACTATGCCATGGACCGCGACAACCGGTGGGAACGGGTCGGCCGCGCCTACGACGCGATCATCAGAGGTGAAGGCGCGCCGGCTGATACCGCAAGCGCCGCGATTCAGGCCGCCTACGACCGGGGCGAAACGGACGAGTTCATCGCGCCCACAGTTCTGCCCGGCTACGACGGCGTCCGCGACGGTGACGGCTTCTTCTGCCTCAACTTCCGCGCCGACCGCGCCCGCGAAATCCTGCGCGCCATTGCCGAACCCGGATTTGACGAATTCGACACCGGACCACGCCCGCAGCTGTCGGCGCTGCTGGGCATGGTGGAATATTCCGACGGTCACAACGCCTACATGACCACGGTGTTCCCCAAGCGCGAGATCGTCAACACGCTGGGCGAATGGGTCGCCAAGCAGGGCCTAAACCAGTTCCGTCTGGCCGAAACCGAGAAATACCCCCATGTCACGTTCTTCCTGAACGGCGGCAAGGAAACGCCCGAGCCCGGCGAGGATCGCTATATGGCTCCGTCGCCCAAGGTGGCGACCTATGATCTGCAGCCCGAGATGTCGGCCGCCGAGGTCACCGACAAGTTCGTCGAGGCGATCGATGCCGGTTATGACCTGATCGTCACCAACTATGCCAACCCCGACATGGTGGGCCATACCGGTGACCTGCAGGCCGCGATCGAGGCCTGCGAGGCCGTTGATCAAGGCCTGGCCCGTGTGGTCGCCGCTCTTGAAAAGGCGGGCGGGGCCATGATCGTGACCGCCGATCACGGCAATTGCGAAACCATGATCGACCCCGAAACCGGCGGCCCGCATACCGCCCACACGCTAAACCCGGTGCCCGTGGCGCTAGTTGGCGGACCCGACGGCGCAACCCTGCGCGAAGGTCGCCTGTCCGATCTGGCGCCTACGGTGCTGAACCTGATGGGCCTGCCCAAGCCTCCGGAAATGACGGGTCAGAGCCTGCTGTCATGAGGCTGCGCGCGCTTCTTCTGGCGGCCCTGATGGCGGGGCAGGCGGCCCGGGCCGCGCCGGACCCCGCGCAGGCGGCGCTGGAGGCGGCCCAGATGCTGGAACAGGCCTCGATCGCCCTGACCGAGGCCGAAACCGCCCGCGACCGCGTGCGTGCCCTGACCGAGACGATTCAGGCCTATGAAGCCGGACTGGCCGCCATGCGCGACGGGCTGCGCCGGGCGGCTTTGCGCGAAAGCCAGCTGACCGCCGAGTTGAATGCGCGCGAACGCGAAATCCGCCAGTTGCTGGGCGTGCTGCAAACCATCGAAACCACGGCGCCACCGGTTCTGATGCTGCACCCGGCCGGGCCGCTGGGGGCGGCGCGCACCGGGATGATGCTGTCCGAAGTCACGCCTGGCCTGAACACCAGGGCCCAAGCGTTGGCCCGCGATCTGGACGAGGTTCAGACACTGCGCCGATTGCAACAAAGCGCTGCAGACACGCTGACCGAAGGGTTGGAAGGCGTGCAGAATGCCAGGACGAAGCTGAGCGAGGCCATAGCGGATCGTACCGACCTGCCGCGCCGTTTCATCGAAGACCCGGTGCGGACAGCCATCCTGATCTCATCGACGGAGACGCTGGATGGGTTCGCCAGCGGTCTGTCTGAAATATCGGATGGAGAAATCATAACCTCGAACGCGGATGTGTCCCAACTGAAAGGACAGATTCCGCTGCCGACCCAAGGCGTCATACTCCATCGTTCCGGCGAAACGGACGCCGCCGGGGTCACGCGTCCGGGGCTTGTACTGGGAACCAGACCACGTGCATTGGTGCTGTCGCCGACAGCGGCCACGATCCGATACAGAGGGCCGCTTCTGGACCTTGGAAACCTTGTGATCCTGGAACCGCAGCCGGGTTTGCTTTTTGTCTTCTCCGGCCTTCAAGAGGTGTATGGGGACCCCGGTCAGGTGATCCCCGAAGGAACGCCAGTGGGCCTGATGCCCGGTCAAACACCAGAAATCGGCGCGATTTTGTCAACAAGCGGTGATGGCACTGGAACTGATCGTCCAGAAACGCTCTATATAGAGGTAAGAGAGAACAATAGCCCCGTGGATCCGGAATCATGGTTCCGGACAGACAAGGATGGATAGACGAGTATGAAGAGATTTGTGATGGCCGGTCTGGCCGGCACCGTGGCAGGGATTATTGCGACTACCCAGATCGCCGGGCCACTGCTGGCGCAAGAGGCCGAAAACAAGGCCGGAGTCTATGAACAACTTGACCTGTTCGGAGACATCTTCGAACGGATCCGCGCCCAGTATGTCGAGGAAGTCGCCCCTGAAGAGCTGATCGAGGCTGCGATCGACGGCATGTTGACGTCTCTGGATCCGCATTCAAGCTATCTTTCCCCGGACGACGCCGAGCAGATGCGCGTGCAGACGCGCGGTGAATTCGGTGGGCTGGGCATCGAGGTCACCCAAGAGGATGGCTTCGTCAAAGTCGTATCGCCAATTGACGGAACGCCTGCGGACGAAGCGGGCATCGAGGCCGGCGATTTCATTACCCATGTGGACGGCGAGAGCATCCTGGGCCTGACGCTGGACAAGGCAGTCGACCTGATGCGTGGCCCGGTCGGCTCGGAAATCGTGATCACCGTCGTGCGGGAAGGCGAACCAGACCCATTCGATGTGACCATCATCCGCGACACGATCAAACTGACCGCCGTTCGCGCCCGAACCGAAGGCGCCAGCGTGGTGCTGCGTGTGACCACCTTCAACGATCAGACCTTCCCGAACCTGAAAGAGGGGATGGAAAAGCAGATCGCCGAAGCTGGCGGCATCGACAAGGTGAACGGCTTTGTTCTGGACCTGCGCAACAACCCCGGCGGGCTGTTGACCCAAGCCATCAAGGTATCGGACGCATTCCTGAACGAGGGCGAGATCGTCTCGACCCGTGGACGCAATCCCGAAGATGGTGAACGTTTCAACGCAACCCCGGGTGATCTTGCCCAGGGCAAGCCGATCGTAGTGCTGATCAATGGCGGATCGGCGTCGGCATCCGAAATTGTTGCAGGTGCATTGAAGGATCACCACCGCGCCATCGTCGTCGGCACCAAAAGCTTTGGCAAAGGATCGGTTCAGACCGTGATGCCGCTGCGTGGCGACGGGGCGATGCGTCTGACCACCTCGCGCTACTACACCCCGTCGGGTCGGTCGATCCAGGCTTTGGGTGTCAGCCCCGACATCATAGTGGAACAGCCCCGCGTCCGCCCCGAGGCTGAGGAAGAGGAAGAAAGCAACGCTCGCACCCGGTCCGAGGCCGACCTGCGGGGCAGCCTGAACAATGACAGCTTGACCGAGGATGAAATCCGCCAGATCGAGGAAGACCGCACCAAAGCGGAAGAAACCGCCGAACTGCGCAACGAGGACTACCAGTTGGCCTATGCGATCGACATTCTCAAGGGCCTGTCCGCCTTCAATCCGACAGAGCGGGCATCGCAATAAGATGCGCAAACAATGACCGAAGGGCCGCGGTTTTCCGCGGCCTTTTCTTTTGGCTCAGCTCTCAATTTTGTGCAGTTTCTTTTCGTCAAGCATCAGCGCCAGAACCAGGCCGATCGACACCGACACCGTTGAAAACACAAAAGCCATATCCATCCCGCTGTCAAAGGCCATCGACAACGCGGATTTGATCTTTTCGGCCTCGGGCGCGCTGAATTTCTGCATGACAGCCTGCGCGGTCTTGGTCGTCAACGTACCGCCATTGATGGCTTTTTGATCGGCCAGGGACATGTCGATGCCGGCCTTGGAAAGGTGTTCGCGGAAGCTGGACAGACTGACCATGTACATGATGGCCGTCGCGCAGGCGACCGAAATGGCGCCATAGACCAAGTGCACCATGAAGCTCAGACCGCCAACCAGGCCTGCACGTTCAGGCTTGACGGCGCAAACGGCGGCGGTGCCCGACGGGCCAACCGTCAGTGTCGCTCCCAACCCGATCAGAGCCATCCCCGGAAGGATTTGAAAATACCCCAGCCCGGCCGGCATCACGACGACACTGGCCGCGCCCATCGTAGCGCAGAGATACCCCCAGAAGAGCAGGCGCTTGGGTCCGAAATCATTATACAATGTGCCTGACACTATCGACCCGACCGCCAAAAGAACGGTCAGCGGCGCGAGGCCCAGAGCAGATTCAAATACCGACCAGCCCAGAACCTTTTGCATGTATTGCGGAAAATAAAGCAATCCCACAAAGGCCGCCGAGACGTTGAACATGTTCAGCCCCAAGGTGATGCGAAATTGCGGATTTTGCATCATCTGCGGCAGTAAAAGCGGTTCTTTCACGCGTTTTTCCACGCGTGGGAACAACAGAAACAGCATCGCGCTGAGGAAAAACAGAAACATCAGCGGAACGGACAGCCAGCCCCAGTCCGATCCGACATCGAGCGCGTACAGCAGCAGCAGGACAGCAAAAGAAAGGACACCCATTCCGGCAAAGTCGATGTGCTCGCCTGTCCTGTGGGTCTTGTCCGGCTGCATCAGCACGAATGCCGTGGCCATCGAGATGCACGAGAAGACGACATTTGCCAGAAAGAACAGGCGCCAATCCCCAAGGTTGACGACAAACCCGCTGATCATCGGACCAAATACATTGCCCGTCGTGACACCGGCAAGGATCAAACCCATGACCATCGCACGGTGTTCCTCACGGGATACCCTCGTGGCCCCGAAGGCCAGCGTGCACGGCCACACGCATCCCGCGCCGATACCCTGAAGCGCGCGTGCGCCGATCAGGAAATCAAGACTGGGAGATACGAAACACATGACCGAGGCGAATAGAAACAGCGACAATCCGATGATCATGATCTTGCGATGACCGTACATGTCGCCCAGCCGGCCGCCTGCGACCATCGTCATGGCGAAGAACAGCGCATAGATGTTCAATACCCACTGAGTACTGGTGATATCGGCATCAAACGAGTTTTCGATCGCCGGAACCAGCATCAGCGCACCGGTGAAGTCTATGCCGATGCCAAACGCCGTTACCATCAGCGCTATGACCTTGATAATGCTGTCACGTTCCATCCGGCCCCCAGAGTTTCCTTGGTGGCTCAATCATGCATGAATTCAGCGAAAAAGATAGGAATGCGTCCAAGCAGACTTCGAATATGCTGAACCTGCCGGCTTTTGGCCGATCAACCCTGATCAGCGCTCAACCGACGCACCACGCGCTTCAGAAGGTCAAGTTCGGCGCGCAGCAGGTCCATCTCGGCGCGGATATCGCCTACGGCCGGCGCACCCGCGATTACGGTGATGTCACCCACTTTTTCCTGTGAAGCGCTGTCGAGGATAATCACACTATGCACACCATCGGACAACAGGACCGTTGGTACGGGAACCCGAACATGCCAGCCACCTTCGGCCTCGGAAACCTCGATACCTTGCAGGACCTGATCCCGGTACCGGGCTTCAAGTTGGGGTGCGGTATTTCCTGAATAGTGGCCTTCCCATACGCCATCTTCGAACCGGATCGGGACGAGTTTTGTTTCCGCCATGGCCTTTCCCTTCACAAGTCAGCGCGATGATGGCGGCACAGGGTCAAATCCCGCAGCACCACACGGTTCATACCAGGATCCTGGATGATAAGGTCCAGCCACATCTTCTCGATGCGACGTTCGTTCAAGGACAGATGCGCAAGATCAAAATCGATGTCGGATGTCGCATGTTGCGGTTCCAGCTTTCGCAGCACCTGCTCGGTATTCGGTCCATTCTGGATGTTCAGCCTCGCAAAGACCTCGGCCGGGCGCTCACTGTCGACCGTCACATGAGCCCGGACCAGGTGTTGCCGCGTCAGGCCCTCGGCGGCGCTGCCCGGAAGTCCGACAGACACGGAGAGGAACGAGCCTTGAAAGCTGAATACGTCGATCGCCAGGCTGAAAGGCGCCAGGTCCTTTTCCCCGCTGTTGCGGATTTGCCGGACTGCAATCTCGGCCAGCGGACAGTCATGGAAAAGCGCCACGCTGTCATCAAGCTGCGCCTTGCGAGACAATGATACCAGGCCCGTAACGGGCAGGGGGCTGCCCCACAAATCCGGGCGCCAGGCCCAATCCGTGCCAAGCGGCCTGGGAAAATTCTGGGTGCCGATATGCGGGCGGGTCAGGCGCCCGTCCGCAATCTGGATCAGACGATCAAGTTGGGCGCGAAGAACACGCGCCTGATCACGCTGCTGGCGAAGCAGAGGCAGGTCCTCGTGCGGCGCGTTCTGCGCCGTCCGTTTCCAGTGCCCAACTGCCTTGCGGCTGAAATACCGATCCAGAAGTCTGCTCATGTGCCCAGTGCCTGAAACTGCACCTCTTTAGTCGGAATCCGCGGGCGGAATAAACCCGCCTTCGGCAGATAGCACTGCAAAATTCCCGAATTGTGAAGAACGTCAGTCCTGCCGGCCGGTCTTTTTTGCAAGATCACGCAGGGGCACGTTCTTGAAATAGCACGGGGCAGAGCTTACCGTCAGTCACCCGGTCGCCGTGGATCCTCCGCAACGGGCCGCAGTCCAAAAAACAAGACGAGGCCGGGGCATGGAACCCACCCTATTCGCGTTCATCTGGAAACATTCCAAGAAACAGCAGTTCATTCTGCTGCTGTTGACCGTACTTTCGTTTCCGTTTCTCTATGCCTCGCTTGAATTGCCCAAGCAGATCATCAACGACGCCATCGGCGCGACCGGAAACACGGTAACGCTGTTCGGTACGAAGGTGACCCAGGTCCAATACTTGTTGATCCTGTGTTTTGCGTTCTTGGGAACCGTCCTGGCTGGCGGCCTCATGAAGATGCGCATCAACACCATGAAGGGGATCCTGGCCGAACGCATGTTGCGTCGGCTCAGATTCACCCTGATCAGCCGGATGCTGCGCTTCCCCAAGCCGTATTTCTCGACCACAAGCCAGGGCGAGCTGGTGTCGATGATATCGTCTGAAGCGGAACCGATGGGCGGACTGATGGGCGACGCGATCGCCCAGCCGGTTTTCCAGTTCGGTCAGATGATGACGATTGTCACATTCCTGTTCATGCAGAGCGTCTGGTTCGGGCTGGCTTCGATCGCGCTGATCCCGCTGCAAGCCTGGCTGATCCCGCGCCTGCAGCGCCAGATCAACCTCTTGAACAAGGACCGTATTCAGGAGATCCGCCATCTGAGCACCGAGATCGGCGAAACCGCCGCCGGTATCAGCGACCTGCGCGCGAACGGTGGTTGGCGCTATCGGCTGGCGCAGTTCAGTCATCGTCTGGGAACATTGTTCGATATCCGGGTCCGGATCTACAACAAGAAATTCTTCATGAAGTTCCTCAACAACCTGATCACGCAAATGACGCCCTTCCTGTTCTATTCGGTCGGCGGCTATCTCGCGATTACGGGCGAAGTGACAGTCGGTGCGCTGGTTGCGGCGCTGGGGGCGTACAAGGATCTCAGCGGCCCATGGCGCGATCTGCTGACCTATTACAATCAGGTTCAGGACATGTCGTTGCGCTGGCAGGTCGTCACCGAACGATTTGCGCCCGAGAACATGATCCCCGAAGAACTGTTCTATGGCGAGCCGGAGAGCATCCCGCACCTGCAAGGCGGCATCGAATTGCGCAATGTCACGGTGCGTGACGAAGACGGCAAGTTGATCCTTGAAGACATCGACCTGACGATCCCAAAGGGCGCTCGGGTCGCCATCAAGGCCTCGCACGACTCGGAAAGACAGGCGCTGGCCCAGTTGCTGATCCGCGAGATCCTGCCGGTTCAGGGCGAGGTCCTTCTGTCTGGGCACAACCTTCGCGAACTCCATCAGGCGGTGATCGCCGCCCGTGTCGGCTATGCCCACTCGCGACCCTACTTGTTCAACGGCACGCTTGGTGACAACCTGCTGATGCCTTTGCGTCCCCATCCCCATCACGAGGCCGAGGCTCTGAAGGCCCCATCACGTTATCAGGTCGAAGCCGTGCGCGCCGGCAACTCCCCGGACCTGCTGGAGGACGAATGGGTCGACCCACGGCTTGCCGGGCTGCAGAGCATCGACGAGATCCGCGATTGGTGGTTCGAACTGGTCGAGGCGATGGGCATCGACGAGTTCATGTTCCGGCGTACGTTACGGTCGCAATTCGATCCCGAATTGCACCCCCATCTGGCCAAGGCGATCGTGGATGCGCGCGACAAGGTTGCAGCGCGTCTCAAGGAAAAGGGCTTGGACAAATACGTTTACCGGTTCGATCCGGACCGGTTCAACCCGGCTGTGCCTTTGGGGGGCAACCTGCTGTTTGCCTCACCGTCGCGCAACATCTCACCGGACATCCTGGCCGGGGACGCTCGTTTTCTTGCCATGCTGAGGGCCCATGATCTGGACAAGGACGCCCTGAGCATCGCGACGGCGGTTCTCAGCACGCTGCGCAAAACATTCGGCCGCGAAGGGACGGATCACCCGCTGTTTCTGCGTTTGGGCATGTCCAAGGACATGTACCACCGACTGCTCGACATCGACGAACGCCGCATGTCGAAAGGTGAGGCAACACTGTCCGAAAGTGAAATGGCACTGTTGCTGACGGTGCCGTTCATGCTGACCGCCGAACAGATCGGCCCCAGTTTCCCCGAGGAATACAAGGAAAAGATCCTGTCGATCCGGCGCACGCAGGCCCCAAATCTGCATACATCTTTCGACGGGCTGTTCATTCCCGTGGCACCCGAAACCTATGTTCCGCGCCTGACCGTCATGGAAAATGCCCTATATGGCCGCGTGTCGCTGATGGCTGGGGCAAATGCCGAAGAAATCGAGGATGCCGTAGCCGAAGTCCTGATCGAGGCAGGACTGACTCGTCGATTGGCGGCTATCATCTACGATCTGCCGACCGGTCTTGGCGGGGCCAACTTGCCCACGGTTTTCCAGGAACGCGCCGCGTTTTCACGGGCAGCCATCAAGCGGCCCGACATCCTGATCCTGGACAAGGTCCTTGCCAGCCACGATTCGGAAAGCCGTCTGCGCACGCGCCTCAAGCTGCGTGAGTTACTTCCCGACTCGGTCATGATTTTCATGGAAGATCATTTTGGCCATCCCGAAGCCTATGACATGTACGTAGAAATCAAGGACGGCCGAATCGACGGTGTATCGCGTTCCAAGGCCGAGGCGGATGACGAACAACCCGAAGACTTCAGCCGAAAACTCAAGATCATTTCGGCAACCGAACTGTTTTCGAGGCTTGACGGAAAGCACCAGCGTCTGCTGGCCTTTTCGGCGCAATGGTACGAAGCCGCGGCGGGGCAGACCATATTCTCACGCGGGCAAACGCCCGACGCAGCTTATCTGTGCATCTCCGGACAGGCGAGCCTGGAATGGACGATGCCGGACGGCGAAAAGCGCAACATCTCCATCGTCGAGCCAGGCCGCCTGATCGGAGACCTGTCGATCATCACCGGCGCGCCTCGGCAACTTGACCTCGTTGCTATGACCGACTGTTCGTTCCTGCGGATCGGCGCGGAAGAGCTGCGCGCGGTGGTAGAAGGTGACGCGGCTGTTTCGATGCGCCTTCTGGAAACGGTTGCCGGGTATCTGACAACCGTCTCGGAACGACTGCTGCTGTCGAACACCCCGTTGACACCCGAAGCCGAGACCGGGGCGGGCGGTTAAGAATGCGTGACCCGCAGCCACACCCGGCCTATGCCCCGCACGAAATCCTGGTGGCACCGGCCAGGGCTTATCCCGAACTCTGGCGGCTGCTACTGGGGTTCGCGATCATCACGGTCGTCGTGCTGGCACTGAATCTGGTTCTCCTGGCCGCTGTAACCTCCTTTGGTTCGGCCGAACTGGTGTTCGGTTTCGAAGACGGGGCCTCGGCCCTGGCGCTGCTGGTCATCCTTTCCAGTTTCGCCTTTGCCACGCTGGGGGTCGGATTGGCCGTGCGACAGGTGCAGCACCGGAAACTGATCTCGGTGGTCGGGCCACCGATTCTGACTGCACGACAATTCTGGTGGGTTCTGCGGGCGCTTGTCGTGTTGGGCGCCTTGCTTTTTGTTCTGCCCCCATACGATATGGGACCGCCCTTGGAGCCAAACCTGCCGGTTTTCAGGTGGCTGCTGCTGTTGCCGCTGGCGCTGGTGGCTGTCCTTATACAGGTCAGCGCCGAAGAGATTTTGTTCCGCGGGTTCCTGCAACAATCGCTGGCCGCCCGGTTCAGGGCCCCGTGGATTTGGATGGGCGTACCGTCCCTTATTTTTGCCGCCGGGCACTACGCACCTCTTGCCGCCGGTGACAATGCGATCCTGATCGCAGGTTGGGCCTTTGTCTTTGGCCTGCTTAGTGCCGACATCACCGCCAGGGCAGGGACGCTGGGACCCGCAATCGCCATGCATTTTGCCAACAATGTAGCGGCTCTGCTGATTGTATCGTTGCCTGACGGTCTGGGTGGGCTGGCCCTCTATCATCTTCCGTTCGAAACATCGGACACCGGTATCCTGCGCCAGTGGCTTGTCGTGGATTTCGCGGTGATGATCGTCAGCTGGCTTGTCGCGCGACTTGCACTCAGGCGCTGATTGCATTTCCTTCCGTAGCGTCTTATTTGACTGCAACCCGCATCAGCAAGGTTCCGACATGAACTGGATCACAAACTACGTCCGCCCCCGGATCAACTCGATCTTCTCCCGCCGTGAGGTGCCCGAGAATCTCTGGCACAAATGCGACGAGTGCGGAACGATGCTGTTCCACCGTGAACTGGCGGACAACCAGAATGTCTGTACCCAGTGCGGACACCATATGCTGATCACCCCGCGCGAACGGTTCAAGCACCTGTTCGACGGTGGTATTTTCACCGAAGTCGCAGTGCCCGCGCCCAAGGAAGACCCGCTGCAGTTCCGCGATCAGAAGAAATACCCCGACCGCATGAAGGCAGCGCAGAAAAAGACCGGCGAGAAAGAAGCGATGCTGGTTGCCACCGGCGAGATCGGCCGCACGCCGATCGTGGCCGCGGCGCAGGATTTCTCGTTCATGGGCGGTTCGATGGGTATGTATGTGGGCAACGCCATCATCGCCGCCGCACAAGAGGCGGTAAAGCTCAAGCGCCCGCTGATCCTGTTCTCCGCCGCCGGCGGCGCCCGGATGCAGGAGGGCATCCTCAGCCTGATGCAGATGCCGCGCACTACGGTCGCGGTGGAGATGCTGAAAGAGGCGGGCCTGCCCTATATCGTCGTTCTGACCCATCCCACTACCGGCGGTGTGACGGCGTCCTACGCGATGCTCGGCGACGTGCATATAGCCGAGCCGAACGCCCTGATCTGTTTCGCTGGCCCCCGCGTGATCGAGCAGACGATCCGTGAGAAACTGCCCGACGGCTTCCAGCGCGCCGAATACCTGCTGGATCACGGCATGCTGGACCGCGTCACCAAACGGACCGAGTTGCGGGACGAGCTGATCACCATCACCCGGATGCTGATGGGTCTGCCCCCGGCGGTCAAAGGCGATCTGCCCGCCCCGAACGAGGGCGCGGCCGAACAGCCTGACGCGCAGAGCAAGCCTGCCGAAGACCAGCCCAAGAAATGACCGGGCCCACATCCGACGTCATCCTCGACCGGATGATGGCGCTGCACCCCAAGATCATCGACCTGACCTTGGACCGTGTCTGGCGTCTGCTAAAGGCCTTGAACAACCCGCAGGACAATCTGCCCCCGGTGATCCATATCGCCGGCACCAACGGCAAGGGCTCGACCCAGGCGATGATCCGTGCCGGGCTGGAAGGGGCCGGGCTGACGGCCCATGCCTATACCTCACCGCATCTAGCACGGTTCCACGAACGTATCCGGCTGGCGGGCGAGCTGATCTCGGAACCCGACCTGACCGCCGTTCTGGATGAGTGTTACACCGCCAATGGCGACGCGAACATCACCTATTTCGAGATTACCACCTGCGCGGCCTTGCTGGCCTTTTCCCGCGTACCGGCCGACTACACGCTGCTCGAGGTCGGACTTGGCGGGCGGCTCGACGCCACCAACGTGATCGCGAAGCCTGCCGTTTCGGTCATCACCCCGATCTCGATCGATCACGAACAGTTCCTGGGCAACACGCTAGCCAAGATCGCCACCGAAAAGGCCGGCATCATCAAGCGCGGCGTGCCCTGCATCGTCGGCCCGCAACCGAACGAAGCGATGGAGGTCATCGAGGCCACCGCCGCCCGCCTCGGCGCACCGCTGCTGGCTTACGGACAGCACTGGCACGTCCACGAGGAGCATGGCCGCCTGATCTATCAGGACGAAACCGGGCTGCGCGACCTGCCGCTGCCAAACCTGCTGGGGGCCCATCAGATCCAGAACGCCGGCGCCGCACTGGCGGTCCTGCGCCACCTCGACCTGGGCGACGAGGCCTACGAGGCCGCGGTCACCCGCGCCGAATGGCCCGCCCGCATGCAACGCCTGAAGACCGGCCCGCTCGTCGAACAGGCGCCTCAGGCCGAACTCTGGCTGGACGGCGGCCACAACGCCGCTGCCGGCGTCGCGCTGGCGGACGTCTTGGCCAAGCTGCCCCCGCGACCCACACACCTGATCTGCGGCATGCTCAACACCAAGGACGTGACCGGCTACCTCTCCCCGCTGGCCCAGCAAGCCGCAAGCCTGACCGCCGTTTCCATCCCGGGCGAGACCAACACGCTGAGCGCTGAAGAAACTGCCGCCGCCGCCAAATCAGTGAACCTGCCCGCGACAACCGCCAGCAGCGTGTCCCAAGCCCTAGACACCATCATCAAAGCCGACCCTCAGGTGCGCGTGCTGATCTGCGGCTCGCTCTACCTTGCTGGCAACATCCTGCGCGAAAACGGCTGACGATTCATTGAGCCACAGCTAAGGCAGAGGCAACGCTCGCTATTGTCCCCAGTCCTGCGCCTGCATCTCCCGCAGGCGCGAGGCTGTGCGCTCGAACTCGAAAACACCTTCCCCCTCGACATACAGCATCTCGGGCTCGGCGGCCGCTGAACAGATCAACCTCACCTTCGCCTCATACAGCGCATCGATCAACGTGACGAACCGCTTCGCCTCGTTGAAATTGTTGCGCGACAGGCGCGGTATGTCCTCGAGCACCAGCACTTTTACCGCATCAGCAATGGCAAGATAGTCCCCTGGCCCCAACATCCGGCCGCACAGATCATAGAACGAGGCCCGTGCCACACCATTGCGAAACGCGGGCAACACCACCTCGCGCCCCTTGACGTGCAGGGTCAGGGGTTCGGCCGGCCCACCTGACAGGTCGGCCCAAACGGCCCGGATCTTCTCTCGCGCCTCGGGTCCGATGGGTGTGAAATAGACCGGCGAGCCCTCGAGCCGGTTCTGCCGGTAATCCGTGGGCGACGTCAGTTCCCACACTTCGAGCTGCTGCTTGATGTGGTGGATGAAGGGCAGGAACAGCTGCCGGTTCAGGCCATCCTTGTACAGATCGTCGGGATGCCGGTTCGAGGTGGTCACAACGACGACGCCCCCCGCATGCAGCATGTCGAACAGCCGCCCGACGATCATCGCGTCGGTGATGTCGGTGATCTGCATCTCGTCAAAGGCCAGCAGGCGCACGGATTTCACGACCGAGGCCGCCACCGGCGCCAGTGCATCCTGCACCCCGGTTTCGCGCGCCTCATGCATGCCCGCGTGGATTTCCTGCATGAAGGCATGGAAATGGACGCGCCGGGCCGGAATCTCGCCCAGTGTTTCGACGAACATGTCCATCAACATGGACTTGCCGCGCCCCACGCCGCCCCACAGGTACAAGCCTTTGGGCGGCGGCGGTGCCTTGCGGAACAGCCCGCTTTTCACCGGCGCGGCCAGAGCCGCCCGGATACGCTCGAACTGGGGCAGAACGGCCTCTTGCGCGTCGTCGCGGTTCAGGGTGCCATCGGCAACGCGGGCCTCGTACAACGAGATCATGTCGGTCATGGCCCGAGCCATAGCGCCCACCCGCGCCATTGAAAAGAAGGCATCCCCCGACATGCATCAATTTTGGTTAATCGTGACCGCAAAACTCCTGAATTGACGAGCGAGCCCAAGTGGATACTGTCGGCGGGCTGAAACCGGAGGCCCCATGACCCCAACCGCCCGTCTGCTCAACCCGGTGCTGATCGTCGGATGCGTGATCATCACGGTCAGCTTCGCCGTGCGCGCCTCATTCGGCGTGTTTCAGATTCCGATCGCCGAGGAGTTCGGCTGGCTGCGCACCGATTTCTCGCTGGCCATCGCGATCCAGAACCTGGCCTGGGGCATCGGCCAGCCGATCTTTGCCGCCATCGCCGAAAAGATCGGCGATCGGCGGGCGATCATTCTGGGCGCGTTGACCTATGCGGCAGGGATGGTTCTGTCGGCCTGGTCCGTCACGCCCTTCGGGCATCAGCTTTATGCCTGGCTGGTGGGCTTCGGTATCGCGGGCACGGGCTTTGGTGTGGTGCTGGCGGTGGTCGGGCGGGCCTCGACGGATCAGAACCGCTCGATGTCGCTGGCGATCGTGACCGCGGCGGGCAGCTTTGGGCAGGTGATCGGTGCGCCGACGGCTGAATGGATGCTGACCTTCCTGCCGTGGCAGCAGGTGTTCATCATCTTCGCCATTGCCATTCTGGCCCTTGTGCTGACACTGCCCTTCATGCGCGCGCCCGGGCAGGTCAGCAAGGCCGAATTGGAAGAAAGCATGGGCCAGATCCTGGGCCGCGCCTTCCGCGACCCGTCCTATGCGCTGATATTCCTGGGTTTTTTCAGCTGCGGCTATCAACTGGGCTTCATCACTGCGCACTTCCCGGCCTTCGTGACCGAGATGTGCGGCCCGATCCAACCCGGCGGGGTCCTGCATGCGATGGGCATCACCACAACGTCTGCTTTGGGTGCGCTGGCGATCTCGCTGATCGGGCTCGCCAATATCGGAGGCACCCTGCTGGCCGGGTGGGCGGGCAATCACTTCCCCAAGAAATACCTTCTGGCGGCGGTTTATACCGGGCGCACGATCGCGGCCGCAGCGTTCATCCTGTTTCCCATCACGCCTATGACCGTGATCCTGTTCTCGCTGGTCATGGGGTCACTATGGCTGGCGACGATCCCATTGACCTCAGGCCTCGTCGCGCATCTTTACGGCTTGCGCTACATGGGCACGCTGTATGGCATCATATTCTTCAGCCATCAGGTCGGCAGCTTCCTCGGCATCTGGCTGGGTGGCCGCATGTATGACCTGTATGGCGACTATACCGTGGTCTGGTGGATCGGCGTGGCCATCGGTGCCTTCAGCGCGATCGTACACCTGCCGATCCGCGAAAACCGCCCCACGCAGCCTGCGGCCGCATAGGGTCAGGCGGCCTCGTCCGGGGTCAGCAGACCTTCGGCCACCAGCCTTTCAGCCCAGCCCTGCGGGCCGTCGAAATGGTGGGTCTGCCAACCACGGCTACGGGCGGTTTCGATATTGTCGATCCGGTCGTCGGTGAACAGCAGCGTCTCGGGCGGCAGGCCGCAATCCTGTTCGACCATCTGGTAGATCGGGGCATGCGGTTTCACCATCTTCATCCGCCCCGAGACATAGTGCCGGTCGAACTCGTTCAGGAACGGATAGACTGTGGTGGCATAGTCGAAATTCTGTACCCCGAAATTGGTCAGCGCAAAGACCGGCACGCCCTTGACCCGCAGCGCGCGCTGCAGCCGGACCGAATGCGGAATCTCGGGCGCGGCCAGTTCGATCCAGTTGTCGTGCCACATGCGGATTTCGTCGCGCCAATCGGGGTATTTCTCGGCCCAGGCATAGATCGTGTCGGTGAAGTGATGCCCCTGATCGACCAGGTCGTTCATGCCGTGCAGATCGACGGCCGAGAACATCTCGCGGCGCCGGTCCTCGCCGATCACGCGGTCATAATACCGCTCGGGCTGCCATTCGATCAGAACGTTGCCGATATCAAAAACGACCGCTTCTACGGGCATGGGATTTCCTGTTCGCTTGTGTTGCGGTTTCGGCCGACTGAACCAACCCGCCGGGCGGGATGCAAGGCCAAACTCAGCCGCGCAGGGCAGCGCGCATCTCACGCTCGAGCGCGTCCAGAAACCGCGATCGGTCGGCCTTGGAAAACGGTTTGCCACCGCCCCCGGCGCCCAGCGGGTTGGCGGCGCGCAGATCCGCCATCAGATCGCGCATCGCCAGTTGTTGGCCGATATTGGCGGCGGTGAAGGCCTCACCATTGGGGCGCAGCACCCGCGCGCCGGCCTCGACGCAATTGGCGGCCAACGGGATGTCCGAGGTGATGACGATGTCGCCCACGCTGCACCGCTCGGCGATCCACTTGTCGGCTTCGTCAGCGCCTTGCGCCACGGTCACGATCTGAACCAGCGGGTTGGCCGACGGGCGCAGCCCGCCATTCGCCACCACCACCATCGGCACCTTGTGCCGCGTGGCGACGCGTTCGGCCTCGGCCTTCACCGGGCAGGCGTCGCCATCGACATACAGGGTCGTCACGCCTGCTTGGCCTTCTTGGGCGCCAACTTTGCTGGCTCGGGGGCATCGGATTTGCGCACCTTGAACTCGTCCGGGATCGGCATCCGGTTGAAGGCGTCGAGCCCGGCAATCTTGTAGGCCTCGGCCAGGGTCGGATAGTTGAAGGTGTTCTGCACGAAATAGTCCACCGTGCCCTTCAGGTTCAGCACCGCTTGGGCGATGTGGATCAGCTCGGTCGCGCCTTCGCCGACGATCTGCACGCCCAGCACCCGGCGGGTTTTCAGGGAGAACAGCATCTTCAGCATTCCGTGCTCAAGCCCCATGATATGCCCGCGCGAGGTCTCGCGGAACCGGGCCACGCCCACCTCGTAGGGAATGCCGCGTTCCTGCAGCTCTTCCTCAGACATGCCGCAGGTCGAGATTTCGGGCACCGAGTAGATGCCGTAAGGGAACCAAGGGCTTTCTGGCAGGGTAGGGGTCTCAAGCGCGTGGCAGGCCGCAACGCGTCCTTGCTGCATCGAGGTCGAGGCCAGCGACGGATGCCCGATCACGTCCCCGGTGGCATAGATATGCGGCACCGAGGTCTGATAGGTCTTGCGGTCCACCGAAATGCGGTTGCGGTGGTCGGTTTCGATCCCAACCGCACCCAGATTCAGCGCCGAGGTGTTGCCCATGCGGCCCGCCGCAAACAGCAGCATCTCGGCCCGGACATGGCGGCCGTTTGACATTGTGATCTCGACATGCTTGCCGGCGTCCTCGATCTTTTCCACGGCCGAGCCCAGGCGCAGGTCCACCCCGTTTTCGCGGATCTGGTGGGTGAATTCCTGGATCAGGGTCTTGTCGATGAAATCCAGAAAGGTCTCGCGCGGTTCGATCAGCGTCACCCGCACATCCAGCGCCGAGAACATCGTGGCATACTCGACCCCGATCACGCCCGCGCCGATCACGCAGAGCGAGCGCGGGATCTCGGCCATTTCAAGAAACTCGTCGCCATCGACGATGGTCTTGCCGTTGAAGGGCACGTAATCGGGGCGATAGGTTTTGGTCCCGGTCGAGATCAGGAATTTCGCGGCCGTCAGGCGGGTGGTGTCGCCCGCATCGGCTGTGACCTCGATCTCGTGTGGGCTGACAAAACGGGCTACGCCGTCCATGGTTTCAACGTGGTTGCGGTTGAACTGGTGTTCGAGCACGTCAACCTCATAGTCCAGCGTCATGTGCAGCCGGGCTTTGAGGTCTTCGGCGCGGATCTGGTCCTTGACCCGATACGAGCGGCCGTAGAAGCTGCGCTCGCGCCAGCCCGACAGGTTCAACACCGTTTCGCGGAGTGTCTTCGATGGGATCGTCCCGGTGTGCACCGACACGCCGCCCAACCGGTCACGGCGGTCAACCACCAGAACCTTGCGTTTCAGCTTGCCCGCCTGAATGGCGGCCGCCCTGCCCGAGGGACCCGAGCCGATGATGATGAGATCGTAGTCGTATTTGCTCATGTCTCAGTCCCCATACAGCGCTTCGGCGTGGAAGGTGACGTGGTCTTCCATGAAGGTCGAAACGAAGAAGTAAGAGTGGTCATAGCCCGGCTGCAGGCGGTTCGTGGCCTGCTGACGGCGCTCGGCGATGGCCTGGGCCAGCGCCTCGGGGCGCAGCAGGTCGATGAACTGGTCGTTGGTGCCGGTGTCGATCAGGATCGGGCCATTGAACCCCTTTTCCTTCGTCAACAACGATGCGTCGTGCTTCGCCCAGGCGGCCTCGTCATCGCCCAGATAGGCGCTCAGCTGCTTACGGCCCCAGTCGCTGGCCGTGGGGTTAGAGATCGGCGCAAAGGCCGAGACCGAGCGGAAGCGGCCCGGAAGGTTCATCGCCAGCGTCAGCGCGCCGTGGCCGCCCATGGAATGGCCGGTGATGGCCTGGCGGTCGCCATCGATGGCGAAGTGTTCGACCAGCAGCGCGGGCAGTTCCTCGGCCACGTAGTCCCACATGTTGAAATGCGGTGCCCACGGGGCCTGAGTAGCGTTCACATAGAACCCGGCACCCTTGCCCAGGTCGTAATCCTCGTGGTCGGCGACCCCCTCGCCGCGCGGCGAGGTGTCGGGGAAGACCAGCGCGATGCCCTGTTCGGCGGCCCAGCCCTGCGCGCCCGCCTTGACCATCGCGTTTTCATGGGTGCAGGTCAGCCCCGACAGATACCACAGGACCGGAACCGGGCCGTCCTTGGCCTCGGCCGGCAGGAACAGGCCAAAGGTCATGTCGCACTGGCACGCCGCCGAGGCGTGGCGGTACACGCCCTGCACGCCACCGAAACAGGCGTTTTCGGAAAGGGTTTCCATCTGGCATCATCCTTACGTTGGGTTCGTGCCATGGCTAACGGGCGAAGGCCCCGGCGTAAAGTCCGGGCACCAATGTTCGCACGCATTTTGAAGTCGCCGCGTCAGAATGCGGCAACCCACGCGATGACCACCGGCACGGTCAGAATGCTGACAATGGTCGACAGTAGAATGGCGGCAGATGCCCGGTGCGGCGCCACGCCATAGTGGGCCGCCAGCATGTAGACATTGCCGGCCACTGGCAGGGCGGCGGCGGAGATAGCCACCGCCGCGGCAAAAGGATCAGTCGGCAGCAGCCACAGCAGCACCACAGCCACACAGGCCGGATGCACGGCAAGTTTGCAAAAGCTGAGCCAGAGCGCGATCTGAACCCGCTCGGCTGATTTGCTGGCCAGCGAGGCGCCGATGGCGAACAGCGCGCCCGGCGTGGCGGCGCCGCCCAAAATGGTCAGAAAATCGTTCAGCGGGGCCGGCACCGGCATCTGCAGGGCAGACCAGATCAACCCGGCCGATATCGAGACGATCATCGGGTTCTTCAGCAAACCAAGGCCGATCAGGCGCAAAGTTCCGGCACTCAGCCGACCATCCCGCCCGCCGTTGATCAGGATCACGATCAGAGAGGAAAACACCACCAGATCGACCGTCAGAACCAGCATGACCGGCCCGATGGCGGATTCGGAAAACAGCAGGGCCAACATCGGCAGACCCAGAAAGCCCACATTTCCGATAGCGGCGCATTGCGCCTCGACCGCCGCGGTGGGGATATCGAGCCCACGCAGATAGGCGACTAACGTGGCCAGCGCGTATACGCCGGCGGTGCCGATCAGATAGCCCAGCATCAGCCGCGCGTTGAAGATCTCGGCAAAGGGCAGCGTGGCGGCAAAGCGGAACAGCATCGCCGACAAAGCGAAATAGAATACGAATTTGGTCAGATAGGCCGTGGCGTCTTCGGTGAAGAACCGGCTGCGCCCGGCCCAGTATCCCAGGCCGATGATCGCAAAGAAGGGCAGGGTGCGCAGAAAGATATCGACCATGCGCAGATTGGTAACATAGAATTACCACATCGCAAGCAGGGTCATCACCCGCTGCCGATCAAAATCCCGGCTGCCAGCACCAGCGATCCACCCAGAACGACCTGAAAAGCCGCACGGAAGAACGGAGTTTCCATATAGCGGTTCTGAATCCACGCGATCGCCCACAATTCGAAAAACACCACGATGAAGGCAATGATCGTGGCCGTCCAGAATTCCGGGATCAGATAGGGTAGGGCGTGGCCCAATCCGCCGACCGTGGTCATCACCCCGGACGCCAAACCCCGCTTGACCGGTGATCCACGGCCCGACAGCTCGCCATCGTCCGATGCCGCTTCGGTGAAGCCCATGGAAATGCCCGCGCCCACTGACGCTGCAAGGCCCACAAGAAAGGTCGTCCAAGGGTCGTGCGTGGCAAAGGCCGTCGCGAAGATCGGCGCCAAGGTCGACACTGACCCGTCCATCAGCCCGGCCAATCCCGGCTGGACCCAGGTCAAGATGAATTGCCGGTGCGAAATCACCTTTTCAGCTTCTTTTTCATCGTGATCCAGGTGAGCTTCTTCCAATTCGGCGGCCGCGGCTTGATGTCCCGCTTCGGCCGCAGCCAGGTCGCCCAGGAGTTTGCGTGTTGCTGCATCGGTCGTACGACCAGCAGCCGCCAGATAGAAGCGTTCCGCGTCGCGCTCCATCATCTCGGCCTCTTCGCGGATTCGCTCGATTCCGAGATTCTCGACCAGCCAGATCGGACGGCGGGCGTAGTAACCGGCGACATGCTCGCGCCGGATCAGAGGGATCACCGGGCCGAACCGATCCTCGTGCAGACCGATCAGGCGACGGCGGTGCTCGTCTTCCTCGGCAGCCATGCCATCGAAGATTTTGGCCGTCGCCGGATAGTCGGGGCGCAGCATTTCGGCATATGACCTATAGATCCGTGCGTCATCTTCCTCGGACGAAATCGCAAGCGCGATGACTTCCTGCTCGGTCAGATCTCTGAAGTGTTTGCGCTGAGTGAAAAACCGCATTGCCGCCCTCGTTTTAGAATTATTCTAATCTACGCTGCGTAACGGAACTTTCAAGCCGAATTGAAAACCGTTGAAACTGAACTGACTGGTTTATAGATTTGTCGCAGCACCCAGCCAAGGAGACACCATGACCCAAGCCGCCACCATCGTGCGTACCGGACGGAAATTCGACCAGGTTCTGAACGGCGCCCGAGAGGTTTTCATGGCGGATGGGTTCGAAGGCGCAAGCGTCGATGACATCGCGCGCGCGGCGGGTGTGTCGAAGGCGACGCTCTACAGCTATTTCCCGGACAAACGACTTCTGTTTTCCGAGGTCGCGCAGACCGAGTGTTGCCGCATGGCGGAGAACGTGCTGGCCATGATCGACGAAACCAAGCCGGTACGCGAGGCGTTGATGATCACCGCCACGCATTTGACTCGGTTTCTGGTATCGGATTTCGCGCAGCAGGTGTTCCGCATCTGCGTGGCCGAGCGTGACAGGTTCCCGGAACTTGGCAAGGCATTCTACGAGGCCGGCCCCGCCAACGGTCAGCGCCAGATGGCCGAGTATCTGGAAAAAGCCGTGGCCAAAGGTGAACTGGCGATTGACGACGTGCATTTTGCCGCCGAGCAGTTTTCGGAATTGTGCAAGGTGCGTCTTTGGACCCTCGCGGCTTTGGGGATTCAAACCCGGTTCTCGGACGAGGAAATCGGCGAAGTGGCCACCAATGCCGTTGACATGTTCATGGCGCGTTACGGCACCTGACGGATCGGCTCAGCCCGACAGTCCAACCAGCGCCACGCCCCCCGCCATCAGGATGGCGGCCCCCAGCCTGCGCACCCAATAGCCTTCGTGCAGGAAGACGAACCCGATCAGGGCCGCAAAAATCACCGAGGTTTCTCGCAACGCCGAGACCGCCCCCAGCGGCGCGAAATTCTTGGCATACAGCACCAGCCCATAAGCCAGCATCGACACGAAGCCGCCCAAGATGCCGATCGCCCAGGTGCGGGCCGGGAGTTGTGTCAGAACCTGCCGCCGTCGAAGACCCACAAAGCCGGCGATGAACAGGTGCAGAAACGCCCCCCAAGCCCAGTAGCTGAGCGTGTTTCCAGACAGCCGCACTCCGATGCCGTCCACAACCGAATAGACCGAGATGCAAAGTCCGGTACCCACCGCAAACCCCAGCGCTGCGCCGCCGACGCCTTGCCGGAGCGAGCTCCAACTGCTGAGCTGGATGCCGACCGCAATCAGACCGATGCCGATCCAGGCTTGCAGGGGCAGAACCTCATCCAGCAAAAGATAGGCCCAAAGCGCCACTAGCGCCGGAACGATGCCCCGGGCGATCGGGTAGACGACGCTGAGGTCGCCATGCTGATAGGCTTTGCCCAGCATGAAGTAATAACCGAAATGCACGACGGTGGACAAAAGGATGTAGACAAAGCTGTCGCCGCCCGGAAAGGGCAGGACAAGGATCATCACGCTGGCTGGGATCACATGCCCGAAGGCCACAAGCCCCAGCGTCGTCGTCCGGTCGCCCGCGGTTTTGACGATGGCGTTCCAGACGGCGTGCAGGATGGCAGCCGACAGAATGATCGCGACGACGAATGGGCTCACCGGCGGTCCTCAGGTGATGGGGCGGCCCCTAGAAGGATCGGCCCGGCTGCAACTTTCTCGCACCGGGCTATCGCAAGGACAGCTTCGGTGGTCGAGTCCGGTTACATCGGATTACCCGGCAGGCGCAAGGTTCCAAATTCTGGAACCGGAAACGCCCAAAGTCGTGTTGTGGGTCCTACGCCGTTGCACGCCGCCCGGCGTCGATGCCGGCGATCTTGTCCAACAGGTCGATGATTTCATTCGTTCCGCTACCGCTCCGCAGGTTGGTGAATACGAACGGCCGATCGCCGCGCATCCGGGCCGCATCGTGCTGCATCACCAACAGGTCCGCTCCGACGTGCGGGGCAAGGTCGATCTTGTTGATGATCAGGATGTCCGACCGGGTGATCGCGGGGCCACCCTTGCGGGGGATCTCTTCGCCCGCGGCCACGTCGATCACGTAGATCGTCACATCCGCCAGTTCCGGGCTGAAGGTGGCCGACAGGTTGTCACCGCCGGATTCGATCAGAACGATCTCGACCTCGGGGTGACGGCGCACCATCTCGGCCACGGCGGCCAGATTGATCGAGGCATCCTCTCGGATCGCCGTATGCGGGCAACCTCCGGTTTCCACGCCGATCACCCGGTCCTGCGGCAGGATCTGCATGCGCATCAGCGCCTCGGCGTCTTCCTGCGTGTAGATGTCATTGGTGATCACCCCGATCGAGTGGGTATCGCGCAGCGCGCGGGCTAGGGCGGCGGTCAGGCTGGTCTTGCCCGCACCGACCGGGCCGCCGATGCCCACCCGCAGAGGGCCGTTCATGCTACTCATGTGCGGAATATCCTTGGTTGTTGAGTTTCATGTTGCATGGCCGCGATCTCGGCCAGAAAGGCGGTGCCGGACAGGGCGGACAGATCGGCCTCCACCGCCGCGTGCGCCTGATTTGCGCACAAGGGCGCCATGTCTCGGACCACCCCTTGCGCAGCGGTCTGGCCCAGGGGCATCAGCCGCTGCGCGGCAGAAACAAGATTGCTGATGAACGCATGCAGATACAGCCGCGCGGTCGGTTCCACCGGCAAACCGGCCTGGCGTGCGGCGCAGCCGACGGCGATGGGGTAGGTCAGTTCCGTCAGTTCGATGCCCCAGACAGCAGCCGTCACACCGCAGAAGGCCGCGCCTTGTTGCGCGGTTTCGAACCTGCGCTCGAAGGGGCCGGCGAAGGCGCGGGCCATATCGTCAAGTTCGGTCACGGCCAGCTCGGATTTGGCGCGCCAAGCGGCGGTCAGAAACAGGGCATCCGACCATCCCGCACCGTGTTCCAGCACGTCGTGCAGCCAATCCCGCAGGCTGGCCGCATCGTGCACCGCGCCCGATTGAACCAGACGTTCCAGTCCGTGCGAATAGGCAAAAGCCCCGACCGGGTAGGCGGGTGACAGCCATTGCGTCAGCGTCAGCAGATCAAGGTCAGTGGCTGTGGCCATGCGTCCGTCCGTGCCCATAGGCGCCGCCTTCGGGGTTGAAGGGTGCGCGGATGTCTTGCACCGTCGCGCCAAGCTTCAAAAGCATGTCGCGGATCACGTGGTCGCGGCGGATCACCAGCCGGTCGGGCTCGATCTGGCAGGGGGTGTGACGGTTGCCGATATGCCAGGCCAGCCGGGTCAGATCGGGGCCGGTGACGGCGAACAGGTCCTCTTCGGCGGCGACCACCTCGATCAGGCGACCATCGGCCAGCTCGAACGCGTCCCCTCCGTCCAGCGAGGTCGTCTGCGACAGATCCACCAAGAACTCTTCGTTCTGGGCGGTGCGCAGCATTCGGCGGCGCAGAAAGCGGTCTTCGTAGTTCAACATCACGGTGCCATGGGTTTCGTCCCACTGACCGTTGCGGCGGATTTTCTGTGATGTGGCAAGCATCAGGGCGTCCCTTCTCAGAACAGGAAATAGCGTTGCGCCATGGGCAGGGTTTCGGCGGGTTGGCAGGTGAGCAATTCGCCGTCGGCGCGCACCTCGTAGGTTTCGGGGTTCACCTCGATCTCAGGCAGCGCATCGTTCAGCCGTAGGTCGCGTTTGCCGATCGCGCGGGTGTTGCGCACGGCGACGGTCTGCTTGGCAAGGCCCAGACGCGCAGCGATGCCGTCCTCTTGGGCGGCTTCCGACACGAAGGTGACCGCGCCCCGTTCGACCGAGCGGCCATAGGCCCCCCACATCGGCCGCGAATAGACCGGCTGAGGCGTGGGGATCGAAGCGTTCGGGTCGCCCATCTGCGCACAGGCGATGGTGCCGCCCAGCAGCACCATCTCGGGCTTCACGCCGAAAAAGGCGGGATTCCACAGCACCAGATCAGCGCGTTTGCCCTCCTCGATGCTGCCGATATGGGTGCCAAGCCCGTGCGCGATGGCCGGATTGATCGTGTATTTCGCGATATAGCGGCGCACGCGGAAGTTGTCGTTTTCGCCCGTCTCCTCAAGCAGGCGCCCACGTTGTTTCTTCATCTTGTCGGCGGTCTGCCAGGTGCGGATCAGCACCTCGCCCACGCGGCCCATCGCCTGGCTGTCGGACGCGATGATGCTGAACGCGCCCATGTCGTGCAGAATGTCCTCGGCCGCAATGGTCTCGCGCCGGATGCGGCTTTCAGCAAAGGCCACGTCCTCGGGGATGGATTTGTCGAGGTGATGGCAGACCATCAGCATGTCCAGATGCTCTTCGACGGTGTTCACGGTAAAAGGCCGGGTCGGGTTGGTCGACGAGGGCAGCACATGCCCTTCGCCGCAGATCTTGATGATGTCAGGGGCGTGGCCGCCGCCCGCGCCTTCAGTGTGGAAGGCGTGGATCGTGCGGCCTTTCATGGCGGCCACGGTGTTTTCGACAAACCCGCTTTCGTTCAGCGTGTCGGTGTGGATCATCACCTGCACGTCCATCTCGTCGGCCACCGACAGGCAGCAATCGATGGCTGCCGGGGTGGTGCCCCAGTCCTCGTGCAGTTTCAGGGCGCAGGCCCCGGCCAGGACCTGTTCGCGCAGGGCCGCCGGTTGCGAGGCGTTGCCCTTGCCCGCAAAGGCCAGGTTCATCGGAAAGGCATCGGCCGCCTGCAGCATGCGCCCGATATGCCAGGGGCCGGGCGTGCAGGTGGTGGCCAGCGTGCCATGCGCCGGGCCGGTGCCGCCGCCCAGCATGGTGGTCAGGCCGGAATGCAGCGCATCCTCGATCTGTTGCGGGCAAATGAAATGGATGTGGCTGTCGAACCCGCCGGCGGTCAGGATGCGGCCCTCGCCGGCGATGGCCTCGGTGCCGGGACCGACGATGATATCCACGCCGGGCTGCGTGTCGGGGTTGCCCGCCTTGCCGATCCGGGCGATGCGCCCGTCCTTCAGGCCCACATCCGCCTTGTAGATGCCCGTCCAGTCAACGATCAGCGCATTGGTGATCACGGTGTCCACCGCCCCTTCGGCACGGGTGGCCTGTGACTGGCCCATGCCGTCGCGGATCACCTTGCCGCCGCCGAACTTGACCTCTTCGCCATAGGTGGTCAGGTCGCGCTCGACCTCGATGGTCAAGTCGGTATCGGCCAGCCGCACCTTGTCGCCCGTGGTGGGGCCGTACATCGCGGCATAGTCGGAACGTTTGATCCGGGCTGGCATCAGAGGTCTCCCATGACTGCGCCGTTGAAGCCGAAGACGCGCCGCGCGCCGGCGATCGGGATCAGCTGCACCTCGCGCCTTTGGCCGGGTTCGAACCGCACGGCGGTGCCGGCGGCGATGTCCAGCCGCATGCCGTGGGCGGCGGCCCGGTCGAAATCCAGCGCCGGGTTGGTTTCGGCGAAATGATAGTGCGAGCCCACCTGCACGGGCCGGTCACCGGTATTGGCCACCATTAGGGTGATCGCCGTCGCGCCCGCGTTCAGCTCGATCTCGCCGGGGGCGGTGATGACCTCTCCGGGGATCATTTGCGTGCCTTCAGCCAGAATGCGACGCCGCCGATCGCCAGCAGCAGGACCAGCACCAGCCAGGTGCCCGAGTCATGCGGGTGCAAATGCGGTCCGTCATGCGCCAGCGCGGGCGCGGCCATCAGGGCGAAGGGCAGGGAAGCCAGGTTTCTCATCGTCATCTCCTTCAGCGGATGGGGTTGTGAACGGTGACCAGCTTGGTGCCGTCGGGAAACGTCGCCTCGACCTGCACCTCGTGGATCATCTCGGGGATGCCGTCCATGCACTGATCGCGGGTGATGACCTGCGCGCCGGCCTCCATCATGTCGGCGACCGAGCGGCCGTCGCGGGCACCCTCGACCACGGCATCGGTGATCAGCGCGATGGCCTCGGGGTAGTTCAGGCGCACGCCCCGAGCCAGGCGCTTGCGCGCCACCTCGGCGGCCATGGCAATCAGCAGTTTGTCTTTTTCACGCGGCGAGAGTTGCATGTCAGATCATCCAGGGTCTTGGCAGGGAATTGCGGGTCAACCGGTTCAGGATCGGCACAAGGGTCTGGCGCAGCGTGAAACCGTCGGGCGCCAGCAGGCGCATCAACAGCATGTCGTCACCCACAAGGCTTACGCCGCCGGTGTCGGGCAAGGCCGCGCGGATCGGGTCCAAATGCGCAGCGGCATCAGGGCGGATCAGTATCAGGCTGCTAAGCGCGCCCGCGCCGTCGCCAACGCCCGGCCGGGCCATTTCTGCCGCCAGATCACCGGTCAGGCGCAGCGCGTCCAGATGGGCCAGCCGGCCCGCGCGCCAGATTTCGATGCGGTCGTGGAAGTGGGCCGACGTGACCTGCTCGCCCATTGCGGCGCGTCCGAAGATCAGCGATTCCACCAGCAGCAGGCCGGCATCGAGGGCCAGATCGACACGCAGGCGGCGGTCGATCGCGCAACCATCGAACAGGATTGTTTCCTGCGGAAGCCAGTTCAACTGGCCGCCTGTTGCCACAGTCAGATGTGTCCGAATCCGGCCCGGAACTGCTCCGGACGCGCGATAAGCGCGCTCGGCCGCCTGCGTGGTCAGGGTCAGATGTGCATCTGCCTGAGCGGTAGCGGAAAGGTCAAAACTGTCTCCGCCGGTGACGCCGCCGGCGGTGTTGATCAGCACCGCCTGCATATCCGTGCCATCACGAAGTGGAAACAGCAACTTCAGCGACCCCTGCTGGCGCAGGTCCTGCAACTCGGTCCGGCCCGCGCGGCCAACCACGGACACAACACCCCGCCCGACAGCACGGGGAGGCGCGGCGATCGCTTGCGCGGGAGTTATTGCGGACAAAGAGGTTATTGGAAGCTCCGGGCGAGAGGACTGTCGGATGCGAAAGCACCACAGCCTTTTCCTCGAGTCAGCGCAGCCCGGCAGAGGCAATTGAGTCAGAATACTTGTCCGCCCACTTTATGGGCATTATTACCCCTATCGCCCGAAAAATAGGCATCACACCAATGCGTGTGATGATCCGGCTCTCGGCTCCAAACCAAAAGAAAAGGGCGGCCAGTTTGGCCGCCCGATCCGATGTCTGTCGCCGGTCAGAGCGTGATGCGGAAGGCCGCGAAGCCGTCGGCCCCGTCGCCTGCGTCTTCCAGCGCCAACCCCTTGACGTCGCTAATGTAATCGCGTGCCTTGGGACCGGTTTCAAACAGAACCGTGGTGTCGCCCAGCGGTGCGAAGGACCAGTTGCCGTCGGCCTTGGGGTCGATCGTGCCTTGTTCGACGATATAGCGCACGATCACGTCGCGGTTGGTGTCCGGGGCCTCGAACACGATGGTGTCGCCCATCGCCCCCGGGAATGATCCGCCGCCGGAAGCGCGGTAGTTGTTGGTGGCGATGATGAACTCCATGTCGTCGGTCACCTGGGCACCGTCGAACTGCAGGTTCACGATGCGCGCCGCAACGGGGTTGACCTCTTCGCCCTTCGGGCCAAAGCGCGAGGGCTGAGACAGGTCGATCTGATAGGTCACACCGTCGATCACGTCGAAATTGTAGGAGGGGAATTCGGGGTTCAGCAGCAGCGCATCCTTGGCGCCCGGCTCGATCTGGTTGAACATCCCGGCCGAACGCTCCAGCCAGCCGCGCAATTGCGCGCCGTTCACCCGCACCGCGCGCACGGTGTTGGGATAGAGATACAGGTCGGCCACGTTCTTGATCGCCACATCGCCCACCGGCACGTCGGTATAGTATTCGGGTCCACCCCGGCCACCGGCCTTGAACGGCGCCGCGGCCGACAGGATGGGCAAGCCCTCGTGCTCGGTGCCTTTCAACATCTCTTGGACATACCATTTCTGCGCGATCGACACGATCTGGACCGAGGGGTCGTCGGCCACCAGCGCGAAATAGCTGTGCAGCGGCGCCGAGGTCTTGCCCACCGCGCGGCGCACATAGGCCAGCGTTTCCTCGTGATCCTGCGCGACCGAGGCCAGCACTTTGGGGTCGTCCTCGACCAGTGCGGTGATCGAGCGGTCTTCGTTGCGCTTCGAGATCGGCCGCGCCTCGGAGGTGGTGGTGACCACGCGCCATTCGTTGCCGTCGCGTTCCAGCAGCAGGTCGAGCACGCCCAGATGCGACCCCCAGAACCCGCCCATGACGGCCGGCTTGCCCATCAGCGTGCCCTTGTCCACGTCAACGCCCGCACGGTCGGCGAAGGTGGGCGAGGGGAAGACCAGGTGGTTGTGCCCGGTCACCAGCGCGTCGATGCCATCGACCCCGGCCAGCGGGACCGAGGCGTTCTCCATCCCGTCCGCGTGATCGGCCGCGCCGATGCCCGAGTGCGACAGGGCCAGGATCAGATCGCAGCCCTGCTCTTTCATCTCGGGTACATAGGCCTTGGCGGTCTCGACGATGTCGCGGGCCTGCACGTTGCCTTCCAGGTGGCGGCGGTCCCAGTTCATGATCTGCGGCGGGGTGAAGCCGATGACGCCAATGCGGATCGGCTGCTTGCTGCCATCGCCCAGCTCGATCTCGCGGTCGAGAATGACATAGGGCTGCACCAGCGTCTTGTCCGCGCGCGGATTTGCACCCTGTTCCTTGGCGATATTGGCCAGCACGATCGGGAACCGCGCCCCGGCCAGCGATTTTTCCAGAAAGCTCAGGCCATAGTTGAACTCGTGGTTCCCCAGCGTCGCGGCATCATAGCCCAATGTGTTGAACGCATTGATGATCGGGTGGGTGTCGCCATCGTTCATGCCACGCTCGTAGGCGATGTAGTCGCCCATCGGGTTGCCCTGAAGAAAGTCGCCATTGTCGACCAGCATCGAGTTGGTGGCCTCGGCACGGATCTGGTTGATGATCGAGGCCGCGCGCGACAGGCCCACCGTATCGCGCGGCTTGTCGGCGTAGTAGTCGTAGGGAAAGACGTGAACGTGAATGTCGGTCGTTTCCATGATCCGCAGATGCGCCTGGTTGCTTGCGGCGGCGGCGGAGAACGGGTGCAGGGAAACCATGGCGACGCCGGCCGTGGTCGTGGCCATGAATTGACGCCGCGACATCGCGAATTTGCTGGATAGGGTCATGAGGCACCTCTCGAAATAAATTGGTCGACGCATCATCTGAACGTTTATGACGACAATGATGTGACAGCGCGATCCGAGGGGATCACCCGGCGCGCCGATGGTTCAGACTGACCGCTTTTGACACCCGAGTAAAGCGTCCACCCGGCCATCGACCCGCGCTTGGGCCGTGCGGCGCCCAAGGTGCTGTTGTGCGGGCCCGGGCCGCGGCTTCAGTCCTTTTTCACGTCACCGGCAAACCGCGCGGCGTTTTCCCGCGCAAAGGCGCTGGCATCAGCCGAAGCATCCCAGAACTGGGGATTGGCCTTGGGAATGGTCAGCGCCTTCTGAACTGCGGGCCGGGCATCGATGCGGTCGAACCATGCGTTCAGATGCGGAAGGTCATCGACCTGAACCTGCGCCCAGACATAAGCCCGCGCCCAGGGGTACAGCATCATGTCCGCGATCGTATATTGTTCCGCCGCGATCCAGTCGCGTCCATTCAGGCGATCATTCATCACCTCCATCAGGCGGCGGCTTTCGTTCACGTAGCGGCGGATCGAGAACGGCTCGGTATGGCCATTGGGTGCGGCAATATGCTGGAAATACATCGCCTGGCCCATCATCGGACCCACATGCCCAACCTGGAACAGCATCCACTGCATCACCTCGGACTGCTGCGCGGGGTCTGAGGGCAGAAACTGACCGTATTTCTGCGCGAGGTGCCACAGGATCGCGCCGCTTTCGAAAATCGCACGACCTTCGGCCCGGTCCTCGATCACCGGGATCTTGCCGTTGGGGTTCAGCGACAAGAACGCCGGCGTCTTTTGTTCCTGCTTGGAAAAGTCGATGGGGGTCAGGTCGTAGGGCACGCCTGCCTCTTCCAGGAAGATCACCGGCTTGTAGCCATTCATCGTGGCCGCGGTGTACAGGTGGATGTCAGGCCGCGACATGCGCGATCTCCTCGAAATGCTCTTTCAGATGCGCGTCGAACCGCTGGAAATCCTGCTCGATCCGGGGGTTCTTCATCACGTCGAAAGCCGCGAAGGTGGGCAGGGGCTGCATCGCCAGAAACTTGGCGTTCAGGTGCATGGGCCACAGCAGGTCATCGACGCTGGCCCCGGCAAAGAACGGCTCGGCCGGGTTGTCGAACGCCTCGCTCGGGGCGTTGAAGGTGACCGACAGCATGTAATTCGTTCCGTGCAGCAGGCCACCGGTGCCGTAATTGGCCTTGGGCGCCTCGGCGGTCCGGCCGTCGCCGGCCAGCAACCGGCCGTCCATGCCCGCGGTGTAGACCTCGTCGAGGTATTTCTTGAACACCCACGGTACACCCATCCAGTTCACCGGAAACTGCATGATGACCACATCCGCCCAGACATGGGCGTCAATCTCGGCATTGATGTCGTACCCTTCAGCAACCGTGGTCACGCGCACCTCGTGGCCCATACCGACCAGTGCGTCCTGCGCCCGTTGCACCAGCGACGCATTCAGGCGGCCAGGTGCGAATTCATAAGGCTGCGTACCGTTCACGATCAGGATCTTTTTCATGTCCATATCCTTGGTTTTGAAACTGCTTGCCCCTTGACTTCGGTTGGGGTGAAACCGAACTTGAGAACGGTAGTGATGAATTGCAACCAGTTTACTTTTTGTAACCTGAAACTGGACTGGAGTAGGCGATGCGTGCCCGTATCGAACAGGACGACCAAGGCAAGCGGCAAGCGGTGGATGCGTGCCGCGAACCATGCCCCATCGAGCGCGGCATGCGGATCATCGGTGGCAAGTGGACCGGGTCGATCCTATGGCACCTCAAAGACGAGCCAGTGCGATTCAACGACTTGGCGCGGATGATCGGCGGCGCCAGCAAAAAGATGATCGCCGAACGCCTGCGCCAATTGGAGCAACAGGGCCTTGTAATCCGCCAAGTGCTCGAAACCTCACCGGTTTCAGTGCAGTACTCCGTGACCGAACGTGGACGCACCGCGCTGGGTTTTCTGGACGAGCTGCGGAAGTGGAGCGAGACCTTGCCGGATACGCGCGCCTGATCCGTCAGCGGTCCTTCTGCAGCGGCCCCGTGGTTTCCCGTGCGATGAACCGGGCTGAAACTTCGGACACGATTACCGGCATATCAGGGTCTTTTATCCTGTCCAGCAGAGTGCGCGCGAGCTTGCGGCCCAACCGTTTTGGCGAAACCGCCATGGTACTGAGCGCGGGAATTGCGACCGAGGCATCCTCGGTATCGTCAAATCCAACAATCGAAACATCCCGCCCCGGCTGCAACCCAGCCCGCATCAGACCGAAACACGCCCCCAAAGCGACCATGTCCCCATTGCAGACCACCGCCGTGACCTCTGGATGGGCGTCATGCAATTTCAGCATCTCCTGCATACCCGCACGCTTGGTGTCAGGTGAGGGCCAGATGATCGGCGGCCCCAAAGACAAGTCCTGCAGAGTACGCTGATACCCGGATATGCGCTGCTTTCGAACGGGGTTCATGCCGATACCGCCAAAAAATGCTATGTGTCGATGCCCAAGATCTGCCAAGTGATTTGTCGCGGTCGCAGTCGCCTCGGCATTTCTGATGCCCACATGATCAAAATCGGGGCTGACATGGCGCAGAAAGGTCACCGTGGGCAAACCATGCGTGCGCAGCAGTTGAAGAGTTTCGGCCGTGGTCTCCAGCGCAGGCACCCACAGCAGGCCGCCGCGCCCGTTGCGGATGAAATCCCGCAATTGCTTGCCCTGCCGGTCCGCGTCGTCGCGCGTATCCAGGATCGAAACCAGATACCCCTCGGCCTCCAACAGTTCGACCGCGCCGCTGACGACTTCGGCGTTGAACGGGTTTGCGAACTGGTTCAGAACGAACCCGATTTCCCGGTTCTCGCCCGATCGCATCGACGCCGCGCGCGAGTCAGTGACATAGTGCAGGTCCTCGGCCGCCTGCAGCACTTTCTTGCGGGTCTGCTCGGAAATCCGCCCGGTGCCGCGCATCACCTGACTGACCGTCGGGATCGAGACTCCGGCGGCTTTGGCGACACTGGCGAGGGTGGGTTTGGCGGGCATTTCTCGGACTTCTGATATATCGTTGCATCATCAAAATGCCCAACCCACATGGGTATTGCAACGAGCAATTCCCACAATTTACTAAAGTTCGGGCCAACCGATTGGAAAATATTCGTTGACGGAAGATATATCGTTATACCATGCTAATGGCATCGCCTGGGGTGAGTCGCCGCACGACACGCACAGCAAACCGACCCCACCGGGCAGAACGGGCAAAAGGCCCAATCGAAACTCTGGGAGGAGTCCATGTCAATTCAATCCAAGCTGGTCGGTGCCGCATCCGGCCTTGTTCTGGCCCTGGTCACAAACGTTGCGCAGGCCGAGGTTCTGTTCTGGTCGACACAGGCCAAGCCGGTCGAAGAGGCGCAGGCCATGCGCGAACAGGTTCTTTCAGGCTTCGAGGGTGGCGTGGACTACCAGCCCAATGACGGCGGCCCCTGGCTGACGCGTCTGCAGGCCGAATTGCAGGCCGGCTCGGGCACGATCGGCGTTCTGGGCGCGCTGCATGGCGACTTCTCGGCCATGAACCCAGATGATCTGGTCGACCTAGATGATCTGGGCATCGCATCGGCCTCGGACACCTTCAACGAACTGGCGACCCTGGGAGCAGGCAGCCTGCAATACATCCCCTGGATGCAAGCCAGCTATATCATGGCGGCCAACAAAGAGGCGCTGCAGTACCTGCCCGAAGGCGCAGACATCAATGCGCTGACCTATGACCAGCTGATCGAATGGGCCGCCAACGCGCATGAGGCTGCGGGCGAGCCGAAATTCGGCTTCCCGGCCGGGCCCAAGGGCCTGAAGCACCGCTTCTTCCAGGGCTATCTGTATCCGTCCTATACGAACGGCGTGGTGCGGACCTTTGCCAGCGACGATGCCGTGACCGCGTGGGAAAAATTCCGCGAGCTGTGGACCCACACCAACCCGGCCTCGACCAACTTCTCGTTCATGCAGGAACAGCTGTTGTCGGGCGATGCCTGGATCGTGTTCGACCACACCTCGCGTCTGGCGCAGGCCTTCAACGAGCGGCCTGATGACTTCGTGGCCTTCCCGGCCCCGGCGGGCCCGACCGGGCGCGGCTTCATGCCGGTTCTGGCTGGTGTTGCGATCCCCAAAACCGCACCGGACATGGAAGCGTCCAAAGCTCTGGTCGCCTATATGATGAAGCCGGAAACCCAGATCGCCACGCTGCGTGCCACCAACTTCTTCCCGGTCGTCGCGGTTGACCTGCCCGCCGACCTGCCGCCAGCCGTAAAGGCCGCAGGCGACGCGGTCGCCAAGATGAGTGGCTCGGCTGATGCCAACCCCGGGCTGCTGCCCGCAGGACTGGGCGACAAGGGCGGTGACTTCAACCGTGTCTATACCGATGCGTTCGAGCGGATCGTACTGGGCGGTCAGGACATCCGCACCGTGCTGGACGATCAGAAAGGCGCATTGGAGGCGATCATGCAGGAGACCGGCGCGCCCTGCTGGGCTCCGGATGCGCCTTCGGACGGTCCGTGCCCCGTCGAATAAGGGTCTGACCTGATCCCGACACCGGGCTTGTCGCAGGCCCGGTGTCCCCCGACCTCTCTGCCCGAAACCACCGGAACTTCCGCAAGGAAAGGAGCGATCTGATGAACGCTCGTGTGTTGCCCTATGTGCTGATCCTGCCCGTGACGGCGTTTCTCTGCCTGTTCTTTCTGTATCCTTTCGTCCTTGTCGCCAAGCAGGCTTTCAACACCGGCGACGGATTCACGCTGGACAATTTCCGGCAGGTGGTCGGGTACTGGAAATTCCCGATCTCGCTGCAGAACACGCTGCTGCTGGCGGCGGCGGTGGTTCCAGTGCAACTGGCGCTGGCGCTGCTGATGGCCACGATGGTCAACAAGATGCAGCGCGGGCGCGACCTGGTGCTGTATGTCTGGACCATCCCGCTGGGGATCTCGGATCTGGCCGCGGGCATCATCTGGCTGGCAATCTTCGAACAGTCGGGCTTCCTGAACTCCATGCTTTCTGGGCTGGGCGTGGTGGACCGGCCGGTAAATTTCCTCAGCTATCAGCACCCCGGCGTGGTGTTCCTGGCCATCGCCCTGGCCGAGATCTGGCGCGCCACGGCGATCATGCTGGTGATCCTGGTGGCCGGGATCGGCCTGATCCCCAAGGAATATTATGAGGCGGCTGAGGTCTTTGGCGCGTCACCCTGGAAACGCTTCACCCGCATCACGCTGCCGCTGCTGCGCCCGTCGCTGCAGACGGCACTGGTGCTGCGCGTGATCCTGGCCTTCGAGGTCTTCGCCGTGGTGCTGGCCCTGGGGGGAACCCTGTTCCCCGTCCTCATGAGCGAAACCTACGCCTATCAATTCGACCTGCTTGACAGCGGCGCAGCGGCGGCGATGGCGCTGATCATCCTCGCCATCTCGATCGGGTTCACCCTGATCATCCTGCGCGCCCTGCGTGTCCCGAAAGGAGCCACGATATGACGACCGTCACGACCGATGTCGCCGCGCCCGATACGCGCCGGGCCGGCCGCTATGTCTACATCGCCGCGGTGGTGCTGCTTTGCGCCTGGGTGCTGGTGCCGCTGTATTTCCTGCTGATCAACACGCTGTCCTCGCCGGAAACGGTGAACAGCTTTCCCAAGCCGTTCATCCCCGAATTCGACCTGGGCAGCCTTGGGTTCTTTGCCGGTTTCGCGGGCATCCTGACCGCGCTCAAGAACTCGATCCTGGTGGCCGGGCTGACGATGATCATGTCGATCCTGATCGGCGCGCCGGCCGGCTATGCCCTGTCACGGTTCGACTTTCGCGGGAAAGAGGCGTTCCGCCTGCTGATCCTGCTGACCCGCGCCTTTCCGCTGCCGCTGCTGGCGCTGCCCTTGGCGGTGATGTTCATCCAGACCGGGCTGGATGACACAGTATTCGGCCTGTCGCTGGTGCACACCACGCTGGCCATCCCGTTTGCGGTGCTGATCACGTTCTCGCTGTTTTCCGGCATCCCGCTGGAACTGGAAGAGGCCGCCTGGACGCTGGGCTGCACCCGGCTGACCGCCTTCACCAAGGTGGTGCTGCCGTTGATCCTGCCGGGGATCACGGCCTCGGCCATCTTCGCTTTCGTGATCTCTTGGAACGAGGTGTTCGCCGCCGCTGTCTTGACGATCGAGAACCGGACCCTGACGGCCTTTTTGTTGCAGAACCTCGACACCTCGCCGCTGCATCTGAAATTCGCGGGCGGTTTCATCCTGGTCGTTCCGGCACTGATCTTCATCTTCGCCGTGCGCAAATACCTGTTCGCCATGTGGGGCATCGCCAACCGCTGACAGCCCCAAGGAGTTGGAATAATGGCAGAAATTCAAATCAAGAATGTCGCAAAACGCTTTGGCAGCTATCAGGCGCTGCACGACATCAACCTGACCATCCAGGACCAGGAATTCATGGTTCTGCTGGGGGCCTCGGGCTGCGGCAAGACCACGCTGCTGCGGATCATCGCCGGGCTGGAGACCGCAACCGAGGGCGAGGTCTGGATCGGCGGACGCCGGGTGGATCACCTGCCGCCCAAGGATCGGGGTATCGCCATGGTGTTCCAGAACTATGCCGTTTTCCCGCATCTGACCGTGTTCGAAAACATCGGGTTCGGCCTGCGGATGCAGAAACTGCCCAATGACGAGGTCAAGCGCCGGGTCGAGCGCACGGCGGGTCTGATGCATATCGACCAGCTGCTGGGGCGCTATTCCGGCGAGCTGTCCGGCGGTCAGCGCCAACGCGTCGCCGTGGCCCGCGCCCTGGCGATGGAGCCCGACGTGATCTTGATGGACGAGCCGCTGTCGAACCTCGACGCGCTGCTGCGTATGGAGATGCGGGCCGAGCTCAAGGGCGTTCTGGCCGAAAGTAACACCACCGCCATCTACGTCACCCACGACCAGGTCGAAGCCATGAGCATGGCCGACCGGATCAGCGTGATGCATCAGGGCAAGATCGTTCAGGCGGCCTCGCCGATCGAAGTCTACCGCAACCCGGCGGCCGAGTTCGTGGCCGGATTCATCGGCAATCCGCCGATGAACTTCCTGCCCGCCACCCCGTCCGGAGACGGCAAATGGACCGTCGCGGGCCAGATCCTCGACGGGCCGCCCCGAACCACGCCGTTGCATTTCGCCATCCGCCCCGAGGATCTGCGCCCGGCCGACACGGGCCTGGCCGCCACGGTCAAGGTGGTTGAACCCCTGGGCGCGCATCTGCTTGTCACATGCAGCGTGGACGGCGCTCTGTTCCGCGCGGTTCTAGACAGCGATCTGAACGTCCGCCGCGGCGACACCCTGACCCTGGCCCCGCAGCCCGACCGGGTGCGCTGGTTCGACCCCGAAACAACCCTGGCGGTAGCCTGAGGAGCGCGCAATGAAACAGGATCTTATCGAACAGGCCCGCGCCGTTCTGGTCCGAAACGACCGGGGCGACTATACGGTGCCCACCCACGGCCTCTATCCGTTCCAGTGGAACTGGGACAGCGCCCTCAGCGCCCTTGGGTTCTCGCATTTCGACGAGGCCCGCGCCTGGCGCGAGATCGAGACCTTGTTCCGGCATCAGTGGGATGACGGCATGGTGCCGCATATCATCTTTCACGAGATGAATGACGGCTATTTCCCGGGGCCGGATGTCTGGGCCACGGGCCGCGCGGTTCCGACCTCGGGCATCACGCAGCCTGCGGTGGCCGGGTTTGCCGTACGGCGAATCTATGCGCGGGCGAAGAACCGGGCGCTGGCCGATGCGCAGGCCCGTGCCCTGCTGCCCAAGATCCATGCCTGGCACCAATGGTTCTATACGAACCGTGACCCGCAGGGCACCGGACTGGTCGCCATCATCCACCCGTGGGAATCGGGGCGTGACAACTCGGTAGATTGGGACGCGGCGCTGGCCCGGGTCCCGACCGAGGGCGTGGCCCCGTTCCAGCGTCGCGACGTGGCCCACGCCAACCCGGCGCACAGGCCGACCGATGAAGAATACCGCCGCTATATCTGGCTGGTGCAACATTTCCGCGGCCTTGGCTGGGATAATTCCAGGCTGCATGACGCCTCGCCGTTCCGGGTCGTAGACCCCGGATTCAACGCGATCCTGATCCGCTCGTGCCTCGACCTTGCCGCGCTGGCCGACGACCTGGGCGAGGCCGAGATCGCAAGCGCCTCGCGCGCCTTTGCGCAAGCGGCCATCGCGGCGATGGACGCCCTGTGGAGCGAGACCCGTGGGCAATATCTGTGCTTTGATCGGGTCACCGGGGAGTTGATCGACAGCCCCTCGATCGGCGGGTTGCTGGCGGCGTTCTGTCCCATCCCCGAGCACCGCGCGCAAGCCATTGCCCAGCGGTTGGAAGCCATCGGTGCCACGGTCCCGTATCTGGTGCCCAGCCACGACCCGGCGGCCCCCGAATTCGACGGGCTAAGGTACTGGCGCGGGCCGGTCTGGCTGATCGTGAACTACATGATCGCAGATGGTCTGCAACGCGCCGGGCAAACCCGGATCGTGCAGCGGATCGTCGACGACAGCCTGCGCCTGATCGAGCAAAGCGGCTTTGCCGAATATTACGACCCGGTCACCGCCGAACCCTGCGGCGGCAGCAGCTTCACCTGGACGGCAGCGATGGTGATCGAGATCCTGAACGCGGAAACTTCCCCGGCATGAGCGGTGCCGCACCGATCCCCACTCAACGGGCATGGGCCTGACCGATGACGGGCCCGTCCATTGTTTCCGCCCCCGGGCAGGAGGACTGGGTCGAGCAAGCCCTTCTTGCGGAACTGCGGGCCACCGCGCCGCAAGGGGTCAATGACAGCATCACGCTGATTGCGCAGGACGGCGCCAACCGGGTGGGCGGCCTGCATGGCGCAACCTCCTATGGGTGGCTGCTGATCAAGACCTTATGGGTCGACCCGACCCATCGACGCCGCGGTTTGGGCCGGCAGTTGCTGGACCACGCCTTTGCCGAGGCACGCCAGCGCGGGTGTCATTCTGCGTGGCTGGACACATCCAACCCGGCCGCTGCGCGGTTCTATCAGGCTTTGGGATTCGAGCCCTTTGGTCGCCTGGCCAACACGCCCACGCAAAGCCCGCCCGGACATTGCCGCTGGTTCTTGTGGCACACCTTGCAGTAGCCGTCACCACGCCGCCCTCAAAACCCTTTGGCCGGGTCGAACACCTGCCGCCACCGCTCTGCATAGCGGGATCTGTCAGCCTTGGGCGCCAAGGCGGGAACCACCGGAGGCGTACCCGCCAGAACTGCCTCGATCGATTTGCGCCACGCCTTGGGATCGGACCCGCACGGGATCACGCCGCTTGCCCCGATCCGGTCACGCAGACCGTCGACCATGCTGACGATGACCGGACGCCGCGCCGCGCGCGCCTCATCCGCCACCAACCCGTAGGCCTCCCACCGCGAGGGCATCGCCACCACGTCCACGGCCCGATAGGCTTCGGCCGGGTCGTCGGCGTGGCCCCTAAACTCGATCCGCCGATCGCCTGCGGCCAAGGCTGCAAGGCGGTCGCGCTGGCTGCCTTCGCCAAAGATCACAAGCCGTGCATCGGGGTTGGGGCACATGCGAAATCCTTCGATCAGCAGATCGAAGCCTTTCTGCGGCTCGAGCCGTCCGATCGCACCGATGACCCGGGCCGCCTCGACCGGCCCGGCTGCGCGGGCAACCGCGCCCAGGTCAACCTGGGGCGAGATCACGCTCAGCTTGGATGCGGGTGCCAACCGACGTTCGGCCATCCAGCCGGCCTGCGCCTTGCTGACGGCGATGACCTGATCGAACAACGAATAGGTCACGCGCAGCATCGCAAAGAACCGCCGCTTGTGCGGCACGTTCAAGGCGGTGAAAGACCGGGTATAGCTGTGTTCGACATGCACCAGCCGCGCGGTGGGATGCATCGCCCGCAGGGCCGAGAAGGCCGGCAGGCAACGCCAGCCGGGGGCGATGTGGCATACGATGACATCGGCGTCGAAACTGCCCCAGCTGAAGGCGGTCCGCTTGACCGGGCGAACCTCTTGGTGGACTTCGTCGGCCAGTTCGGGCAGCTGCGCAAGATGGTCGAGCATACGCATGACCCCACCGGCCGTGGTGTCATCAACAAGGTGAAGAACGGTGATCTTGGACATTTGGAAACCTCGGTTCAGATGGAAGTCTGGCGGCGCATGAGGCGACCGGCTTGAACAACAGGCGCCGGCCCGACCGCGCGCAGGGCTGCGGCCGCGATGATGGTGGTCAACGTTTTGCCGGGTTCTTCGATCGGGGGCCGGGCGCTGGTTGAAATCGACCGCTGCGCAAGCTCCCAAGCCTTGTGCGCATCCAGATTGCTGACCGCGCGTCGCGCTAGATAGCGCAGCTGATAGGCGCACGCCGCCGCCTCGTGCCGGGCAAAGAATTCGGGGTTCAGTGGACGCAGCTTGTCGACCATCCGCTCCCACGCCTGCAACTGTCGGTCCAAGGCCGCCGACAGGCCGGTCGCATGGATCCGATAGCGGGTCAGCAACCCCGGTACGCCTGCGATTTGCCAATCCGTCGTCAGCATCAGCCGCAGCCAGCATTCGATGTCCTCGGACTGGCGAAAGGTTTCGTCAAAGACCCAGTCGCGCTTGGACTCGAACGCCGGACGGTAGGCCAGATCGAGCAAGGCGGATTTGCGCATCACCGCTGCCGATCCATTGCCGATCGGGTTGCGTTTCAGGACATGTGCCGCCGTCACGTCCCGCAGGCGCGGCGACTGACGGACGCGCATCAGCCGACCACCCTCGTCGATCATGGCACTGCCGGAATAGCTGATCGCAAGGTCGGGTTCGGCCTGCAGGTGACGCACATGGGTGGCCAGCTTTTCGGGCAGCCACAAGTCGTCGGCGTCGCAGAAGCCGACGAACTCTCCCCGAGCGGCCGCGATGCCGGTATTGCGCGCCCCGGCGAGGCCGCGGTTTTCCTGCCGGATCACCCGCACTTTGGGGTCGATAGCATTGGCGCGGGCAATGGCGGGGGTTTCGTCCTGCGAGCCGTCATCCACGATGATGATTTCGAAATCATCATGGGTCTGCGACAGAAGCGAGGCCAGAGTCTCGGTCAGGGTCGCGGCGGTGTTGTAGGCGGGAACGATGATGGATGCCTGGGGCATTTTTGGTCTCCTGGTTGGAATCAGCGGGCAAACAGCGCCTGACGGATCGGGCGGGGCAGGGCGGGGGCCAGTGCCGCGCCAAGTGCAGTGGGCACACCGCGGCGGATTGGGTTGAGAAAGCTGCGCGCGCTCAGCGCCAGACCGGCGCGGGCATAGGCGCGGGCCATCGACGGTTCCGCGCCCAGACGCAGTGCGCGCCGGGCCAGATACCGCATGTAGATCGCCTCGGATGCGGGCGACGGCGCAACGCCGTAGCGGGCCGCCGTTGCAACCGCCCGAGCGCGCCCGGCCCGCATCGCCTCGAGGTCCGAAGACAGACCGCTGCCGCTGGTCCGGTACCAGACCTGCAGGCGGTCAACCCCGATGATCACGTGGCCTTCGCCCGCCAAGCGGATCAGCAGCTCGAGATCTTCGTTGTGGACCGCAGCCGGGTTCAGCCCGCCGACAGCAGCGAACACCTGGCGGCGCACTGCAAGGTTCGACATCGTGCACACCGCGTTTTCCGTCAGCAGGTCAGGAATGGTCAGGGGATCGGTAGGAACCGTTGAGCGCGTCGGACAATCGCCGGGGGTTTCGGAAAAGAAACCGATCTGGCCAAAGGCCGCATCAATGCTGGTATCTGCAAACAACCGGTCCAGTTGGGCCAGCTTGTCGGTGACCCACAGGTCATCCGCGTCGCAGAACGCGAGGATGTCGCCGGTGGCCACAGTTGCACCATGGTTGCGCGCAGAGCTGGGGCCGCGATTGGGGTTGGCCTCGACCCGCACCCGGGCGTCGCGCGCACAAAATTGCCGGACAACTTCGGTCGTCTGGCGCGAGGGCTTGTCGCCCACGCAGATGAGTTCGAAATCCGCAAAGCTCTGCCCCAGCAGGCTATTCAGGGTGGCGGCAATGGTTGCCGCGTCATTGTGGAAGGGAACGATGATGGAAAACCGGGTCATTGGGCGCGCGCCTCCTGAGTGATTGCAGAACCCCGCGGCAGCAGCGCCCAGGATGCGGCCAGCATGATGGCGCTGCAGGTGCAGACATACCCGACGGCGACGGGCATCAGGCCCAGCGGCGCCATCAGGGTCGTGTTGGCGATCAGGCCCACGGCCAGAACCGTGCTGACCCGCAATTCGGTGACGGGGCGGTTTTCCGAACGCAGCCACCCGGCGACCGCCGACCAGATCACCGTCGGCAGGGCTGCAAGGCACAGAACCGATACCACCGGGGCGATCTCGGCCCATCCCTGTCCCAGCAGCAGCGGCACATAGACCGGGGCCAGCGCCGCCTGCAGCAAAACCAGCGGCGTCAGGATCAGCAGAGACAGGCCCAGCCCGTGGCGCAGCGCCCCGTGCTTGTCCTCGGCCGCGCACAGATGCGGGAACAGAACGACCGAGAAGGCTTGGGTGAACGAAGTGGCCAGCCCAAGCCCCGCATTGAAAGCCATGAAATAGATACCAAGCGCCTCGGCGCCCAACATGGCGCCCACCACCAGCTTGTCGGCCTGCAGGCGCAGAACCTTGACCAGTTCCACGCCCAGAACGGCCCAGCCATAGCCCACGAACGGTTTCAAGGCTGCAAACCCGGCCCGACGATCAGGCGACCACCGACGCAGGCGGCGCATCAGCACAAGCCAGACAGGTGCAGTCAGCAGGCGCGGCAGAACCAATGCCAGAGGCGAGGCCCAGACCACCGCCAGAAGCGCTGTCAGGGCATTGGCCCCCACGACTTGCCCGCCGGCGATCGCGGCGGTCTGCTGCAGCTTGCCCTCGCGCATTGCCAGTGCGGCCTGAACCAGGCCCGCCGGCATGAACAGGTATTCCCCGGCCAGCACCGCCAGCAGCATCGCCAGCATCGTGTGGCCCATGACGAACAGCGCCGCTGCGACCGCCAGTTGCAGCAGGCACAGCCCCGCGCACCAGACCCAGAAGATGCGGTGCGCCGTGTTGCACCGCTGCGCCAGTTCCTCGGACGGGGCCTGAATGATACGCTGGTTCACCCCGTTCTCGGTCAGCGCCTTGAGGATGTCGCCCGCCGCAAGAGCCGCAGCGGCCAGACCGATCGCTTCGGGGCTGAGGGTACGGGCAACGGCCACCACGACGACCAGGCGCGACGCCTTGGCCGCCACTTCGGAGGCGGTGTAGGCCAACAGGTGCCGCAGAAAACCGGATTGTGCAAAGCTGTGCGTCATGACGCCGTTATCCCGAAAAACAGTTGTTGGTTCCGTTTTACGGGTGGCCAGGGTCTGTGTCCCGGACGCGATCGGACGGGGCTGGGGACCGTTCGGAGAGGCACCTATCCGAATGGGACAAGCCGCCATCCCGATGCCGGGCTGACGCAGGCCGCGCGGCAGGGTTTATCTTCTGTGAAAGATCAGGAGATGAAAATGACCATGAATTTCAAGACCTTACTTATTACGGCCGTCAGCGCCTCGACCCTGCTGGGGTGCAGCAGCATGCAGACCCCGCGCAACATCGAAGCCGTATCGCGCGGCGAAAGCTATCAGGCGCAATACCGCGAACCCGGACGTCGACGGGGCGACACGCCGTTGCTGCAGGCCGCCGCGATGAACGGCCAGAGCTGCATGCCGCAGGCCGGCGATCAGGGCGCAAATGCCTATGCGAAATGGTCGCAACCCGCACTCAGCCCCTTGTTGGGCGAGAAACTGTCGCGCAACGACATGGTCCAGATCACCATCGAAGGGGACGACCTGCTGAGCGACGCTTATGTCGTTTCGCGTGACGGAGACCTCAAGCTGCCGTACCTGCCGCCCGTGCGCGCTCAGGGCCGCACCACCGAGCAGGTCGAACAAGAGGTGGCCCGTGTTCTGGTTGCGGCCCAGTTCTATGACGCCGAACCCCGTGTGACCGTACGGGTCAGCGATTTCGCCTCGGTGACAGTGGGTGTACGTGGCGCGGTGTTCGAGCCGCACTCGGTCGAGATTGGCGGTGTTCCAGGCGATTCCCTGGACCGTCGGCGCCAGGGCGCGCTGGGGGCCTCGACCGAGGGGCGCAACCTGTCGGTGGCACTGCGGGCCGCGGGCGGGGTGCGGCCGGATGCCGACCTGTCAGCCGTCGAGCTGCACCGTCAAGGGCGCATCTATCGCATGGATCTGCGTGGTGTGTTCGAAGGATCGGACCCGACCGACATCATGCTGTTGACCGGCGACCAGATCGTGGTCAACAGCCGCGGGTGCTTTCAGGACGCGCTGATGCGCCCCAGCCCGATCAGCCCGCCCGGCGTGACACTGTATATGTCAAACCTGACCCAACCCGCTGCGGGCAATGCAGAATCCGCCATCGGGCGCGACGTGCGTGAAGTGCCCTATGGCACCCGTTTCCTGCAGGCCGTGGTTGACAGCAACTGCGTCGGCGGGTCGAAAACCACGAACGCCAACCGCAGTGCTGTACTGTTCACGCGCAACCCCGTAACCGGGTCCTCGGTCGTCATCGAGCGCAATATCGAAAAGCTGCTGCGGCGCGGAGACCGCGACGACTTCGATCCCTATGTTCTGCCGGGTGATGCCGTGGCCTGTTACGACAGCAAGGTCACCGGAGTGACCGAAATCGCCCGGTCGCTGGGCATCGTCGGGGCCGCTGCGCTGCTCATCCCTTGATCGCTCCGGGGGCGGGCAGGGCAGCCTTTGCCCGCTCCCAAACCTCGGGCAGACCGCTCAACAGGTGGGCGACCTGCTGACGGTCTGCGGATTTTGCGGCCATCTCGGTCGCAATCAGCGCATCACGGAACCCCATCGCACCAAAGGTCGCCGCGCTTCCGGCCAGCCTGTGACACTCCTGCGCGACCCGGTCCAGATCGGCTTCACCGCCGTCCAACTGGGCAAGCTGCGCGACCACGGCATCCCCTTCGGACAAGTATTTGGCAAGCAACCGGTCAAAGACGTCGGCGCCGAGGTTGGCGCGCAGATCTGCGATATGATCCGTTTCGTCCTCGGACCGGGTCGAAGCTCCGGGGCCGGAGACAACCGACAAGGCCTTGCGCAAGGCATCCAGGGCAATCGGCTTGCCGACAAAGGCTGTCATACCGGCGGCGCGGAACGCGTCGACCGCATCAGGCAGCACGTTGGCCGAAACGGCAATGATCGGTATCTCCGCCGAAGGCCCGCCCCCGCTGCGGATGTGGCGCGTGGCCGTCGGGCCGTCCATGACCGGCATGCTGATATCCATCAGGATCACGTCGAACCGATGCGCTGCCGCTGCGTCCACACCCAGTTGGCCGTTCTCGGCAACCGTCACCCGGTGACCGTCCAGTTTCAGCATGTTGCAGATCACCTCGCGGTTGATCTCGTTGTCTTCGACCACCAGCACGTCCAACGGCTGGGCGTGCTGAACCTCTGGCTGGTCGCTGTCAACGTTGGCGTCCAATTCCGCGTCCTGCAGCGGCAGACGAACCCAGAACACGCTGCCCTCGCCGGGCGTGCTTTCAACGCCGATCTCTCCGCCCATGGCCCGAGCAAACCGACGTGCGATGCCCAGGCCCAGACCGGTGCCCCCGGTGGCCCGACCGATGCTTGGATCGCTGGTGTGAAAATCATCAAAGATGACGCCGACCTCATCCGCGCCGATGCCGATACCCGTATCGATGATGCGGAATTCAAAGATGTTGACGCTGGCCGTGGGGCCAGGCTCGGTTACTTCGACCTCGATCGAGATCCGACCGTTTTCGGTGAATTTGATGGCATTGCCGACAAGGTTCAGAAGAATCTGCCGCAACCTTTGGGCATCGGCGGCAACGCAGGGGCGCGCCTCGCCCACCCACTGCCAAGAGATGGAGTTCTCCCGCGAGGCGGCGTTGCCGCTTTGACCATCCACAATCTCTTGCAGGATGTCGTTCAGGTTCGAGGGCTGCAACGCCACCGACAGTTTCCCGGCCTCGAACCGGGCGATGTCCAGAACGGTGTCGACGTGGCTCAGGAGGATCTGGCCCGAGATTTCCATGTTCTCGACAAACCGCGCCTGTTCCCGGGTGGTGCGGGTGTTTTTTAGCAGCGTGAGGTTGCCCAGCAACCCGTTCAGCGGCGTGCGGATCTCGTGGCTCATCACGGTCAGGAAATCGGCCTTGGCCTTCTCGCCGGCCAAGGCGCGGTCACGAGTGCTGATCAATTCCTGCTGGGCGGCAACCCGCTGCGAGATGTCACGGACAAAGCCGATGACGATTTCCTGATCGCCTGCCCGGGCCGATTGCAGCGCCAGTTCGACCGGAAACTGCTCGCCATCCGCGCGCATCGCCTCCAACTGGACACGGCCTTTGCCGACGACATGACGTTCTCCGCCAGACTGCATGCGCACCATGCCGGCGCTATGTGCCTCACGCAGATGCGGCGGCACGATCAGGTCACCGATCGCGCGACCCCGGGCCTGATCCGCCGTATAGCCGAATATTGCCTCGGCAGCTGGGTTGAACTCGATCACGTCGCCCTTGGCATCGACCACGATCACTCCGTCCAACGAGGTTGAGAGGATCGTGTTCATCCGTTCATTCGCCTGCCGCAGCGCGCGTCCGCGGCGCGTGGCGCGCCGGTTGACCACCAGAAGATAGGCGCTGACAGCACCCAGAGTCAGAAGCAAGGCCCCCGACAGAATCGCCAATCGCAGCAAGTTTGCCGCCGTCTGGATGCGCTGCTGGTCCGACTCGGTGGCAAAATACGAGATGCCCGAAACGGCCAACGTGCGGACATGCGGACCGATCTCAAGGGCGGCGCGTTTCAGATCGTCCAGTTTTTCGGACAGCTCCGCATCCGGCGCGTCGATCAAGGGGATCGCGGCGTTCAGGTGCCGGGTCACCCGATCCAACGGCAGGCGGAACCGGTCATCCTGGCGCAAAGGCTGGAACACGCGGGATTGGGCCAGCGTATCGACACGGCTGTAGAACAGATCGAACCGCCGGCGCACCAGATCCAACGTGCCATTCTCCGCGTCCTGCGCCGCCGACGCGGTTTCCAGAGCGTTCAGGTAGGACAAATAGTCGACCTCGACCTGCGACAACGTCCATTGGACATTGTCCGAAGGTGCCGCTCGCCGGTCGTTGAAATCGGTAAACACCTGCGCCGACAGCCACGCCACCGTGACCAGACCCAACAAAACGCCGAAGCCGATGAGTCCGAAGACCCATCGGCGGCGCAAAACCTGCGTATCGGTATCGCTCAATCCGAGCCTCATCGATTGTTCACTGCGCTTTACTCATTACTTCACTCATTCCGGTTGCAAGCTATTTAACTACCTCGAGACGATCGAGTTGCCAGATGCTGCGCGAATAGGTCACCTCGGTCTGGTATTTCGGGTCGCTGTCATAGGGGTAGACGATCCACAGCGGGCCCTTCTGCCGGCGTGACATCTCGGCACCGTTCATTTCATAGGCCACGATCGGGTCGCTTTCGGTGACCGAGTCCATCGGGATTTCAACCGCATAGTCGTTGATCGCCGTGGCGCGGATAATGCTGCCATCTGCACCGACTGCCTCCAGCACCACCGACAAGGGCACGCCGACAAAGGTGTTTTCACCTTCGGTCCAGATCGTCGAGGTCGCAAATGTCCGTGCGGGCAAGGCTTTCAACATGTCCATGTCGAACCGCGCTCCACCTTCGGCTCCGGGCTGGGTCAGGTTGCCGGTGATCGTCAGAACCACCTCTCCGGTGGGTTCGGCCAGATCCTGGGCCTGTGCCTGGCCCAAGGTCAGAACCATTGCCAAGGCTGCAAGTAAAATCCGCATGTCATTCTCCTCGTGTCCAATTGCACAAGATCAGAAAGCGTGACCGGGCAACAGACGGGCATCAGGATAAGCACCTATCCGAACGGATAGGTGCCCGCCGTTACGCGGCCGGGCGCAGGTGGCCCATGCGCTGTGCCATGATCCGCTCAAACCCTTCGCGCAGCTCTGACCGCTGCAGGGCAAAAACCGCGGTGGCCTCAAGGTACCCGGCGACTGAGCCGCAGTCGAAGCGTTCACCCGCGAAGGCGTAGCCCGAGCAGCCAGCGGTTTCGATATCCGCAGCGATGGCGTCGGTCAGCTGGATTTCATTTCCCGCACCCGGTGCCTGGCCGGCCAGACGATCAAAGATCGATGGCTGCAGGATATACCGCCCGACGATGCCGTAGTTCGATGGCGCCTGCTCGGGGCTGGGCTTTTCGACCAGGCCGCGCAGCTTTTGCACACGCCCGGCCTGCAGGGCGATATCGACCACCCCGTAGGACTCGATCCTGTCGGACGGCACGGATTGGGTCGCAACCATGTGGCCGCTTTGGTCACAATAGCTTTGGACCATCTGTGACAGAGCCGGGCGTCGGGCGCTGATGACGTCATCGGGCAGGATCACCGCAAACGGCTCATTGCCCACGCACTCGCGCGCCAGCGACACGGCATGGCCCAATCCACGGGGCGCATCCTGCCGGACAAAGCAGTATTTGCCATCCTCCAGATCGGCGCAGCGCAGGTTGTTCAAGAGCTCGGTCTTGCCACCATCCTTCAACTTGCGTTCAAGCGCCGTATTCCGCCCGAAATAGGCCTCGAGCGCGGTTTTCTCGGGTGACGTAATGAAGATGAATTCTTCGATACCGGCCGCGCGCGCTTCGTCGACGGCATATTGGATCAGAGGGCGGTCGATCAGGGGCAGCATTTCCTTGGCCACGGTCTTGGTTGCGGGCAGAAACCTTGTGCCCAGTCCGGCGACGGGAAAGACGGCTTTGCGAATCTTGGTCATAACAATTCTCCTTGGGTTTTCTCAGTAGGCGCCGCGGCCGGACACGACGGCCCGCACGGTCATGGCAATCAGCATCAGATCCAGAAGGGCCGAACGGGACCGCACGTAGGCCGTGTCCAGATCGATCATTCGGTCAAAGTCGATGGCGGCCCGGCCCGACACCTGCCACAGGCCGGTGATCCCGGGGCGGACGGCCAGGCGTTCAAGCGCGCGGGGCGGGTATTTGGCGACCTCCTCGGGCAGGGCAGGGCGCGGTCCGACGATCGACATATCGCCCTTCATTACGTTGAGGATCTGCGGCAGCTCATCCAGCGAAAAGCGGCGCAGAACCTTGCCCACCCGCGTGACACGCGGATCGTGGCGTGCCTTGAAGCACACGCCTGCGCGGTCGGACTGCGCCAGCAGGCTGGCCCTTTGCGCTTCGGCGTCGGTGGTCATCGAGCGGAACTTGTAGACGGTGAAAGGCACCCCGTTCCTGCCCACCCGTGTCTGCCGGAACAGGGCCGGGCCGCGGCTGTCCAGCCGGACAAGGGCGGCAATGGCCAGCATCGGCAGGGCCAGAACCGTCATGGCCGCCAGCGCGACGGTCAGGTCAAGAATACGGCTGGGCGTCAGCCCGCCAAGAGCCTGGGCGACGCACCGTCCCAGAAATTCGAAATTTCCGATCAGATAGCGGCGGGCCATGCGGCGCGGCTCCATCGCCAACCGCCACGCCCATTCCATCCGGACCCGCCGCACGATCCCGGGTGCCCGCCGGACGTTGCCCGCCAGAAAGTCGAACAACGCGCCGACACCCAGAACCAGATTCGGGTTCAGCCGGGCACGGTGCCGCGTAATCCACAGTTCTTGCAGCGGAACGCCGATGGCCACCAGCAGGATATCTGCGCCGGATTGGTTGATCTCGTCCAGGGCTTCGTCCGTCCGTTCGAGGCCCCCAAACCCGTCGCGGGAACCGGCAATCCTCAGGCCGGGCGCCATGTCTTGCAGGCGCGCTGCTGCGGCCTGTGCGGTGCCGGGCGTTCCGCCCAGCAGATAGACCGACTGGCCCAGCTTGGCCGCGCGCCGGACCAGGCGCGGGACAAAGTCGGTTCCGTTCAGGTTCTCGGTCAGGTGTTCGCCCTGCATCGCGGCGGCAAGCTCGACCCCGATCCCGTCGGGCAGGACGAGGTCGGCTTGCGTCAGGGCTGCTCGATATTGGTCATTCTTTGCCCGGACATTTGCGCAATGTGCGTTCAGGAAAAAGACGGTCCGGCGGTGACCATCCAAAAGCGTGGTGATGACCGGACCGGATTCTGCATTCACCACCGGCTGCCCGAGGATTTCGGTGATTGGCAGCGCGGTGCCGGGCGTGGTGTGTGCGCCGTCGAATAGGGCGTGTGCGGCTTGAAAGTGCATGGAACTCTCCGAACATGAACTGAACTCTTGCCCTGAACCTGCCCGCTGTGCCGGCACCACAACAGACGAGCATCGGGAGAGCGCGCGGAGAAATCGGCTGACTGACACGGCCCGGATGCGGCACCGCAAGGAAATCCGGCCAGTTGCTCCTATCCGATCGGGTATCTGCCTGTCCGTTCGGTAGGCTTCACCGCCAATCATCAATAGTTTATTAACCTTTTCAGGTCTGGGTGGAGGCACATGGAGTTCATTGATGAAAGTTCTTATCGCCGACGATCACGATCTGGTTCTGGACACGCTCGTCGCCTTCATCGAGGCCACGGGCGGGATCGAACCCACCACCGCGCCGGATTTTGCGACCGCCAAGGCCAAGATCGAATCCGACGGTCCGTTTGATCTGGTTCTGCTGGACCTCAATATGCCGGGCATGAACGGGCTGAGCGGGTTGGAAACCTGCATTGGCATGGATCGCGCGCGGCATGTGGCACTGTTCACCGGCGATGCCTCGCGCGATCTGGCTGAACGTGCGCTCGAGCTGGGGGCAGCCGGGTTCGTGCCCAAGACCCTGCCGGCCAAGTCTCTGGTAAACGCCATCCGTTTCATGGCCATGGGTGAGCAATATCTGCCCGTCGGTTTCATGAGCGCCGAGCAGCCGAACGACACCCACCCGATGGCCAAAAAACTGACCGAGCGCGAGCGCCAGGTCCTCAAAGGTCTGACCGAGGGCAAGTCGAACAAGGAGATCGCCCGCGATCTGGACCTATCCGAGCCGACGATCAAGCTGCATGTGAAGACGCTGTACCGCAAAGTGGGTGTCAGCAACCGCACCCAAGCCGCGATGGCCGCACGCGAGGCGGGCCTGTTCTGACCCGCGCCCATCCTTTCGGATAGGGGGCCTGTCCCAACCCGCCCCGGCCTAACCCCTTGCGCAGCGGACAGCCCAAGCCGCCCCGGTATATCACTCCTGTAAGAGAGGATTTGATATGCCGAACCAGATTTCCGACAACCATCAGCCCCTTGCGCCCAAACGTCCCAGGGACTGGGCGCGCATCAGCCGCAGCGACATCCGGTCGCTGGGCTGGCGGCGTGTCCTCAGGGGTGGGCGGTTGACCGATGCCGGACGGCTGCCGCGATATGTTGCGCTGTTTCTTCTGGGATCCAGCTGCATCTGGGCCCCGATCAGCGGGTATCTGGCAACCGCGCCGGTCAAATACGCATCCCACGCCTCGTTGATCCTGCCGGGATCGGGCGCGTCAGCCTCGGTCAATCTGGCCAATATCGGGCAGGCCTCGTCCTACGCCAATTCGGCCTTTGCCAACGGGTCGATCAGCCCCACCGAAACCTACAAGCGGCTGTTGTCGGCCGATCGCATTCTGGATGCGGCCGCACGCGCCGTCGGGGCCGAGCGGGATGCGTTCGGCAAGCCGCGCATCCGCCTGGTGGACCAGACCAGCCTGATCCATATCGAAATGGAGGCCGCCAGCCCGGGGGACGCGCAACGCCACGGCGATGCCCTTGTCGCTGCATTCTTTGCCGAGATCGACGCCCTGCGCGCGGACGAGATCGCCACGCGCGAAGCCAGCAACAGCGGCGCAATCGACGAGTATCAGCGCTCGGTTCGTGAAACCCGCGCTGCGATCGAGCAGTTGCAGCGGCAGAGTGGGCTGCTCTCGGCCGCCCAATACCGTGAGCAGGTGGCCGCCAATGACCGCGCGCGCCAGACGCTGCGGGCCGAAGAAAGCACGCTGGCCCGCCAGGCCGAGCGGGTCGCGGCTCTTGGGGTCGCGCTGGATCTGCCGCCGGATGCCGCCGCGGTGACGCTGAAGCTGTACGCCGACGCGCAATACATGTCGCTGCTCAAGGATGCCTCGACCGGCGCGGCCAAGCTGGCGCAGGCCGATGCTAATTTCGGGCCGCGCCATCCGGTCTACCGCACAGCGCGGGATGAATATGAAGGCGCAAGACAGGTTGCCGTCCAACGCGCGGCCGAGGTGACCGGCCTGTCGGTCGATCAGCTCTCGGGTCTGGACCGCGCCCCCGAGGGAGAGCGCGCGCAGTTGCTCAGCGAGCTTGTCCGCGAAAACGCCCTGCGCGCGGGGCAGGAGAAGCATGTAAAAACCCTTGCCGCACAGGTCGCGGCCGAAACTGCGCGCCTGTCCGCGCTGGCACCGGTGGCGGCAGAACTCGAAGACCGTCAAAGGGATTTTGCCGTGGCCGAAGCCGTCTTTGCCTCGGCCATCGCCCGGTCGGAATCAAAAAAGACCGATGTCTATGCCTCGTACCCGCTGATCCAGGTGCTGGAAAATCCGTCGCTGCCGGAACGACCGTCTTCACCCAACAAGAAGCTGTCGATCGCGGCCGGGATTGCCGCCACTTTGATGCTTTTGATCGGGCTGACGTTGGCATGGGTCCGGAACCCGCTGATCTCGCGGCTGTTGAAAGACACAGGCGAGAACAAGCCATGACCGAGGCCGCGCCGCAGAACCCGGCCGAGCGGCTTGTCTTGCGCGCGCTGGTCTGGACATGGCCGTTCTATGCCATCGGTGCGCTCTATGTCGTCGGGCCGGTACTGGGATGGTCCTTGGCGGGGTTGGCGGCGCTGGCCTTGTATCTGGGGCCGACGATCCGTCCGGACCTGCGGGCCACCGGGCCGGTTCCGGCGCTGGTTTGGCTATGGATGGCCGGCATGCTGTTGATGCTGTTTGCACTGTGGGCCGGCCATCTGGATTGGGGGCTGGGGCTGGGTAAAACCATCAAGTCTTCGATCGGCTGGGCCAAGGGCTGGGCGCTTATTCCATTGTTCATTCTGGCCGGGGCCGTGCTGCCGATCCGGCGCGAGGTTCTGGTGCGGGGCCAGTGCAGACTGGGGCTGTGGACCCTGTGCCTTGCGCCCCCGCTGTTGGCGGCACCTTATCTGGGCCTGCCCAGCCAGATCTTCACCTCACCGCTCAAGGCGGTAGGTGGGCCGGGGCCCGAGTATTTCTCAGTCTATCTCTACACGATCGACCCGGCCAGTTGGACGCCCCGGTGGCAGTTCTTCGCGCCCTGGTCGCCATTTGCCGCCCTGCTGGGGGTATGCATGGTCCTGTTCGCGCTCGAAGAGCGGCACCGGGGATGGATGGCCGTCGGTCTGAGTGCAGGCATTGTGATGATCCTGGCGTCGAAATCCCGCATGGGGCTGGTCGGGTTGGTGGCCTGCACGCTGGGGCCGCGCCTTTTGCCGTTGGTGGCGCGCAGCATCGGATGGTTTCTGGTGTCGGCCGTGGCAACGGCGTCCGCGGCGTGGGGAGCCGCCGCGATCGACCTGGGCAACCAGGCGCTGCAGAATTTCAAATCGGCCCGCGCCGACAGCACCCGTGTGCGCGAAACCCTGCAACGCATTGCCTATGAACGCTGGCAGTCCGACGCGATGCTTTTTGGTCACGGAACGGTTCAGCCCGGTGCACATTTGGTCGAATACATGCCCATCGGAAGTCACCACACCTGGTACGGTCTTCTATTCGTCAAGGGCATCACCGGCTTCGTGGCGTTTCTTGTCCCCTTCGCCGTGCATTTCGGCGTGGTGATCACCGACGCGGTCCGCTCGGCGCGCGGCCGACTGCCGCTGGGCCTGCTGATGACCCTGCTGCTGCTGACCTTCGGCGAAAACATCGAGATCGAGGCCTATCTGCTCTGGCCCGCGCTGCTGATGCTGGGATGTCACCTGCGCGAAATGGCAGAGGCCAGGGCTCAGCCGAGCGCGTAACCGGCCCCGCGCACGGTACGGATCGGGTCATCCCCCCCACGCACCGTCAGAGCCTTGCGCAAACGCCCGATATGCACATCGACGGTCCGGGTGTCCACGTAGATGTCGCGCCCCCAGACCCGGTCGAGCAATTGCTCGCGGCTCCAGACCCGGCCCGGCTTTTCCATGAAGGTCGACAGCAGCCGGAACTCGGTCGGACCCAGCTTGATGTCCTCGCCCGCGCGGGTCACGCGGTGCGTTTCGGCATCCAGGACGATGTCATCGTATTCCAACCGCTCGCCCACGGCTGCGGGGCGGGTCCGGCGGAACTGGGATTTGACTCGGGCCATCAGCTCGATCACCGAATAGGGCTTGGTGACATAGTCGTCGGCACCTGTCTCCAGCCCGCGCACCTTGTCGACCTCTTCGGATTTTGCCGAGAGCATGATCACCGGAATGGCACGGGTCGCCGCGGTCATCTTCAGCTGGCGGCAAATCTCGATCCCGGAAACGCCGGGCAGCATCCAGTCCAGCAGGATCAGATCGGGCGGCACTTCCTTGATCTGCAGCAGCGCCTCGTCACCGGTTTCGGCCTGGCGCACGTCAAAGCCTTCGGCCTCGAGGTTGTAGCAGATGATCTCGCGCTGTGCGGGCTCATCTTCGACGACAAGGATCGATGGCGTTGGCATCACAGGACCTCGGTGGTTTCCGTCGGTGTCTTGTCGAGGCGCGGGCGATCATCATCAGGCAACTGCCCACTGACAAGATAGATGGTCTGCTCGGCGATCCCGGTAGCATGATCACCGATCCGCTCGAGGTTCTTGGCCACAAAATGCAGATGCATGCCCGGGGTGATATTGCCCGGGTTCTCCATCATATGGGTCAGCAGAGCGCGAAACACGTTATTGTACATCGCATCCACATCGGCGTCACGTTCACGGATGGCCTGGGCCCTGTCCGCGTCCCGCTGGATGAAGCAATCCAGGGTATCCGCAATCATGCTCTGCACCAGCTGGGCTTGACGCGCGATCGCCGATTTGACTTCGTCCAAACTCGCGGAGTCCGCCAGGGTCACGGCCCGCTTGGCGATGTTTTTGGCATGGTCCCCACTGCGCTCGAGCTGGTTGGCGATGGTGAAGGTCGCCAGGACCACGCGCAGGTCGATGGCCGTAGGCGCGCGCCGTGCGATGATGTTGGCGCTGTCATTCTTCACCATCTCTTCCAACTCGTCGATGGCGCGATCGGCCTTGACGGTGCGCGCGGCGAGTTCGACATCCTTGTCGCACAGTGCCCGGATCGCGTCCGACAGGCAGCTCTCGACCAAACCACCCATGCGCATCAGATGCGCCTGAACGGACTCGAGTTCCTGATCAAAAGATCGGACGATGTGCTTGTCCTTCATGGCGTCCTGGGTCATCCGATTCTCCCGGTGATGTAGGATTCCGTGCGCGGGTCTTCGGGATTGGTGAAGATGTGCCCCGTGTCCCCGTATTCCACCAGACAGCCGAGGTGGAAGAACGCGGTTTTCTGGCTGACTCGAGCCGCCTGCTGCATCGAGTGCGTGACGATCACCACAGAGAAATTCAGCTTCAACTCGTCAATCAGTTCCTCGACCTGGGCGGTCGCGATCGGATCCAAAGCCGAGCACGGCTCGTCCATCAACAGGACCTCGGGTTCAGTGGCAACCGCGCGCGCGATGCAAAGGCGCTGCTGCTGACCACCGGACAAACCGGTGCCGGGCTCGTGCAGGCGATCCTTCACCTCATCCCAGATGGCCCCGCGGCGCAGGGATTTCTCAACGATCTCATCCAGATCAGCTTTGGTTCTGGCCAGTCCGTGGATCCGGGGACCATAGGCTACGTTGTCGTAGATCGACTTGGGGAACGGGTTCGGCTTCTGGAACACCATACCCACCTTGGCACGCAGCTGCACCGGGTCGATCCGCTTGTCGTAGATGTCTTCGTTGTCGATCCGGATGTCACCTTCGACCCGGCAGACGTCAATCGTGTCGTTCATCCGGTTCAGGCAGCGCAGGAACGTGGACTTGCCGCATCCGGACGGGCCGATGAAAGCGGTTACCGTCTTGTCGAGAATGTCGACCGATACGTCCTTGATTGCCTGGTTGTCGCCGTAAAAGACCTGGACGCCCTTCGCCTGAATCTTGATGGCGTCGACGGCGGTACTCGGCTCGATCTTGCTCATGTCGTTCATCATGATGACCCCTTTGCGCTTACCAGCTGCGCTCGAACTTGTTGCGAAGATAGATCGCGATTGCATTCATCGTGACTAGGAAACCCAGCAGCACCAGGATCGCGGCCGAGGTCCGGCTGACGAAGCCGCGCTCGGGGCTGTCTGCCCAGATGAAGATCTGGGTGGGCAGGGCGGTGGCACTGTCGAAGGGGCCGGCCGGAGCCGAGGTGATGAACGCGTTCATCCCGATCAGCAGCAGCGGGGCAGTTTCCCCCAAGGCCTGCGCCAGTCCGATGATCGTACCGGTCAGAATGCCAGGCATCGCCAGCGGCAGCACATGACCGAACACCACCTGATGCTTGGACGCGCCGATACCCAGGGCCGCCTCGCGGATCGACGGGGGCACCGCCTTCAGCGCTGCGCGGGTGGCGATGATGATCGTCGGCATGGTCATCAACGCCAGCGTCATGCCACCCACGAAGGGGGCCGAGCGCGGCAGCCCGAACCAACCGATGAACACTGCCAGCGCCAACAGGCCGAAAACGACTGACGGCACCGCAGCGAGGTTGTTGATGTTGACCTCGATAAAGTCACTGACCTTGTTCTTGGGTGCGAATTCTTCAAGGTAGATCGCCGCGCCGATGCCCAGCGGGAAGGAAATCACGAAACACACGAACAGCGCCCAGAACGACCCGATCAGCGCGCCCTTCAGGCCCGCCAGTTCCGGAAATCGGCTGTCGGCATTGGTGACAAGGCCAGTGTTCAGCGGCTTGCTGATCACGCCTTCGGCCTTGAGCTGATCGAACCACGCGATCTCGGAATCGTTCAGACGACGGTTCTGCTCGGGCGTGTCGCGGTCGATGGTGCCCTTGTTCAACTGGTCATAAGGATCAGATACCGGCACGGTCATTGTGATGGTCTGCCCGATCAGTTCAGGGTCGGCCACCACCCGGTCGCGCAGATCAAACTGCGCTCCGTTGGACAGAATGCCCGACAAGGCCTTGCGGGTAGCCCGATCGCTGGTGTCCACCTCGGGCAGCAACTCGGACAGTGAGGCTTGCAGCACGTCCTTGAAACCTCCCCGCGGCAGCTTTTCGGGCTTGATCTCCTCGGGGTCGACATAGACCTCAAGCGTGATCTTGGTCTGGGTGAACGCCTGGTATCCGGATGACACCAGCGAGGCCACCAGGATGAACAGCATCAGAAATGCAAACCCGATGGCGCCTAGGCCAAGACCCTGTAGTATCTTCTGTTTACGGTTGCGGCGGGCCAGGCTGGCGCGCACGGCGTCGGCGGTGTCTCCGCCTTTGGGCGAATTGTTTTGTCCTGCGGTCAGGTCAGCCATGATTCTTGGCCTCAGTCATAGGCTTCGCGGTACTTGCGCACGATGCGCAGCGCGAAGACGTTGATGATCAGGGTGACGACGAACAGCATCATGCCCAAGGCAAAGGCTGCCAGCGTCTTGGGGTTGTCGAACGAGGTGTCGCCGATCAGAAGCGTGACGATCTGCACGGTCACCGTGGTCACGCTGTCCAGCGGGTTGATGGTCAGCGAGGCGATCAGACCGGCCGCCATCACCACGATCATGGTTTCCCCGATCGCGCGGCTGACGGCCAACAGGATGCCACCGACGATGCCAGGAATGGCAGCGGGGAACAGCACGTTCAGAACCGTCTCGGCCCGGGTTGCCCCCAAAGCCAGCGCTCCGTCGCGCAGCGATTTCGGCACGGCTGACAGGGCGTCGTCGGTAAAGGACGAGATGAACGGGATCAGCATGATGCCCATTACGCTGCCTGCGGCCAGCGCCGTGTTGGGCGACACCGGAATGCCCAGCGATGCGCCGAAACTGCGCATGGCCGGGGCCACGACCAGGATCGCGAAGAAGCCATAGACCACGGTCGGCACGCCGGCCAGGATCTCCAGCACTGGCTTGGCCACCGCCCGCAAGCGGTCGGGCGCGAATTCATTCAGGTAGATGGCCGACAACAGTCCCACCGGAACCGCCAGGAACAACGCGACAACGGTAATGACGATCGTGCCGAGGATGACCGGAAGCCAGCCGAAAGCACCTTCGGCGGCAATCTGGTCCTCGCGCAGAGGAATCTGCGGTTCCCAGTTCAGGCCGAAGAAGAACTCGGTGATCGGCACCATCTCGAAAAAGCGGATGGATTCGAACAGCAGCGCGGCAATGATGCCGACGGTCGTAAAGATGGCGACGGTCGAACAGAAGATCATCAGGCCGGAAACGATGCGTTCCACACTGTGGCGGGCGCGGAATTCGACACCGACACGCGACCGGGCAAATGCCACGATGGCCAGTGACAGAATGACAACGATAGACAGCAGCACCCATCCCGACATCTGATGCAGCTCAAGATACCGCTGGGCCGCGTCCATCTTCCACTGTTCAGGCTCGCCAAAGATCTGCCCGCGCGAGATCGACTTGATCTCGGCCAACACCAGTTGACGCCCTCCAGTGTCCAATCCGTCAAGGCTGCCGGCAGGCAGGCCCGACATGACCACATGGTCGATCATCGGGCCCTGCAAGATCAGCCACAGTACGATCAGCACAAAGACCGGAACCAGCGTGGACAGAAAAGAAAACAGCCCGTGATAGCCGGGCAGGGAGTGCAGGGACGTCCCATCTGCGCGCAGACCGGCCGCGGCCCGTCTGTTCAGCAAATATCCAAGGATACTGACGCCCAACAGCGCCGCAAACACGAAAGTAGTCATCTGCCCCCCAGGCACAAAAATGGGCTGCCCGGTTTCGCGGCCGGACAGCCCTGTGAATTGCAAATCTTACGACTTGGGTTCCATGTTCTGGCCGTCCAGGATTGCGTCCTGCAGTTCTTCACGGCGCTCGTCGGACAGGCCAACCAGACCACGTTCGGCCAGGTAGCCGTCGGATGCCAAAGCATCATCCGACATGTATTCCTCGAGGAACTCGTCCAGGTTCGGGATCACACCGCGATGCGCGTTCTTCACATAGAAGTACAGCGGGCGAGACACCGGATAGGATTTGTCGGCGATGGTGTCGGCATTCGGCTCGACGCCTTCGATCGTGACCGGCTTCAGTTTGTCCAGGTTCTCGTACAGGAACGAGTAGCCGAAGATGCCCACGGCGTTCGGGTCCGCCTCAAGGCGCTGAACGATCAGGTTGTCATTCTCGCCCGCTTCGACGAAGGGCCCGTCGGTACGCATGCGCGAGCAGTTTTCCTTGACCCATTTCTTGTCGAAGTCACCGCTCTTGACGAAGTCCAGCTCTTTGCAGCCTTCATGCATGGCCAGCTCGACGAACGCGTCGCGGGTGCCCGAGGTCGGCGGCGGGCCATAGGCCAGGATTTCCACGGCCGGCAGGTCGGGGTTGATTTCGTTCCAGGTCTTGTACGGGTTGTCCTTCCACTCGCCATCAACCGGCACCTGGGCGCCGAGGGCCATGTAGATGTCGGCCAGCGACAGGTCCCAATCCTGCTCGTTGCTGCGCGAGATGGCGATCGACAGGCCGTCGAAACCGATCAGGGCTTCCGAGATGTCGGTCACACCGTTCTTTTGGCACAGCTCGTATTCCGAGGCCTTCATGGCACGCGATGCGCCGGTGATGTCGGCGGTGTTTTCACCGATGCCTTCGCAGAAGATTTTCATGCCGCCGCCGGTACCGGTCGATTCGACGATGGGCGAAGCTGCGCCCGTGTTGTTGGCGAACTGCTCGGCCACGGCTTGGGTGTACGGGAATACGGTCGACGATCCGACAATACGGATGGCGTCGCGCGCCGAGGCAGCGGACGCGGCGATCGCGGTGATTGCCAGAACCGAAGCGGTCAGTTTAATGGTGGTCATGGTCACTCCTGAGAATCAGCTTTGGCCGCCCCCTGCGGCCTTGATGAGTGCAGTAGTCCGGGCGTGCGAAGCTTATGTAACGCTTCCGTAACAGTTTTATGACAACCCACCCGAGGCGGCTCAGAAATTCGTCTTATCCAGATGCGTGGCTTTCGGCAGCCGTTTGTGCACGACCTCAAAACACCAGTTGCGACAAGGTTTTGCGCCCAACGAACAAGTGAATGGACTCGGGGTCTGTTTCAGGGAATCTTTTAGTCCGATCTTTTTTCTTGCTGCTACGGCAAGGCGACTGGAGGTGCAGACATGCTGACCAGAAGACATTTTGTTGCGACTTCGCTTGCTGTTTTCTCGCAACCGATTCTCGGCGCGACATCGGCCGAAGCGTCGACCGCATCTCAATGGGCGGCTTGGGACAGACAGGTGACGCCGGCCAACTATGACCCGGCCACCTCGAACCCTTGGGGGCTGAATCCCCGGTTTCTGCCGCAACGGGTCGAGACCAACCGGTCGCTGGTGCCCGGTGACATTCACGTGGATGCGGTCGCGCGCTACCTGTATTTCATCGAAGAAGGCGGAACCGCGATGCGATATGGCGTAGCGATCGCCCGTGGCAATCTCTACGAACCCGGGACCTACACGATCCGGCGCAAAGCCAAATGGCCGCGTTGGACCCCGACCGCAGACATGATCAAACGTGATCCGCAGGATTATGCGCAGTTTGCCGACGGAATGCCCGGCGGACCCAACAACCCCTTGGGCGCACGCGCTTTCTACCTGTTTCAGGGCAATCGCGACACATATCTGCGCATCCACGGAACACCCTATTCCCGGTCTATCGGCGGGCGGGCAAGCTCAGGGTGTGTGCGTATGGTCATGGCCCATATCATTGGCCTGTATGACCGGGTGCAGCCGGGTGCGACGGCTCATCTTTACCCACCCGAAAGATTTGCGACTGCCAGCAGCTGATCCGTCACGCCCGGGCGCAGATCGGGCGGCCGTCGGCGGTTCTCAACGGTAGGTATGTCGTTTCGACCGGACCCACGTAACGGTACCAGTAACAACCGTCTTCGGGCATGATCCGAACGGCGGTCAGGTCCTGCCCCGGCGCGGCGATCTCGACCACGCCTTCGGGCACTTTGGCAAGATCACCGGGGGCTTTGGCGCCGGACATGGACGTGGTCTCGGTACAGGCGGCAATCAGGGACAGCGCGCATAGCCCAATCAATGCTTTCCTCGTTGTCATGCCACACCTTTCCAATTCCCAAGTGATTCTCTTTGCGTGATACCCTCGCATCCAAGCGATCCCGCTTCAATTCACCAAGGATCTGTCGCCATCCATCTTTGCCCTGTTGCCGACGGAGCACAGCCGCAAACTGCGCTTGCCCTGACGCGATGGTTTGGTTCGGGTGCAGGGATATTCCGCAGAGGGCCTTGACCTTCCACTTGCTGGAACCCTTATGTACAGGGTCGACCGAATAATCATGGTGACGACATGGCCAAAATTTCACATGCCAAATTCCAGGTTCAGGGGATGAGTTGCGCGTCTTGCGTGGCCCGGGTTGAGCGTGCGCTCAGCGCGGTTCCGGGCGTCGACTCGGCTGCCGTAAACCTGGCGAATGAGAGCGTCCAGGTGGATTTCCACGCTCCGGCTGATGTCAAAACCATCGCACAGGCGATGGCAGCGGCGGGCTATCCCGCCGTGACCGAGACCGTCACGCTCAACATCCAGGGCATGAGCTGTGCTTCATGCGTCGGCCGGGTCGAGAGGGCTTTGCTCGCCGGGCAGGGGGTGCTGGCGGCGTCGGTCAACCTCGCCTCGGAAAGCGCGACCGTCCAGTTTGCAGCGGGCGCCACGACACCCGAAGCGATTGCTGCATTGGCCAACGCAGCCGGGTACCCGGTGACGCCGCGCAACTCGGCTCAGGCAGCGGCGCAGGATCGCAAAGCTGACGAAATCCGCAAACTGGCACTGCGAACGGGGTTTGCGGCAATCCTGGCCTTGCCGGTTTTCATTCTTGAAATGGGCGCGCATGTCATTCCCGGCATGCATCACCTGATTGCAAGCACCATCGGCCTGCAAGCCAGCCACTACATTCAGTTCGTCTTGACGACACTGGTCCTGTTCGGGCCCGGTCTTCAATTCTACACCAAGGGCTTTCCAGCACTTGCCAAGGGCGCACCAGACATGAATTCGCTGGTCGCTTTAGGCACGTCGGCGGCCTATGGGTTCTCGCTGATATCGACCTTTGCGCCCGAAATCCTTCCGACTGGCACGGCCAATGTCTATTACGAGGCGGCCGCGGTCATTGTGGTTCTGATCCTGCTGGGCCGCTTCCTTGAGGCACGCGCCAAAGGCCGAACCGGCGAGGCGATCCGCAAGCTGGTCGGCCTGCAGGCCAAAACCGCGCGGGTCGAACGGGAGAACCGCATCGTCGAGCTGCCCATCGATCAGATCGCAGTGGGCGATCTGGTTCATGTGCGTCCCGGCGAAAAGATCCCGGTCGATGGTTCAGTGCTGAGCGGCAGTTCGTATGTCGACGAAAGCATGATCACGGGTGAGCCCGTTCCGGTCGAGAAATCCTCTGACGCAACCGTCGTAGGTGGCACCGTGAACGGTACCGGAGCATTGACCGTCCGCGCCGAAAAGATCGGAGCGGATACGATGCTGGCGCAGATCATTCAGATGGTCGAAAAGGCTCAGGGCGCGAAACTGCCCATTCAGGGCATGGTTGACCGCATCACCCTTTGGTTTGTGCCCGCAGTGATCGCGGTTGCGGTCGTGACAATCCTTGTTTGGTTGCTGTTCGGACCGGACCCGGCGCTCAGCATGGCTCTGGTTGCCGGGGTCGCGGTGCTGATCATTGCCTGCCCCTGCGCAATGGGGCTGGCAACACCGACATCGATCATGGTGGGCACGGGGCGCGCTGCAGAAATGGGCGTTCTGTTCCGCAAGGGCGACGCGCTGCAGATGTTGCAGGAAACCACTGTTGTAGCGGTGGACAAGACCGGCACCCTGACCGAAGGCCGCCCGGAACTGACTGATCTTGTCGTCGCCCAAGGGCTGGATGAGGACACCGTCCTGCGTCTGGTCGCAGCCGTCGAAGCCACTTCGGAACATCCAATCGCCACCGCCATCGTACGCGCGGCCGAGAAACGCGGCCTGGATCTACCGAAACCCGAGGATTTCAAGTCGATCACCGGCTATGGGGTTCAAGCGGCCGTCGAAGGGCACAGCATCCTCATCGGTGCCGATCGTCTGATGGAGCGCGAAGGCATCGACATCAGTGCGCTGTCAGATCACGGCGCGTCGCTGGCCGCCAAGGGCAGAACACCGCTCTACGCCGCAATCGACGGAACCGCTGCCGCCGCAATCGCGGTGGCCGACCCGATCAAGCCTAGCACACCGGAGGCCATCGAAGCCTTGCACGCGCTGGGGCTCAAAGTGGCGATGATCACGGGCGACAACAGTGCGACGGCCGATGCCATCGCAGCACAGCTTGGGATCGACACAGTCGTCGCCGAAGTCCTGCCCGAGGGCAAAGTCGCTGCGCTGGAAAACCTGCGCGTGAACGGCGGCAAGTTGGCTTTTGTCGGCGATGGGATCAACGATGCTCCGGCGCTGGCGGCCGCGGATGTCGGCATTGCCATCGGCACCGGGACCGACGTCGCGATCGAGGCCGCAGACGTGGTGCTGATGTCGGGCGATCTGATCGGCGTGGTCAACGCCTTCGACATCAGCCAGCGCACCATGCGCAATATCCGGCAGAACCTGTTCTGGGCCTTTGGCTACAACACGCTGCTGATTCCAGTGGCTGCGGGGATCCTCTATCCCTTTGGCGGACCCTTGCTGTCCCCGGTTTTGGCGGCTGGCGCCATGGCGCTGTCCAGCGTGTTCGTCTTGTCAAACGCACTGCGGCTGCGTTGGGTCAAGGCGGCCCGACCGCCGAGCGGATCTGACCGCAAACCGCAGACCATCGCACACGCACCCACACCCGCCGAATAGGAAAGGAGCCGCCATGAACATCGGGGACGTCGCCGAACGCTCGGGTTTGCCGGCCAAGACCATCCGGTATTATGAAGATATCGGTTTCATCAAACCCAGACGCTCGACCAATGGATACCGCCATTTCGACGAGAAAGAGCTGCACAAGCTCGCGTTCATCGGGCGCGCGCGGTCGCTGGGGTTCACCATCGAAGACTGCCGCTCGCTGCTGGCACTGTATGAGGACAAGCACCGCGCCAGCGCGGACGTCAAACGGATCGCGAAACAGAACCTCGAAGAGATTGATGCCAAGATCGAAGGCCTGAAAGCCATGCGCGAAACACTGTCGCACCTGATCCAAGAATGCGCCGGAGATGACCGCCCGGATTGTCCGATCCTCAAGGATCTAGGTCGCGACTGATCGGATGGACCCGAGGCATATTCGGGCGCTTTCCCTTGATCGTGACCACGGTTCTGTCCTACGCCATGCGCCAGGTGCACAAGATGCACCGTTACGAGCGTGTCGTCCGGGCCGGACGAAAGACGGCAGAACCGTACTGATCTACGAGGGCTTTTGGTCACCCATGCAAGCAGCCACATGACGATCACTGACTGGACCCAGCGGTTCCACGGAACCAGCCACCTGCCCGAGGCGGTCCGCGCCCGGTTGCGCGCGGCTGCGCGGATCGTGAAATTTCCAAAAGGGGCCGAGGTGTTCGGGCCCGACAATGTACCGGACAGCCTCATGTTTCTGTACGAAGGCCGGATCCGCGTTTCACAAAGCTCGGATACAGGGCGCGAAATCGTCTTGTATCGGGTCGAAGCCGGCGAAAGCTGCGTGCTGACCACGGCATGCATGCTGGCCGAAGAGGCCTATAACGCCGAAGGCATTGCTGAAACAGATGTCACCGCGATAGTCCTGCCCAAGCCTGCCTTCGACCGCCTTGCCGCGGAAGAGGACGCTTTCCGCGATTTCGTGTTCCAAGCCTATTCCCGCCGTTTGATCGACCTTCTGCGTGTGGTCGATGACGTCGCCTTCGGCCGGATCGATGTCCGGCTGGCAGAACGTCTGCTTGCATTGGCCGATGGCGCGAACGAGGTGCAGGCGACACACCAACAACTGGCCAGCGAACTGGGAACCGCGCGTGAAGTTGTCTCGCGGGTGCTGCACGACTTCCAAAAACGCGAGTTGGTTTCGCAATCCCGGGGCAAGATTACGCTCACCGACACAACGGCTTTGCAGGCTTTGGCCCACAGCACCTGATTTATCGGGAATCTTTTCGGCTTTCGTGACATTGTCACTGAAGAGACGCTCCTGGCGTCATATATGCCATTCAGAAACCTGAATATGGAGGGCGATATGACCAACAACGTCGGAACGATCGACCGCACGCTGCGCGCAGCTCTTGGGTTGGTCCTGCTGTACCTGGCAATCTTCAGCGGGCTGGCCCTGTTCGCCGCACCAGTGTTCAAATATGGCGCTGTGATCGTCGGCATCATCATGCTGTTGACCGCGACCATGAAATTCTGCCCGGTGTACACGCTTTTGGGCATCAAAACCTGCAGGACCAGATAATATGGAAACCGTATTCACGCCATTTGCATCCTTTGGCGGCGGCCTGCTGATAGGCTTGGGCGCCGTGTTGTTGATGCTGGGCCTCGGCCGCATCATGGGTGCCACCGGGATCATGTCCGGCCTGGTCTTTCCTGACAGCGGGTCCGAGTTTTCCTGGCGTCTGGCGCTTGTTGCCGGAATGATCGTTGCGCCAGGTCTGATTTACGTGCTGACCGGCACCATGCCGGCCATCGACGTGCCGATCAGCCCGCTGATGATCGTTGTCGGCGGCGTCATCGTCGGTCTGGGCGCCAGCCTCGGCTCGGGGTGCACCTCGGGTCACGGAGTGTGCGGCCTGTCGCGGTTGTCGACCCGGTCCCTGGTTGCCGTTCCGACCTTCATGGCAACTGCCGCCATCACGGTTTTCGTAATCCGCCACGTGTTCGGAGGGTGAGGCAATGAAACTGTTCCATACGTTCCTGACCGGCCTCGTCTTCGGCACAGGCATCGCGATCTCGGGCATGATGAACCCGGCCAAGGTGCTGAATTTCTTCGATCTGGCCGGAACCTGGGACCCCAGCCTCGCCTTTGTAATGGGCGGTGCGCTGGTGGTGACATTCATCGGCTATCGCTTGGTATGGAGACGCGCCGCGCCGCTTTACGCGGACCGGTTCCAGATTCCGGGCGCTAAGCACATCGACATGAAGCTTGTCGGCGGCTCAGCCTTGTTTGGCGTGGGCTGGGGCATCGCAGGATTCTGCCCGGGCGCGGCAATTCCGGCCCTGGGCACCGGGCGGTGGGAGGTTCTGCTGTTTCTGGGCGCGGTCGCCGCCGGGCTGGCGTTGGCGCGCATTCTGCAAGGGCAACCATTGATTACACGTTCGGCCAAGGCCTGAGCGTCAGAGAGGAGGCACGATCATGACCGACCAAAAGGCAATCGACACCCACAACCAGAAAATGGCTGACGCAATCGCGACACCGATTTCCGCGTATCCGGTGGATCTGAGCGTCAAACCCAAGGTTCAGGGCTTCTACGACGAGGCCACGGCGACGATCAGCTATATCGTTTCGGACCCGACATCCAACGCTTGCGCGATCATCGACAGCGTGATGGACATCGACTATGCCGCTGGCCGGATCACATTCGAACATGCCGACCTGCTGATCGCCGAGATCGAAAAGCAGGGCCTGAAACTGGAGTGGATCATCGAGACCCACGCCCATGCCGACCACCTGTCGGCGGCGCCCTACATCCAGCAGAAGCTGGGCGGCAAGATCGGCATCGGCGAGAACATCAAGATCGTGCAGGAAGTGTTCGGCAAGATCTTCAACGAAGGCACCGAGTTCCAGCGCGACGGAAGCCAGTTCGATGCGCTGTTCACCGACGGCATGACCTACAAGATCGGCAACATGACTGCTTTCACCATGCACACGCCGGGCCATACGCCGGCCTGCATGGTGCATGTGATGGGCGATGCGGCCTTTGTGGGTGACACGCTGTTCATGCCCGATGGTGGTTCGGCCCGAGCCGACTTTCCGGGCGGAGATGCGGGAACGCTTTATGACTCGATCCAGAAGGTGCTGAGCCTACCGGACGAAACCCGCCTGTTCATGTGCCACGATTACGGCCCCAACGGCCGCGACATTCGCTGGGAAACCACGGTGGCGGAGGAAAAGGCGCACAACATCCATGTGGGCGGCGGCAAGTCGCGGGACGAGTTCATCAAGATGCGCACCGAGCGTGACGCGACGCTGGCGATGCCAACGCTGATCATCCCGTCGATCCAGGTCAATATTCGGGCGGGTGACATCCCGACCGACAAGGACGGCAACCAGATGCTCAAGGTTCCGGTCAACAAGATCTGACCTCAGGAGACAACAATGGAAATCCGGAAGATTTCGGGCGCACTCTCGGTGTCGCCACAGGTAACGCTTGCCGATATCCCGGCGATCAAGGCCGCGGGCTTCCGCGCCATCATCTGCAATCGCCCCGACGGTGAAGGGTCCGACCAACCGACATTCGAGGAAATCGAGGCCGCTGCAGAAAAGCTGGGCATCGAAGCCCGGTACGTTCCCGTCCAGACCGGCCTGGTCCGGGACGAGGACGCGCAGGCCTTCGGTCAGGCCCTGACCGAACTGCCTGGTCCGATCCTGGCCTATTGCCGGACGGGAACGCGCTCGGCCACCCTGTGGTCGCTGCACGAGGCCGCGCAGGGGCGACCCCTGCCTGACATCCTGACCGCGACCAAGGCTGCCGGATATGACATGAGCGGCGTGGCCCGCCGCATCGCCAATGGCGGCAAGACGCCCACCGACACCGGCGACGCGTCCTTTGACGTCGTGATCGTGGGCGGCGGGGCAGGGGGCATCGCCACCGCCGCCAGCCTGCATGCGCGCAAATCCGACCTGTCGATCGCCATCATCGACCCGTCGGACGTGCACTATTATCAACCCGGCTGGACCCTGGTGGGCGGCGGCGTGTTCACGCCGGAACAGACAGCCAAGACCATGGGCGCGCTGATCCCGCGCGGGGTCAAATGGATCAAGACCGCCGTGGCGGCGTTCGAGCCACAGAACAACGCCGTCATTCTGGATGGTTGCCGAGTGGTCAAATACGACCGTCTGGTGGTGACTCCGGGGCTCAAGCTGGACTGGGGTGCGGTCGAAGGGCTCGAGGAAACTCTGGGCCGCAACGGCGTGACCTCGAACTATCGCTATGACCTGGCGCCCTATACCTGGCAGTTGGTCGAAAGCCTGAAAGCGGGTCGGGCGCTGTTCACCCAACCGCCGATGCCGATCAAATGCGCGGGCGCGCCGCAGAAGGCGATGTATCTGTCGGGCGATACGTGGGTCCGGCGCGGGGTTCTGAAGGATATCGACATCCAGTTCATGAACGCGGGCGGGGTGCTGTTCGGGGTCAAGGACTATGTCCCGGCGCTGATGGACTACGTCAAGAGATACGACGCCACGCTGAATTTCTTCCACAATCTGGTGGCGGTGGACGGATCGGCGAAGACCGCCACGTTCAAGGTGGCCAAGCCCGACGAGCAGCCCGAACAGGTGACGGTCGAGTTTGACATGATGCATGTCTGCCCGCCGCAGGTGGCGCCGGACTTCATCCGGGTCTCGCCGCTGGCGGATGCGGCGGGTTGGGTCGATGTGGATCAAACGACGCTGCGCCACAAGAGCTATGACAACATCTGGTCGCTGGGCGACGTGATGAACGCGCCGAACGCGAAAACCGCGGCGGCGGCGCGCAAGCAGGCGCCAGTGGTGGCCGACAACATCGTGGCCGATATCCAAGGCCGCGGCCCGGTGGCGGCCTATGACGGCTATGGCTCGTGCCCGTTGACGGTGGAGCGCGGCAAGATCGTGCTGGCCGAGTTCGGCTATGGCGGCGTCCTGAAGCCCAGCTTTCCGAAGTTCCTGATCGACGGGACCAAGCCCAGCCGCGCGGCCTGGTTTCTCAAGGAAAAGCTGCTACCGCCGGTCTATTGGTCCGCGATGCTGAAGGGCAAGGAATGGATGGCCAAGCCCGAGCCGCTGAAGGTGGCGGCCGAATAGGTCGCTAGGGCTTCTTGCCCTGCGCCATCCAACACCCGCCCTGCGCCCTCTTGAACGTGGAACCGATGCACAACCTGTTGCGATACTTGCCAATTCTTGACTGGGGCCGCCGGTACGACCGGACGGCGCTGTCCAATGACATGATCGCGGCGGTGATCGTGACGATCATGCTGATCCCGCAATCGCTGGCCTATGCGCTGCTGGCGGGGCTGCCGCCCGAGGCGGGGATCTATGCCTCGATCGTGCCGATCATCCTCTATGCGATCTTCGGCACCAGCCGGGCGCTGGCGGTGGGTCCGGTGGCGGTGGTGTCGCTGTTGACGGCAAGTGCGGTGGGGCAGGTGGCCGAGCAGGGCACCGCAGGCTATGCGGTGGCGGCGCTGACGCTGGCCTTTCTGTCGGGCGGGTTCCTGGTGTTGCTGGGCGTGTTGCGACTGGGCTTTCTGGCCAACTTTCTGTCTCATCCGGTGATCGCGGGCTTCATCACCGCCTCGGGCATCTTGATCGCCACCAGCCAGCTGAAACATATCCTAGGGGTCAGCGCGCATGGGCATACTTTGCCCGAGATGCTGGGCTCGATCCTTGCGCATCTGGACCAGACCAGCGGGATTACCGTGGTGATCGGCGCACTGGCCACGGCGTTCCTTTTCTGGGTGCGCAAGAACCTCAAACCCGCGCTGCGGCGCATGGGCGTACCGCCGCTGCTTGCGGATGTGCTGACCAAGGCCGGGCCGGTGGCGGCGGTGGTGGTCACGACCGTGTGGGTCTGGGCCTTCGGGCTGGACGCGCGCGGCGTCCAGATCGTGGGCGAGGTGCCCCAGAGCCTGCCGCCACTGACCCTTCCGGGGCTGTCCTCGGACCTGATCGGCGCGCTGCTGGTGCCGGCGATTCTGATCTCGATCATCGGCTTTGTCGAAAGCATCTCGGTCGCGCAGACGCTGGCGGCCAAAAAACGCCAGCGCGTCGACCCCGATCAGGAACTGATCGGCCTGGGCGCGGCCAATCTGGGCGCTGCGTTCACCGGGGGCTTTCCGGTCACCGGCGGGTTCTCGCGCTCGGTGGTGAACTTCGACGCGGGCGCCGAGACCCCGGCGGCTGGTGCCTTCACCGCCATTGGGCTGGCGATTGCCGCGCTTTTCCTGACCCCGCTGGTCTATTTCTTGCCCAAGGCGACGCTGGCCGCGACGATCATCGTGGCGGTGCTCAGCCTGGTGGATTTTTCAATCCTCAAAAAGACCTGGGGCTATTCACGGGCCGATTTCACCGCCGTAGCCGCCACAATCGTCCTGACCCTGATGGCCGGTGTCGAAGCGGGTGTTGCCAGCGGCGTGGCGATCTCGATCCTGCTGCATCTGTACAAGACCTCGCGCCCGCATGTGGCCGAACTGGGGCTGGTGCCGGGCACTCAGCACTTCCGCAACATCCTGCGCCACAAGGTCCAGACCGACCCCACGCTGGTCACGCTGCGGGTGGATGAAAGCCTATACTTCGTAAATGCCCGCTTCCTTGAGGATCTGATCCAATCGCGCGTGACCGAAGGCTGCGAGATCCGCAACGTGGTGCTGATGTTCTCGGCGGTGAACGAGGTCGACTTCTCGGCGCTCGAGAGCCTCGAGGCTATCAACCACCGCCTGCGCGACATGGGCGTCGGGCTGCACCTGAGCGAGGTCAAAGGCCCGGTCATGGACCGCCTGAAGCAGTCGCATTTCCTCGATGAATTGAATGGGCAGGTGTTCCTGTCGCAATATGACGCCTGGCAAAGACTGACCGCGCCTGACCGAATCACCTACGCAGCAGAATGAGTTCTGATTCTTACCCGCGTAATCATGATTATGTAAAGTTTACTCCTCACGCTTGATTGACGAATTGCAACCACGCATGATCCGTCAATGGGGTTCACGGTCAAAACATGGCTGAACGATCTGGGTCTGGGCCAATACGCAGAGACATTTGCGGAGAATGACGTTGATGCACGCGTATTGCCTCTGCTGACCAATGACGATCTCCGAGAGCTTGGAGTCAGCCTCGGGCACCGCAAGGTCATTCTGGCTGCCGCCCGCGTCCTGTCTGATGAACAAACGCCCGAGCAGCCAACATCTGACATCGCAGCAGCCGCAGCCGAAATACGGCCCGACACGGATGGGCAACCGTCGCGCGCTCCGGCCGAGCGGCGCCATCTGACGGTCTTTTTTGCCGATCTCGTCGGCTCGACCGAATTGACCAACCGGATCGACCCCGAAGACATGCGGATCCTGTTGCAGCGATACCAGGATTCCGTCGCAGGTGCCGTCAGCCGGTACGGAGGATATGTTGCAAAATACCTTGGCGACGGGCTGCTGGTCTTTTTCGGGTGGCCCCGCGCCTATGAGGATCACGCCATTCGGGCCGTCAAAGCTGGTCTCGAAGCCGTGCGAAGGGTCCGGCAGATGACGACGCCCGACGGAACCCCGCTCGCCGTGCGCATCGGCATCGCCAGCGGCGACGTGGTTGTCGGTGACGCGATCGGTGAAAACTCGTTCGAAGAAGGTGCCATGACCGGACCGGTGTTGAACTTGGCCGCCAGGTTGCAGGAAAAAGCCCCGGCAAACGCCGTCGTCATGCCCCGTGCAGACCTGACAGGGTCACTGGATGGCGTATTCGAGGTTTCATCCTTGGGCAGCGTGCCCCTGAAAGGCTTCGATGTCGCGCACGACCTGGTTCAGGTCGTGGCTGAGCGCAGCGCCGAAAGCCGGTTCCACGCTGTTCGCGGGGATGGTGCCCACGGATTCCTGATCGGCCGCAGTTTTGAAAAGGGCATCCTTCTGCAATCCTGGAAACACGCGCAGGACGGCAAAGGCGAAGTGGTCCTGCTGTCAGGTGAAGCGGGAATCGGCAAGTCGCGCCTGATCGAGGAGTTTCTGCAAGACGAAAGCGTGGTCCATCAGGCCGACATCATCAGACTGAACTGCTCACCCTACCTGACCAGCAGTCCGTTTCACCCGGTTGCCGAACGGATTTCGCAGGATGCGGGCGTCGACCCGGATTTTGACGACGACAGGGTGCAGGAGAGTGTTAACGACATGCTGGCCCAGCGTCAGGGGTTGGATCTGGACCTAGTTCTTCCTGCCTTCGCCGCCTTGGTCGCCCCGCGAAGCACCTTGGCCCAGCAGGTCTTGCAACTGTCGCCCCAGGAACAGCGAGACCTGACGATCCAAGCGCTGATCACCACGGTAAAGGCCCGGGCCGTCCAACGTCCAGTCATCCTGTTTGTCGAGGACGCCCATTGGATCGACGCCTCGACCCACGCGCTGCTGGACCGTTTCAAAGCGTTGTGCGTCGACCTTCCCCTTCTGATCGTGATCACGCATCGCCCCGGCTGGGAAATGCAGAAGACCGAAGGGGACAGCCATGTCCAAACCCTGCATCTGGGGCGGCTTGATGCCGAGCAGGTCGCCCATCTGGTGCAACGTGTCTCGGGCCGCGATCCGGATCCGGAATTGGTCGACCTGATTGTCGACAAAACTGACGGCGTGCCGCTTTTTGTCGAGGAACTGACCCGCGCGATACACGAAACCGGCGGGGTCGGTGTGAACGTCCCCTCGTCCCTCAGCGGAGCATTGATGGCCCGGTTGGACGCCGTATCGCCCGACGCCAAGCAAACGGCTCTTGCAGCGTCCGTTATCGGTCGCGAGTTCGAACCGGCTCTGCTTGCCGCGTCGATGCCGGAAGCCCCGTCAGAGCTCGACACTTGTCTGGCTGAGCTGTGCCGCGCTGGTCTGGTCTTTGAAAGCGGGCACCACAAAGGGCATTATGTATTCCGCCATGCGTTGATCAGGGACACCGCCTATCAGTCCATGCTCAGCAGTACGCGCAAGACCCAACACGCCAATGTCGCCCACGCGCTGATGCAGTTGCGGTCGGCCGAGATTGAACGGCGCCCCGAGTTGGCCGCCCGGCACCTGACCGAGGCCGAAGACTGGGCTGCCGCCTATGACCGGTGGCGCGCTGCGACGGAAATGGCTCTGTCACGGTCGGCCAGCCAGGAAGCCCTGGCCAATGCGACGGAAACCCTGAAAGCCGCGCAAAAACTGGGCGACGAAAAAAGTCCTCAGACGATCGTTGGAAACCTGCTGCTTGGGCGCAGCTATGACAGCGCAGGCAGGTTGCCGGAAGGAATCGCCAAACTGAAGGAAGCTTCGGACGCGGCCCGGCACTCAGGCCGGACGGACCTTGCTGCCGACGCGGCACATCACTTCGCCGATTCATGCATGATGGCCGGTCAACGGCACGGCCAGGCGATCAGCCTTTGCCTTGAGGCATTAGACAACCTGCCGCCAACAGATGAGGTTCGGCGGTGTCGTCTGATGGCCCAGATCGCCCGCGCCTACATGTTCATCGGCGACTTTTCCGAGGGCGCCAAATATGGCCAGCTATGCATGGAACTGGCCGCCCGGCTGGGGGATCACAAATCCCAGTTCGCCGTCATGATGACCCGCTTCGGCGCTCCCTTCGTGGCGCGACAGGGCGAAGATCGGCGGAACTGGCGCAAGAACCTCGAATCCATGCACGAAGTTGCGGAAAAGCTTGGAAACATCGATCAGGGTCGCGACCGTACCCTCAGCCTGTTTGTCGGCGCCGAAATGGCGGACCGCCAGTTGGTCGACACCTCGTTGAAACTGCTGACCGAGATTTCGGACAAGGACAACCACCGACAGCTGTATTGGGTCCAGATCCACGCCCGTGCAATGGTGGCCATCCTGGATGGTGATTTCGAACGCGCCGAGACCTATGCAGGCGAAGCGGTCAAAATTGGGCGTCAGACACACGGCGCCCATGTCGAGGGCGTCTACGGCGTTCAGATGTTCACCATCCGGCGCGAGCAGGCCCGGTTGCATGAGGTGGCCCCTGTGATCAAACGGCTCATGTCCGACAGTCCCGGCGAAACCAGCTGGAAACCCGGATTCGGCCTGATAGCCGCCGAACTGGGGTTTCGCGAGCCCGCCGAGCGAATTCTCAATGAGATCGCGGACACCGGTTTTGACCTGCCTCAGGACGCGATGTACTCGACCACCCTGTCCTATCTGGCGGATATCTGCGTGGCAGTCGAGAACACGCACCATGCCCAAACGCTGATCGACAAGCTGCTGCCCTATAGGGACCTGACGATCACGGCCGGCGCGACAACAGTCTGCACGGGATCCGCGGCCCGGCGGCTGGGAGCTCTGTCCGCCGTGCTGGGTGATTGGGGCACCGCCGACGAGCTGTTCGAAACCGCGATCCAAGTGGACACAGCGATGGCCGCACCGCCGTGGATCGCCCACAGCCAAGCCGCGCGGGCTTGGGCCCTTCGCCGTCGCGGTCGCGCTCAGGATCTGCGCGCGGCCCTGTCGCTTGAGGCCGAAGCGTTGGCAACTGCCCGGGAATTGGGTATGGTTTCCCTTAGGTCAAAACTTGAAGGATCCGCGTCTTAGACTCCGAGCACATGCGCAGGGGGGTGCATAATGCCAAGGTACATCATCGAACGGAACTTCGCCGAACAGCTTGAGCTTGGCGACGATGACAAGGTAAAGATCAAGGAAATCAACGACGAAGAAGGGATCGAGTGGATTTTCTCGTTCCTGAGCGCGGACAAGCGAAAAACCTATTGCCTGTACGAGGCGCCGGACGCGGAAAGCCTGCGCAAGGCGGCCAAGCGTCTGAACATTCCGGCTGACGTCATCACACCAGTTGATCGGATCGATCCCGGCATCTTCGCCTGAAACGACCCAATTTGCATTGCGCGCCCTTCGCTCGAATGGGGCGCGCGACCCATTGCCCGAGGCAGCACCGCAGGAAACCTGTCCACCTGATCTGGAGGACTGATCATGTTTGACCTGATAACGCTGAACGGCAGCACCAAAACCGTGGACCAAGACGGGCTGGACGCTTTGGACGCGTCGCTGCGTGGATCCGTCTTTCTTCCCGGCAGCCCGGAATACGATGAAGCCCGGACGACCTGGAACAGCATCGTCGACCGCAAACCCGGCTTTGTGATACGGGCGTTCGGGGCCAGCGATGTGCAGAAGGCCGTCAATTTCGTGCGCGAGGCGGGGCTGATCATGTCCGTCCGCTCAGGCGGGCACCAGATTGCAGGGCATGCGGTGGCCGATGATGCGGTGATGCTGGACCTGTCGCAGATGAAATCGGTGCATGTCGACCCGAAGGCCCGCACCGCGCGTGTGGCGCCGGGCGCGGTACTGGGTGACGTGGACCGCGAAACGCAGGCGCACGGGTTGGTGGTTCCGACGGGCATCAACTCGACCACCGGGATCGCCGGGCTGACACTGGGTGGCGGCTTTGGCTGGACGACGCGCAAGTTCGGTATGACCATCGACAACCTGATCTCGGCCGAGGTGGTGCTGGCCGATGGTTCAATCGTGACCGCATCGGAAAACAGCCACCCGGACCTGTTCTGGGCCATTCGCGGCGGTGGCGGCAATTTCGGCGTGGTTACCTCGTTCGAGTTCCGCCTGCATCCGCTGGGGCCGCAGGTGCTGTCCGGCCTTGTGGTGCATCCGATCGAGCAGGGCCCCGCCCTGCTGCCCGAATACGCGCGGATCGCTGACACCGCCCCTGACGAGCTGACGGTCTGGACGGTGATGCGTAAGGCCCCTCCCCTGCCCTTCCTTCCCGAAGACTGGCACGGGCGCGAGGTGCTGATCTTTGCCGCCTGCTATGCAGGTCCCATCGAAAACGGCGAAGCCCCGATGGAGCCGCTGCGCGCCCTCGGAGACCCGATCGTGGACGTGATCTCGCCGCACGCTTTCGTCGACTGGCAGGCCGCTTTTGACCCGCTGCTGACCCCCGGCGCGCGGAACTATTGGAAAAGTCACGATTTTGATGCCCTGTCCACGGATGCAATCACAGGGCTTCTGGACAGTATCTCGACCCTTCCGGATCCGTCCTGCGAGGTGTTCATTGCCCATGTCGGCGGTGCGATGGCCCGGGTCGAGACTGCGGCTACAGCCTATCCCCAACGCTCGGCCCATTTCATCATGAACGTGCACACCCGTTGGGAAGATCCGGCCAAGGATGACACCTGCATCGCCTGGGCGCGTGCGCTCTATGACCGCATGACGCCGCATGCAACCGGCAGCGCTTATGTCAATTTCATGCCAGCGGACGAGGCCACCGCCCTGTCATCGGCCTATGGTGCGAACGCGGCCCAATTGTCCCGGATCAAAGGCCGGTACGATCCCGGCAACCTGTTCCGAGTGAACCACAACATTCCACCCGCGTGACGGCTTGAACTTCTTGCGGTGTCTGGCATAGACCGCGACCAACTGGACAGGGTCGGCGGGCAACACTACCGTGGGCCCGACATTCCCAACAGGAGACCCAGACTCATGTCCAAGATGCTTTCGATCGCGGCCGCAACCCTTGCGTTCACCGCAACTTCGGCCCTTGCGGACGGGCATTGCGCCGCGGGCAAGACCCTGACCGAGGGCAAGTTCACCGTGGCCACCGGAAACCCGGCCTATTACCCGTGGGTGATGGATGACGCGCCCGAATCCGGCCAGGGCTTTGAAGCCGCCGTCGCCTATGCCGTGGCCGAGGAGATGGGCTTTGCCGCGGATGACGTGGTCTGGGTCCGGTCGTCCTTTGACGAGGCGATCCAGCCCGGCGCCAAGAATTTCGACGTGAACATCCAGCAATACTCGATCACGCCCGAGCGCGATCAGGTCGTTGATTTCTCGGCCCCCTACTACACCGCGCCGATGGCCGTTCTGGTCAGCGCAAACGCCGTTGACACCCCGCCCACGCTCGAGGCGCTGAAGGGCCTGCAATGGGGCGCGGTCGGGTCGACCACCGCCGTGCCGAAACTGGCCAGCGTGATCCAGCCGGATGCCGATCCGCTGCTCTATGGCGACAATGCCGATGTGAACGCGGCCATGACTGCGAACCAGATCGATGCCGCGCTGTTCGACCTGCCCACCGCCCTTTTCCTGAGCGCGGTAATGATCGAAGGGTCCAAGGTCATCGGCCAGTTCCCTGCTGATCAAGGCGACAACCCCGATAAGTTCGGCATGTTGATGGAGGAAGGCAACCCGCTGAAATCCTGCGTGGATGCGGCCATCGCCGCGCTGACCGAAAGCGGCAAGCTGGCCGAGATCGAAGCCAAATGGCTGCAGGACACAACGGGCGTTCCGCTGATCAAGTGACATGACACGAAACAGAACGGCGGGCCCGACCCGCCGCGAACTTTTTGAGGCGCAGCAGCGGTGGCGGTCGATCCGGATCGCCGCGACCAGCACCGTTCTGGTCGTCGTGGCGCTTATCGTGCTGGTGCCGCTGGCGCCGGGCTGGGCCAAGGTCCAGCAGAGCTTTTTCAACGGCGAGGTGCTGGTCAAGTCCTTCCCGAAGCTACTTGAAGCCTTCAAGATCAACGTGATGATCTTTGCCTGGTCGGCGCCCGCGATCGCGGTGCTGGGGCTGCTGATCGCGCTGGCCCGCGACACCAAATCACCCGCGCTGTTCCCGTTGCGCATCTTCGGCGCGGCCTTCACCGACATCTTCCGTGGCGTGCCTGTGATCCTGACCGTCTATCTGATCGGTTTCGGCATTCCCGGGCTGGGCCTGACCCGGCCATGGAACTCGCCCTATATCTGGGGGTCGCTGGCGCTGATCCTGACCTATTCGGCCTATGTGGCCGAGATTTTCCGCTCGGGCATCGACAGCGTGCATCACAGCCAGCGCGCCGCCGCCCTGTCGCTGGGCCTGACCGAAGGACAGGTGATGCGCGACGTGGTGCTGCCGCAGGCCGTCCGCAACGTCGTGCCCTCGCAGATGAACATGCTGATCGCGCTGCAAAAGGACGTGTCGCTGCTCAGCTTCATCGGCCCGGTCGAGATCTTCCGGCAGGCCGGCGTGTTCAAATCGCTGCTGGCCAATTTCACGCCCTATGTGGGCGCGGCGATCATCTTCCTGATCGTGACCATCCCGGCGACGCGCTATGCCGACCACCTGATGGCCCGGCAGATGCGGGAGCGGCGCTGATGGCGAAACTGAACCTGCAGAACGTCGTCAAACGCTTTGGCGACCGCACCGTCTGCGACGGCATCGACCTAACCGTGGACGAGGGGCAGATGGTCTGCCTGATCGGCGCTTCAGGGGCGGGAAAATCCACCGTTCTGCGCTGCATCAACCTGCTTGAGCCGATTGAGGATGGTGAGATCCTGCTGGACGGGGTTGACATTTCGGTGCCGGGTCTGGATCCGCAATCGGTGCGCGCGCGCATCGGTATCGTGTTCCAGAGCTTCAACCTGTTTCCGCACATGACAGCGCTGGACAACGTGATGCTGGCGCCGCGCCGCGTGCGCGGACGCACGCGCGCCGAACTGCTGCCCCAGATCGAAGAGATGTTCGAACGCTTCGGGCTGGCCGACCGGATGCACAATTATCCTGACCAGCTGTCAGGCGGACAGCAGCAGCGCGTCGCCATCGTGCGGGCATTGGCCATGCAGCCCGAGGTGATGCTGTTCGACGAGATCACCTCGGCCCTGGACCCGCAACTGGTGGGCGAGGTTCTGGACGTGCTGCTGATGCTCAAACAGCAGGGCATGACGATGGTGATGGCCACCCACGAGATGGGCTTTGCCCGGCAGGCCGCAGACAAGGTGTGTTTCCTGCAGAACGGCCGCATCGTCGAGGAAGGCCCGCCCGAGCAGCTGTTCGACCACCCGCAGCAAGACGCCACACGGCAATTCCTCGCGCGCGCGCTCAAGTAAACGCCGGCGCGCCGGTTCGACAACTGAATATTGCACGGGCCAGACGCGGACTTCGTGCTAGACTCCATCGCATTGCCATATGCTGCTGGAGGTTCGGAATGCGTCTTTCATCCCTGTCTGCCGTGAGCGTTGCAGCGGGTCTGACCCTCGGCAACATGGCTTTGGCCCAACAGGTCGCGGACACGATCTATACCGGCGGTCCGATTCTGACGATCACTGACGCTCAGCCCACGGTACAGGCGGTCGCGGTCAAGGATGGGCGGATCATCGCAATAGGTGAACTGGCCGAGATGCGCAGTCATCAGGGCGAAGAAACGACGATCTTTGATCTGGACGGGCGCGCAATGCTGCCCGGTTTTGTCGACAGCCACGGCCACGTCGTCATGGGCGGTTTGCAAGCCTTGTCGGCGAACCTGCTGGCCCCACCGGATGGCAAGGTCACCGACATTGCCAGCCTGCAGGCGGCGTTGTCCGCGTGGGCCGAGGCCAATAGCGACACGGTCGAAGCGATGGGGGTGATCATCGGCTTTGGCTATGACAACGCGCAACTGGCCGAGCTGCGCCACCCCACCCGTTCCGAACTGGACGCGGTCTCGCGCGACGTTCCGATCATGATCATCCACCAATCGGGGCATCTGGGGGTGGGCAATTCCAAAGCGCTCGAATTGGCCGGGATCACCGCAGAAACCGAGAACCCGCCAGGAGGTGTGATCCGAAAGGACGAGGCCGGCGAGCCGAACGGTGTGCTGGAGGAATACGCATTCTTCGGCGCCTTGGTGCCTCTGCTTGGCAATGTCGGCGAAGACGGGCTGCAGACTTTCGCGCGCGCCGGCAGCCGGATGTGGGCGCGCTTTGGCTACACCACCGCGCAAGAGGGGCGCTCCTCGGGCGCGGTGGTTCAGGCCCTGCGCCGGGTGGCCGCAGACGGCGACCTTCCGATCGACGTCGTGGCCTTTCCCGACATTCTGGAATCGCGCGATTTCATCGCGTCGGACGCCTCGCGCACCTATGCCGACCGGGTGCGAGTCGGCGGGTGCAAGCTGACAATCGACGGCTCGCCGCAAGGATTTACCGCGCTGCGGGATCGGCCCTACTACGATCCGGTCGGGGATTACCCGCCCGGCTATGCCGGATACGCCGCCATCACGCGCGAGCAGTTGCAGGATGCGGTGAACTGGTGTTTCGAGAACGGTCACCAGATCCTGACCCACTCCAATGGCGAGGGCGCCACGGACATGCTGATCGCTGCCATCGACGAGGCCCGGCTGACCTATGGCGATCCGGGCAATCGGCCGGTTCTGGTGCATGGTCAGTTCCTGCGCGAGGATCAGGTGGCCAGCCTCAAACGATTGGGCGTGTTCCCATCACTGTTTCCGATGCACACCTTCTATTGGGGCGACTGGCACCGCGACCACACGGTCGGGCCGGTCAATGCCGACAACATCTCGCCCACCGGCTGGGTGACGGAACGCGGCATGATGTTCGGTACGCATCACGACGCGCCCGTGGCGTTTCCCGACAGCATGCGGGTTCTGGCCGCAACGGTCACCCGGCGCACCCGGTCGGGCGACATCCTAGGCCCGCATCAACGGGTCGATGTGATGACGGCGCTCAAGGCCATGACGATCTGGCCGGCGTGGCAGCATTTCGAGGAAGATCAGAAGGGCTCGATCGAAGTGGGCAAACTGGCCGATTTCGTGATCCTTTCGGACGACCCAACCGCGGTCGACCCTGAAACGCTGGCCAAGCTACGGGTGCTGACCACCATCAAAGAGGATGCGGTGATCTTCGACGCCGATACGGCGGTCAAGGAGGGGCGACTAGACCGACGCCCCCTTGCCCCGGACCCGGTGACGGCACATCTGCTGCTGCATGCGCTGTATCAGAGCATGGATGTCGAACGGCCTTGGCTGGCGAGCTTCACGCAGCCCTCGACCGAATGAATCGGCTTTCCGAGGTGGGGCAATAGAGATACCGTCGCCACATGGTGCTTTTTCTGACCCTTGTTGCGGCAATCGCCGGTCTGGTGGCCTGGTTTTTCTGGTCGAAGTCCAGGGCCAAGGCCGAGCTGTTGCAAACACCGCTGAGCGATGAGGAGCTGCGGATCATCCTCGCGACGGTGCCGATCCTCGAGCGGTTGCCTGCCAAGTTGCGCGCCACTTTGGAAGGCAAGATCAACCTGTTCCTGAATCAGGTCGATTTCATCGGCTGCGACGGGCTGGAGGTCACGGACGAGATGCGTCTGTCGATCGCCGCACAAGCCTGCCTTCTGGTCGTCAACTCGGACCAATGGTACGACAATCTGACGACGGTCCTGATCTATCCCAATGCCTTCAAGTCCCGCCAACAGCGGCACAGCGGCTATGTCGTGACCGAACAGGAGATCATCCGTACCGGCGAAAGCTGGGATCGGGGGCCGGTGATCCTGTCCTGGGCGCACAGCCAACAGGGCGCGGCAAACGATCATGACGGGCACAACGTCGTGTTTCATGAATTCGCGCATCAGTTGGATGATCTGTCCGGCGGCACCAACGGTGTGCCAGTTCTGGCCAGAGATCAAAGCTATGCCGAGTGGGAACGTGTTTTTCTGGCCGCGTATGAGGCGCATCTGCACGCGGTCGAGACAGGCCGGCGCACGGTGATCGACCCCTATGGCGCCACCGGACACGAAGAGTTCTTTGCCGTCACGGTCGAGCTGTTCTTCGAACGCCCCGAGGCCCTCAGGGATACCGCGCCCGAATTCTACGTGCAGCTGTCCAAATACTTCCGGCTGGATCCAATCAAATGGCCGAAACCGTCATGATCTATGATCAGAAATCCAGACCCAGATCGATTGTCCGATAGGAATGGGTCAGCGCTCCGGACGAGATATAGTCGACTCCGGTCGCCGCGATCTCGGCCACCGTCCCCACGGTGACATTGCCTGACGCCTCGGTCACCAGACGTCCGTCCACCATCGCCACGGCCTCGGCCAGCATGTCGGGCGTCATGTTGTCCAGCAACACGACATCGGCGCCGCCGGTTTCCAGAACCTCGGCCAGCTGGTCCAGCCGGTCCACTTCGATCTCAACCTTGGTCATGTGCGACGCACGCGCCTTGACCGCCCTCAGCGCCGCGCGCACCCCGCCGGCTGCGGCGATGTGGTTGTCCTTGATCAGGATCGCATCCGACAGCGAATGGCGGTGATTGAACCCGCCGCCATGCAGTACGGCCAGTTTCTCGACGATCCGCAGGCCCGGCGTGGTCTTGCGGGTGCAGGTGATGCGCGCCGTGGTCCCGGCGGTCTGCGCGACCAGCTTGGCGGTCAGGGTCGCCACCCCGGTCAGACGACCGGCAAAGTTAAGCGCCACGCGTTCCCCCGACAGGATCGAAGCCGCGCTGCCGGTGATCTCCATCAGGGTCTGGCCCTTGGTGCAGCAGTCCCCGTCGGCCACAAGCGGCGTGATCTTCAACGTCGGGTCCACCAGCCGGAACGCCAGGGCCGCCACCTGCATGCCCGACACCACCGCATCCTCGCGCGCGTTCAGCCGCGCGGCATAGGTCACGTCCGCCGGGATTACGGTGCGGGTGGTGATGTCGCCGCAGGTGCCCAGATCCTCGGTCAGCGCGGCGCGGACCATCGGCTCGAGGATCAGGTCGGGGACATTGGCATAATGCATGTTGCGGTTTCCTTGATGATTTTCGACCGCAGCGCCACGGCCTCGTCCAGTGTCAGATCAGACCGTCGCCCCGGCCCTTCGGCCGCATCCGCACAATCGGATCGGTAGTGCGCGCCGCGGCTTTCGGTGCGCATCAGCGCAGCCGCCGCGATCAGCGTGGCGGTTGCGGTCATGTTACGGAATAGGTGCGACTGGCCGTGCAGCGACTCCAACACGGCAATCCGGCCCAAGGCGCGGCGCAGCCCGTCCGCGTCGCGCACCACGCCCACGCAATCGGTCATGATCTGTCGCAGATCGGCCACTGCCTGCGGGTCGGGCTCGGCACCGCTCGATGGCAGGCGCAGCCGCAACTCGGGTGCGTCGGCCAACGTCAGGGTGCCGGCAATGTCACGGGCGCAGGCGCGGGCAAAGACCAACGCCTCGAGCAGACCGTTCGACGCCAGCCGGTTCGCCCCGTGCAACCCGGTCGAGGCCGCCTCGCCACAGGCCCAGAGCCCGGCCAGCGAACTGCAGCCGTTCAGGTCGGTTGCCACGCCGCCCATGTGGTAATGTGCCGCCGCCGCCACCGGGATCGGTTGGGTCACGGGGTCGACACCGTTGCGCAGGCAGGCCTCGGTCACCGCCGGAAACTGACTGCGGATCGCTGCGCCGATCGCCGCACGGGTATCCAGCGCGGGCCGGTTGCCGGCCTTGGTTTCCAGATAGACGGCGCGCGCCACGACATCACGTGGGGCCAGCTCGGCATCGGGGTGGATGCCTTGCATGAACCGTTCGCCGTGGCGGTTGATCAGTATTGCGCCCTCGCCACGCAAAGCCTCGGTAGCCAGAGGCATCGGGTCCTCGCCCACGTCGATCGCGGTGGGGTGAAACTGGATGAACTCGGCATCGGCGATCCGGGCCCCGGCCCGTGCGGCCATGCCGATCCCCTGCCCACGGATACGCGCCGGGTTGGTGGTGCGAGCATAGAGCCCCGCCGACCCGCCCGTGGCCAGTACATGCGCCGCCCCGCGCAGTAGCACCGGTTCGGCCCCCGGCGCATCGGTCGGCGCCAGATACACGCCCGAGACCTTGGCCCCGTCGCTTTCCAGCCCCACCGCCAGCGCCCCTTCGATCACCTGGACCGAAGCACGCCGCCTTAGCTCGGCGATCAGGGCGCGCATGATCTCGGCACCGGCTTGGTCGCCCTTGACGCGCACCACACGGGCCACCGAATGGGCCGCTTCCTGCGATTGGATGAACCCGCCATCGGCGTCCCGGTCGAACCCGGTGCCCAGATCGGACAGGTCCAGAATGTGATCCCGCGCCGCGCGGGTGACGAACTCGGCCACCTCCTGCAGGACGGACCCTGCACCGGCGCGCATCGTGTCGCGGGCATGGGCTTCTGGGCTGTCGGACGGGTCCATTGCCGCCGCCACCCCGCCCTGCGCCCAGGCCGAACTGGCACCAGAGCCCAGCGGCTCGGGCGAGATCATCACCACCGGCTGCGGGTCGAGCTTGAGCGCGGTATAGACCGCCGCCAGACCGCCGCCGATGATGACCACCCGAGGGGTCGAGACCGTCTGCATCGCCCCGATCAAATTCCCAGCTTGCGCGACAGGTCGATCATCCGCTGCACCGAAAGGCGCGCTTTTTCCGCCACGTCGGGGTCAACTTCGACCTGTCCGGTCATGGTGTCCAGTGCGTACAGTACCTTTTCCAACGTGATCTTCTTCATGTAGGGGCACATGTTGCAGGGGCCGACGAAATCGACCTGCGGCAGCGCGTCGGCGATGTTCGAGGCCATCGAGCACTCGGTGATCAGCATCGCCTTTTCGGGCTGTTCGTCGGTGACATATTTGATGATGCCGCTGGTCGAACCCGAGAAATCGGCCTCGGCCACAACATCGGGCGGGCATTCGGGATGCGCAATCAGGCGGGTACCCGGGTTCCATTCGCGGAACTCACGCAGGTCCTGCGCCGTGTATTGTTCGTGCACGATGCACGAGCCTTCCCACCAGACCACGTTCTTCTGCGGCACGTCGCGGGCCACGTTCTGCGCCAGGTACTGGTCGGGCGTCATGATGACCGTGTCGCTGTCCATCGCCGCCACGATCTGCGCCGCGTTGGACGACGTGCAGCAGATGTCGGATGCCGCCTTCACCTCGGCCGTGGTGTTCACATAGGACACGACCGGCGCGCCGGGATAGCGGCGGCGCATCTCGGCGATGCCCTCGGCGGTGATCGACTCGGCCAGCGAACAGCCGGCCTCCATGTCGGGCATCAGAACCGTCTTTTCGGGGCTGAGGATCTTTGAGGTCTCGGCCATGAAATGCACGCCGCATTGCACGATCACCTCGGCCTCGACCTCGGTCGCCTTGATGGCCAGCTGCAGGCTGTCGCCGACGAAGTCCGAAATGCCGTGATAGATCTCGGGCGTCATGTAGTTGTGGCCCAGGATCACCGCGTTGCGTTCGGCTTTCAGATCGTTGATCGCCCTGACATAGGGCGCGTAGATCGCCCAATCCGCTGGCGTGACGACACGCGACATGCGGTCGTAGATATCGCTCATGCTGGCGGCCAGCTCGGGCGACGGGGTCAGGTCGAATTTCTCGGCAAGATGCGCGCGCTGCGCGGGGAGGTCAAACACTGGACTGGTTTTCCGCCTGTTGAATAGGTGGCCTCGTTCTTATGGGGTTTCCAAACCGTTTTCCACAGTCGAACCGCGAAAAAACGCCCCGAAATTCATCGGGACGTTGGCCACGTGACCAAATATCGCGGACAGGCCGGAGTCACCCGGCGTCAGGCACTTCAACCGCGCACCAGACACAGTCATGATCCGAGAGCGGCTTGGCGTCAGCGGTCAGCGACGAAAGCAGACCCCGGTCGCGGCAGATCAGCCCCTTGCCGGCGAACCAGTCCAGCTTCATCACCCGGTCCGGGTGCGGCGTGATCAGGCTGGGCCGGGTGGTGTGGCCTTCGGTCGTGAACTCCCAGGAAAAGCCGCGCTGCTCCGCCAAAGCAAACAGGGTTTCCCGGCGCCAGTCGAAATCCGGTGGCAGGTGGTTGCCGGTATTCAGATCGCCACCGATCAGCACCGGCACCCCGGGCGCAAACTCATCGAGCGCATCCAGCAGAAGCTGAAACTGCATATGGCGATGCGCCGCCGCAGCATTGCTTTCCAGATGGGTGGAGACCACGCATACAGGCCCGTTCTCGGTCGCGACTTCTGCAGCAATCGCCATTCGGCCACCCAGCCGCGGTTGTTGCGGATCCGACGCCCCGGACTCGGCCGCAAACCAGTGGCCATGGTCGTCAAGACGGATCATGGCCACGCGTTTGAACGGAACCGAGGACAGAATCGCGTTCCCATGCCACCCGAGGGTGTTGAAATCATCCTTGCAAAAGGCGCGCTCGGTCGGACCGCCCAGATCCAGTTCGTGGAACTCGACCCCAAAAGCGTAGGCCATACCCAGCTTGTCGGCCATTTCGGCCGTCGTGTGACGTTGACCGGTACGGGACATACCGTGGTCCACCTCGGACAGCAAAACGATGTCCGGAGTCACAGCCGCTAGGTGGGCTGCGCTCTCTTCGGGGAAAAGGCAGCGTTCCACATTCCAAGCCGCAGCCGAGAAACGCGCACCCAGAACGTCCCGGGTTGCGTTTCCGCCCAGTTGCACCGCGTTCATCGCCGGTGTCTGCGCCATCAGGGCGCGGTGCGCCTCGGCCGTTCGCGGCGCCGCCAATATGCGGTCTCGAACATCACCCGAGACCGGCGGCAAAGACGACACGATGTCCGTGATCACAGGGCTTTTCCGGTTTCCGGGTGGAACAGGCTGATCGCATCGGGCTTGAGTGCGATCCGCGTTTCTCCGGGCGCGGCTTCGACATCCTTGCCCACGTGGATCGTGAACTCCTGATCGGCCAGACGCCCGTGCAGCAGGCGGTGCGCGCCAAGCTCTTCGATGATGTCGACGTGAAAGGCGATCGAGCCCTCCGCCCCGATCAGTACATCTTCGGGCCGCACACCTACAGTCACCGCGCCGGACCCTTCGGCCGTGGCAAGCACCGTGTCGCCGTTGATCATCACGCGGCCTCCCTCCAGACGTGCGCCGATCAGATTCATCGGCGGAGCACCCATGAAGCTGGCCACGAAGGTCGAGGCCGGGCGGTGATAGATCTCGGCCGGGGTGCCGATCTGTTCGATCCGGCCCGCGTTCATCACAATGATGCGGTCAGCCATGGTCATCGCCTCGACCTGGTCATGGGTGACGTAGATCGAGGTCACGCCCAGACGCCTCTGCAACGCCTTGATCTCGATGCGCATCTGGTTGCGCAGCTTGGCATCCAGGTTCGACAGCGGCTCGTCGAACAGGAACAGCGCCGGATCACGCACGATGGCCCGCCCCATGGCGACCCGCTGGCGCTGACCGCCCGACAGCTGCGAGGGCTTTCGATCCAGAAATTCGTTCAGGTTCAGCATCGAAGCGGCTTCGGCCACCTTGCGGTCGATTTCGTCCTTGGGCGTCTTTCGATTTTTCAGACCATAGGCGATATTCTTGCGCACGGTCATATGCGGGTACAGCGCATAGTTCTGGAACACCATGGCGATATCGCGATCGGCCGGGTCAACATCATTCATGACGCGGCCATTGATCGTCAATTCGCCTTCGGTGATTTCTTCCAGCCCGGCCACCATGCGCAGCAGTGTGGACTTGCCGCAGCCCGACGGGCCGACAAGAACCACGAACTCGCCGTCACCGATGTCGAAACTGGACGGGGTCAGCGCCTCGGCGCCGTTGGGATAGATTTTTCGGATGTTCTTCAGGGATACCTGAGCCATTGATTCTGCCTTACTTGTCGGATTCCGTGAGGCCCTTGACGAACCAGCTTTGGAAAAAGATGACGACCATGACCGGGGGGATGATGGCGATGATCGCCAGCAGGTTGGCCCGGCCGTATTCGGGAATGCGGTTGCCCTCCAGCACCTGCGTGATCTGCTTGATCCCGCGCACCAGGGTGAACATGTCCTCTTCGGTGGTGATCATGGTGGGCCACAGGTACTGGTTCCACCCGAACACGAACATGATGATGAACATCGCCGCAATCATGGTACGCGACAGCGGCACCAGGATGTCGATGAAGAATTTCACCGGGCCGGCGCCATCGATACGCGCGGCCTCGACCAGTTCTTCGGGGACCGAGCGGAAGAATTGCCGGAAGAAGAACGTGGCCGTGGCCGAGGCGATCAGCGGGATGATGAGGCCCTGATAGGTGTTCAGCATCCCCAGTTTCTGCACCACTTCGTACGAGGGCAGAATGCGCACCTCGAGCGGCAGCAACAACGTGGTGAAGATCACCCAGAAGGCCAGCGTGGCGAAGCGCAGACGGAAATACACGATCGCATAGGCCGCCATCATGCCGATGATGATCTTGCCGAGGGCAAAACCGATGCCCAGGATGAACGAGTTCTTGAGCATGTTCATGCCCGTGTTCTGGCCGGAAAATCCCGAGGCCTCGAACATTGCCTTCTGGAAGTTGGGGGCAAGTTGGTCCCCGATCGTCAGGCTGGGTCCGGTCTTGATAACCTCGACATCCGGAACGGTCGTCATCTGGAAGATCATCAGCAGCGGCAGCATCATGAACAACGAGCCGACGATCAGGATCGCGTGATCAAGGATCGTGGACAGTCGGATGCCGCGCTTTCGCGTTTGGGTGGGTGAAGTGGCGGACGCCATCGCAGGGGTATGTGCTTCGGTCATTGTCTGCCCTCCTTACGTGTAGTGGATGCGGCGTTCGACCAGCCGGAACTGGAACACCGTCAAGGCCAGAACCAGCACCATCAGAACAACCGACTGCGCCGAGCTGCCACCCAGATCGTTGCCTCGGAAGCCGTCCACGTAAACCTTGTAGACCAGCGTCATCGGGTTGTTGCCCGGCTCACCCTTCACCATCGTGTCGATCACACCGAAAGTATCAAACAATGCGTAGGTGATATTGATGATCAGCAGGAAAAACCCGGTCGGCGCCAACAGGGGGAAAGTCACGTCCCAGAACCGGCCCGTGGACGAGCGGTTGTCGATCAAAGCCGCCTCACGCACCGATCGCGGAATCGATTGCAGGCCAGACAGAAAGAAGATGAAGTTCACCGGAACCTGTTTCCAGACCGAAACGATAACCATCGCCGTGGCGGTGTCATTGAAATTCACGCCCAGTTTGAAATCCCACCCGATCGAACGCGCCAGTTCGGTCAATGGTCCCCAGCTCTGGTTGAACAGGATCAGGCCGATGAAACCCGCCACTGGCGGCGCCACAGCATAGACCCACATCAGCAGCGTGCGATAGGTCTTGGCGCCGCGCAGCACATTGTCGGCCTTCACCGCCAGCAACAACGCAATCGACAGCGAAAAGAAGGTCACCAGAACGGTGAAGATCACCGTGAACCAGGCAATGCTGAGGTATTCGGAATTCCCGGCAAGGTCGCTGTAGTTGTCCAGCCCGACGAAGGTCGACCCAAACCCGAACGGATCCTGAAGGAAGAACGAAGACTGCACCGCGTGAGCGGCAGGCCAGTAGAAAAAGACCGCGATGATCAACAGCTGCGGCAACAGCAGTAGAACCGGCAGCCAGCGAGTGGAAAAACCAGCGCGTTTCATGAAAACTCCGAAAAAGGGAGGACGGTCGCACTTCTGCGACCGCCCGTTTCTTGGCGAGTGGGATCAGCCCTGGGTTTTTGCGAAACGTTCGAGCAGACCGTTGGCTTCGTCCTCGATTGCCTTGAAGGCGTCCTCGACCGAGGTTTCACCAGTCAGGATCCGGCCATATTCGCGGTTCATCACGTCGCGGATCTGGACGTAGAAGCCCATGCGATAGCCCTTTGTGTTCTCACCCGCAGGCAGCGACAGCTGCTTGATGCCGACCTCGGCCGCCGGGGCACGGTCATAGTGACCATCGCCCTTCGCCATTTCATAGGCGGCGGTGGTGATCGGAACATAGCCGGTCTCGCGGTGCCACATGTACTGGGTTTCGGGCTTGGTCAGGAACTCGAAGAATGCCGCGGTGGCCTTGTTTTCCTCGTCGCTCTTGCCGGCCATCGCGAACAGGGCCGCGCCGCCGATGAAGGTCTGCTTGGGCTCTTTGGTCACCGCCTCCCAATAGGGCAGGAAGGTGGCCGAAAACTCAAACGGCAGATCCTTCTTGGACAGGCCGCCGAACGAACCGGACGAACCCAGCCAGATGGCAACCTTGCCTTCTTCGAACGGGGTCTGGTTGTCGCTCCAGCCGGTGCCGTACCATTCGAAGAACCCGTTGTCTTTCCAGTCTTTGACGGCGCTGAAATGTGCCTTGATCGCGTCGTTGTTGACAAGAATCTTGGTGCCGTCAGCGCCTTCATAGCCGTTGTCGTTGGTGGCAAACGGCAGGTCGTGGCGCGAATGGAAGTTCTCGGTGAAGATCCAGGGCAGATGCGACTGCGACAGGCCGATATAGCCGGCCTCTTTCAGCGCCGGGGCCGTCACGGTCTGGAACTCTTCCCAGGTTTTCGGCGGCGTCACACCCGCTTTTTCCAGCGCATCGACGTTGTAATACATGATGGGCGAGGACGAGTTGAACGGCATCCCGATCATCTTGCCGTCGCTGTCGGCATAAAAGTAGCGAACACCCGAGATATAGTCCTCGATGTCGAACGCAACGCCGTTCTGCTCCAGCAGGTCCTGAACCGGAACAGTCGCGCCCTTGGCGCCAATCACGGTGGCGGCGCCGGCGTCGAATACCTGCAGGACGTTGGGCTGTTCACCCGCACGGAATGCGGCGATGCCGGCAGTCAGAGTCTCTTCATACGTACCCTTGAAAACCGGCGTGATCTTGTAGTCGTCCTGGGACGCGTTGAAATCCTCGGCAATCTGGTTGACGGTGTCACCCAGGGCTCCTCCCATGGCGTGCCACCACGTAATCTCGACTTCGGCCGAGACCGTATTCGCCATCATCGCGAACGCGGCAGCAGCAGCACATGTTTTGACGTTTATCATGTAGTTCCTCCGATTCATGTTGCGCCCCTACGGGCGGGCCAAAGCCCTGGAAACTATGGGGTATTTTCCCCGATGACATATTTCACATCCAGAAAAAGGCTGACACCTTTCGCAAAATGTGCACACGTGTTCACTAGCTTCCAACCGTGACAGTTTGATGAAAGATTCGATTCATTGCAAGAATGTTGAAACCCTCTGAAAAGGCGAAACGCCAACCGCATGTGTAGCGATAGAAACAAGGACGCAAAACGCCCCCGGCGCGCAACGGCCCAGACCGTTGCGGACCTTGCGGGCGTCTCGCGTTCAGCTGTTTCGCGCGCTTTCACGCCCGGAGCCTACGTCGATTCCGAGAAGCGTCGACGTATCCTGAAGATCGCGGCCGATACAGGGTATCAACCGAATGCACTGGCGGCTGGCCTCAAGGCCGGGCAATCAAATTTGGTCGCCGTCTTCGTCGGCAACATGCGCAGCCCCTACGACTCGGCCTTTGTCGGTGAACTGGCCCAAGCCCTGAGCGGGTTGAAGAAATGGCCCATTCTGATCGACCGAACCGGCGCCAACACGGATCAGGCGCTGCGAGAGCTGCTGCGCTATCCGTTGGACGCATTGATTCTGCGCGGCGGCAGCATGTCCGAAGAAATCGTGGACAGATGTGCGCGCTTCGGCATCCCGATGATCTCGTCAGGCCGTCCCGTCCAAGGGCCCCGTGTCGACAATGTCTGCTGCCGCAATGCCGATGGCATGACCATGATCACCGACTTGCTGATCAGCAGGGGACGGCGCCGGTTCGGGTTTCTCAGCGGGCCCGAGGAGTTCTACTCGTCTTCGCGGCGCCGCGCCGGGGTTCTCCAGGCGCTGGATCGGGCGGGGCTTGACCTCGTGGCCGAACACCCGACTGATTACTCGGTCGACAGCGGATACGGCGCCGCGCGCAGCCTGCTGTCCCGCGCCTCTCTGGATGCGCTTGTCTGCGCCAATGACGCCACGGCGATCGGGGCGCTATCGGCTGCGCGCGATCTGTCTCTGAACGTTCCCGGCGATTTGGCGATTGTTGGTTTCGACGACATCGCCATGGCGAAATGGCCGACATTCCGCCTGACGACAGTCCGGAACCCCATCGACGCCGCCGTTGACGCGATCATCGCGCTGCTGGAGCGTAGGCTGGTCGATCCCGGCCGTCCCGAAGAGAGTATCTTTTTGGACCCCAGCGTCATCGAACGCGAGACGCATTGAACAGCTGCGTCAATCGAGAGGCCTAGGCAGGGCCACCGGCGAACTGCTTGAGTTCCACGCCGCTCTCCTGCAGGGCACGGCGGACACCGGCCGCAATTGAAACGGCCGTCGGCGTGTCTCCGTGCAGGCAGATCGTGTCGATGCGGGTCGGGATATGCTTGCCGCTTTCGGTGATGATCGCCCCGGCCTTGACCATCTTGACCATGCGCGCGGCGGCCCGATCAGGGTCGTGGATCACCGCGCCGGGCAGGCTGCGGTCGACCAGCGTGGCGTCATCGTTGTAGGCGCGATCGGCAAAGATCTCGCAGGCCACCGGACAGCCCAGTTCGCGAGCAGCGCGCTGCTGGGCGGTTCCGGCCAGAACCATGATGATCAGATCCGGGGCAACCGAAAGCGCCGCCTCATAGCACGCCCGCGCCATCGCCTGATCCTCGGACGCCATGTTGGCCAGCGCGCCGTGCAATTTCAGATGACGCACCTGCCCTCCGGCCGCCCGTGCCATCGCCTGCGCCGCGCCGACCTGATAGCGGATCAGGTTCTGCAGCGACGGCAGGGGATAGTGCATCCGCTGACGCCCAAAGCCGTGCAGATCGGCAAAGCCGGGATGCGCGCCGATGCCCACGCCGTTTTCGACCGCCTGCGCCATCGTCGTGGCCATCACGTCCCAATCACCCGCATGAATCCCGCAGGCCACGTTGGCCGACGTCACGATCTTCAGCAGCGCCGCGTCATCGCCCATTTTCCAGGGGCCAAAGCTTTCGCCCATATCGGCATTCAGATCGACTTGATGTGCCATGGCACAGGCTCCTTTTCTACAAAACGTCCTCTTCGCGGGCGATGGCGCCGCTGATCAGTTGATAGGATAGAAGGTCGGACATGCTGCGCGGATCGCGGATCAGCGGGCGCAGCGCCCGGGGCAGCGCGGCGCGAGCCTGGGCGGCGGCGCGCTCGGCCGCCACCGCTTCGTCCAGCGACACGAAGCGGAACCTCAGGTCGGCCCCGGCCGGGGCCTGCGCCACCTTGGGCAGGTCGCAGGGCAGAACGGTGCCGATGCGGGGATAGCCGCCCGTTGTCTGGCATTCGGCCATCAGCACGAAGGGCGTGCCGTCGCCGGTGACCTGGATGTCACCCGGCACGATGGTTTCCGAGAGCACGCTGCGCCCGCCCGAGACATGAAAACCCGGTCCGTCGCTTTCCAGCCGCACGCCCATGCGGTTGGCGCGCGCGTCCCGACGGAACGCGGTGGCTTGCAGCCGCTCCAGAACGTCTGGGGCGAACAGGTCAGTCTGGAAGCTGGCCACGATGCGGATTTCCCCGCCCGAAAACCGGTCGTCAGGGTCGAAGGTCATCCCGGTTGCACCGCCCGCGTCCGGGCCGATCGCCAGCCGGTCCCCTGCCTTCAGCAGAGCACCGATCCCCGCCGTCAGATGCGCCGAACAAGCGCCCAGAACCGGATCGCCCTGAACCCCGCCGCCGACGCTGAGATATCCATAGCTGCCGGCCACGGCTGGTCCGATGCTCAACCGCGCGCCCGCAGGCAGCAGGTGCGAGGCGTTCCAGACCGCGGTCGCGCCATCGATCTGCGCCCGCATCCGGGCGCCTGTCAGAGCGATGCGCAGGTCCTGATCAGCCTGGAACTCGCCGCCCATCCCGGCCATTTCCACGGCGGCAAGACTGTCGGGCTGCCCCAGCAACGCCGCGCCTTCGGCCAGGGCAAGGCGGTCTACTGCACCGCCGCGCGACAGGCCCATGTCCAGATATCCGGGCCGCCCCATGTCCTGCACCGTCAGGCCGGGCCCGGCGCGCAAAATGGTCAGATGCGCGCTCATGCCAGCGCCTCGCAACTGGCGCCGCCGCGCGGATCGCTGCGCATCCGCGCCAGCGTTTCCGGGTCGGTGGGCGTGAACTGCACCTCATCCCCGGGGCGCAAAAGGAAAGGTTCGGGAACATCCGGCTGGAACAGACGGATGGCGGTCTGGCCCACATGCTGCCAGCCGGTCGGCGTGGTGACCGAGAACAGCACAAGCTGCCGCAGCGCCACCGCCAGCGCGCCTTCGGGCACGCGCGGGGTCAATTCTTTTTGCCTGGGGATGTCCCAGGCGGGCGGCAATTCACCCAGATAAGGCTGGCCGGGGGCAAAGCCGATGGTTTGCACCCGCACCCGCGCCTGGGAAAGCGACCGGACCGCCTCGGCCTCGGACAGGCCCGCCGCCTGCGCCGCCTGCCCCAGCTGCGGCGCCAAATCCGTACCGAAGACGGTGGGCACCCGCCAGAACCTGCGCCCGCCGGGCAAGTCGGCCGCGTACCAGTCGCGCTGGTCCAGCAGCGCCTGCACCTGCTGGTGCAACGCGGCATGCGACATGTGCAGCGGATCGAACCGGACGAAGGCCGAGACCAGCGAGGACGAGGTTTCCTCGACCCCTGCCCAGCTTTCCGCCTCGAGCGCGGCGCGAAAGGCCAGCGCAGCCCGGTTGGCCGGTTCGCTGAGTGCGGCGGCAAAGCTGATCAGCAGCCCGTCCACCCCGGCGGTTCGTATGATCGGAAAATCCTGCATCGCCCCCGTCACATCTGGTTCGGCAGATAGGTCACGATGCCGGGGAAAACCACGATGATCACCAGCGCCACGATCATCAGGAAGAAGAACGGCAGCGCCGCATGGGCCACCCGCAGGATGTCGCGCCCGGTCAGTGATTGCAGCACGAACAGGTTGAAACCGACGGGCGGGGTGATCTGCGACATCTCGACCACGATCACCAGGAAGATGCCGAACCACAGCGGGTCGATCCCCGCCTGCATCACCATCGGCATGATGACCGACGCCGTCAGCACCACAACCGAGATGCCGTCAAGGAAGCATCCCATGATCACGAAGAACACGGTCAGCGCCGCCAGCAGCGTGAAGGTGGACAGGCCCAGCGACCCGATCCATTCCGCCAGCACGCGCGGGATGCCGGTAAAGCCCATCGCCACGGTCAGGAACGAGGCCCCTGCAAGAATGAAGGCGATCATGCACGAGGTCACGGTGGCCCCCATCAGCCCGTCGACGAAGCTTGCGCGGGTCAATGTGCCCTCGCGCCAGGACAGCATCAGCGCCAGCACCACGCCCACGGCGGCCGCATCGGTGGGCGAGGCGATCCCGGCATAGATCGAGCCGATCACACCGACGATCAGCAGGATCACCGGCACCAGTCGGCGCGAACGGCGCAGTTTTTCCACGAAACTCGCGCGGATGTCCTCGGTGGGCAGGTTGGCGCGGTTGATCAGCGCCCAGATTGCGACATAGCCCACGAACAGCCCCACCAACAGCAGTCCCGGCAGAACTCCGGCCACGAACAGGCGGGCGATGGATTGCTCGGTCGCCACGCCATAGACGATCAGGATGATCGACGGCGGGATCAGCAGGCCCAGCGTGGCCGAGCCGGCCAGCGTGCCGATGATCATCTTCTCGGGATAGCCGCGGCGCGAGAGTTCCGGGATCGACAGTTTGCCGATGGTGGCTGCGGTGGCCGCCGAAGACCCCGACACAGCCGCAAAGATCCCGCAGGCAAAGACGTTCACATGCAGCAACTGCCCCGGCAGCCGGTTCATCCAGGGCGACAGGCCTGTAAACATGTCTTCGGACAGGCGCGAGCGGAACAGGATCTCGCCCATCCAGATGAACAGCGGCAGTGCCGCCAAAGCCCAGGAGTTGCTGTGCCCCCACAAGGTTGTGGCCATGACCAGCCCCAGCGGCGCATCGGAGAACAGCGCCATCGCCGCGATCCCGACCCCCAGCAGCGAAAACGCCACCCAAAGGCCAGACCCCAGAAAGGCGAACAGCAGAACAAGAAGAATGATGGAAAGCGTGGCAATCGACATCTGCTGGCCCTATTCGCTCAGAAGGTTTTCGCCCTTGCCGTCCCAGCTGGGCGCGCGGCCCGCTAGCAGACCGACCAGCTCGTCGATCAGGGCAAGTGTCAGGATGGCCAGCCCCAGCAGGACCGGCATCTGCACGATCCACAACGGCACCGACACCATGCCGGGGCTGCGGTCGCCATATTCCAGAGATTCCAACACCAGCAGGCCCAGATACCAGGTGGCAAAGGCGCTCATGGCCAGGGCAATCGTCACCACACAGATCTCGGTCAAGCGGCGCTGCCCCTTGGGCATTCGCCCGATCAGCAGCGTCACCCGGATATGCCCGCCGGCGCGCAGCGCATAGGCCAGCGCCAGAAAGCTGGATGCGGCCAGAAAAAAACCGGTGAAGTCGGCATAGGACGGGATGGTCAGACCCACGCCCTGCCCGGTCAGCGCGGCCCAGATCTTGTCGGCCAGGTTCAACCCGACCTGCGCAAAGACCAGCACGACGATGGCCAGAATGAACAGCGCCGCCAATCCGCCGGCCGCACGATAGATGAAATCAAGACTGCACCGCAGCATCGCTATCCCCTCCCCTTGTTGTCGAACCCGGCCGGACGTTTGGCACCCGGCCGGGTCGGATCGTTTACTGCTGATAGGCCTGCAGCAACGCAGCGCCCGAGTCGCCGGCTTCGGCGGTCCAGTTCTCGAGCATCTGCGCACCGATCGCGCGCAGGCCGGCCATCAGCTCTTCGGACGGCTGCACCACGGTGATGCCGTTTTCCTGCAGAACCGCGGTCTGCTTGGCGGTCTCGGCCTGGCTCATCTCCCAGCCGCGGGCTTCGGCGGCGGCGGCGGCCTCCAACACGGCGGCTTGAGTCGCGTCATCCAGACGGCGGAAGGCGCGCTTGTTCACCACGACCACGTTCTTGGGAATCCAGGCCTGGATGTCTGTGTAATGGGTCAGGAAGTCCCACGCCTTCGAGTTCACCCCGGTCGAGGGCGAGGTGATCATCGCTTCGACCCGGCCGGTGCTGAAGGCCTGCGGAATGTCCGGAACCTCGACCTGCGTGGGTGCGGCCCCCGCAAGGTTGGCGAATTCTTCCAGCGTAGCGTTGTAGGTTCGGAACTTCAGGCCCGCCAAGTCATCCACGCTGTTGATTTCCTTGGTCGTGTACAAGCCCTGCGGTGGCCACGGCACGGCGTACAGCACCATCATGCCCTGCTCGTCCAGCAGACCGTTTATCACGTCTTTCTGTGCCGCCCAAAGCTTTTGGGCGTCGTCATAGTTGGTGGCCAGGAATGGCAGCGAATCCGCGCCGAAGGCCGGGTTGTCATTGGCCAGCAGCGACAGGAAGAACTCTCCGACGGGCACCTGGCCGCTGCGGACTGCCTTGCTGATCTCGGGGTGCTTGAACAGCGACCCTGCGGAATGGACCTTGATTTCAAGGGCGCCGTCGGTGGCCGCGGCCACGTCCTTGGCGAAATCGTGGATGTTCACGGTATGGAAGGTGGCATCCGGATAGGGCGTCGGCATGTCCCAGGTCTCGGCCTGCACCTGCATGGCCAACCCGGCCAGCGCGGCAACCGCGCCACCGGCAATCTTCATCAGTTTCATTTTGGCTCTCCCTGCTTGAGTACTCGCAGAAGCTGACTCAACGTTTGCGATTTGTCAACGTTTTGTTATCGTTTTGACCGAAACGCTGCAGAGTCCAAAGGTCAGCACGTTGAAAACACACGCACTCCATGCCAAAACACTGATAATTTCTCAGCGTTTTGCAGATCAAAAGGCCGCAACATGACCGATTCTTCCCCCGACACGCGCCGCATCGTTTCCTCTCGCCACTTGGCCGAGGGCGAAGGCTGGGAACTGTCCGAACTCGAATTCGGCCTGATCATTGTCTACAACGCGTTCTCCCGCTGGATGACCCGCTGCATGGCCGCAGCTGGTCAGGCCGATCTGGGACCGCTCGACATCCTGATCCTGCACAATGTCAATCACCGCGGCCGCGACAAGCGCTTGACGGACATCTGCTTTCTTCTGAACATCGAGGACAGCCACACCGTGAACTACGCCCTGCGGAAACTGCTGAAGGCCGGTCTTCTGACGTCGGAAAAGCGCGGCAAAGAGGTGTTCTACCGCACCTCACCCGAGGGCGTGGAGCTATGCGACGCCTACCGGAAAGTTCGCCAGCAGTGCCTGCTGGAAGGGCTGTCAGCCACCGACCTGTCGGGCCCGGATCTGAGGGACCTGGCCCGCGACCTGCGCGCCCTGTCCGGCCATTATGATCAAGCCAGCCGCGCGGCGGCATCTTTGTAGCCAGTCGGCAAAGCCCCGCGGCCAAGGCCTGTTGCATCGATCCCTTCGAGACTTTAGGCCAAGTACAACCAACCCGGAGGACCCGATGCTCACGAATTTTGGCTGGAAGTCGTTGAAACTGTTTTTGTCCAAAAAGCAACGTGAAGAAACGAAAGTCTATCGCCTGCTCAGCGACACATTCGGCCACTATCGCTCTTTGGTCGAAGGCCGGCCGGTTGATGCCCAAGGGGCCGAGATTCCATGGTATTGCTATCCGGCTATCGAATTTCTGGATGGCCTCGAGTTGTCCGGGCTGAGTGTGTTCGAATATGGAAGCGGAAACTCCTCGGCCTTTTTTGCGTCCCGCGGGGCGGTGGTGACGGCCATCGAACATGACAGGGAGTGGTTCGAAATCACTTCGCAGCGTTTGGCCGGACTGGATGGCTTTGCGATACATCACGCGACCGAAGCCAAAGAGTATGCAGAGCGCCCTGAAATCAACGATGCGGATCTGGTGGTGATAGACGGAACGCACCGCGTACCTTGTGTCGACTTTGTTACCGCCGAGATCGGGGCAGGACGCGCGAAACCAGCCCTCATAGTGTTCGACAATTCAGATTGGTACCCGGAGACGATCTCGCGCCTGGAACACGCGCTGGGTTGGTGGCGGGTTGATTTCTGTGGGTTCACGCCAATCAACACATACACCCAAGCGACTACCGTTTTTCTCAATCCGGAACGCAATATTCGCAGGCTCGGCCCGATCCAGCCGACCGGTGGCCACAAGAAAATCTCGATCGAAGAGCTTGGCCAACACGGGAAAGGCCGCCCAGCACCTCAATAAATGAAATCACCATGACACACCTTCTTCGCAGACTTCGTCGACGCCTCATACTCGATCTGTTCCGATACCCGGTGCGCTACGCCCCCTACAACGATTGGGGCGACAAGCTTGCACTCTGGTACTGGTTCTTCGTTCAGCATGACCGCTTTCCCAGCTCCAAGATGATTTTCAATGACGTGCTGTACCGATTGAAAACAACCGATGCCATGGTCCGGCCGGATCGGGTCGCTACATCTGACAAGGAATTGGTCAAGGAATTCGCCATCCCGCTGATCGGTGCTGACCATGTCGTTCCGACTTTGGCCGTTCTGCGAACCGAGGCAGAGATCGACAACTACGAGTTTCCTACCCCTTGCGTGGTCAAACCGACTCAAGGCTGCGGAGGCATTCATTTCCTGTTCCCCGGCGATACGCCCGACCGATCGTTGATGAAGTCTCAGCTGGCCGAGAACTACTATTACCAATATCGCGAGAGGAACTACAGAGACCTGCAGGGAAAGCTCATCGTTGAGCCGATGCTTTTTGCCGGACAGCCCGTCAACGACTACAAGGTTTTCTGCTGGCGCGGGGAGCCGCGCTGCATATTGTACGCAAACGACCGCCACCACGAGTTCTACCGCGTACTATTCGACACGGATTGGACAGAATTGCCGATTCCGCTAAGCCCTGCAGTGCAAGATCGCCCCCAGCCACCACGGCCCGACAGACTTGATGAGATGCTGCAAGCCGCCGCCAAACTGTCCAAACCCTTCGACTTTGTCCGCATCGACTTCTACGCCGACCCTGAAAGAGTGCTGCTCGGTGAAATCACCCACCTGCACAACGGCGGCAACGAACAGTTTGCCAGCCTTGAAGATGAGCTTGCATTGTCTCGCCATATCTTCGGTTCGATTGACCCGAAAAAGACCGTTTGATGCGAAAACGCGGCCGAGACGTTTGATTCAACGGTCGCTCTTGGAACAAGTGGTGCGGGTGGAGGGACTTGAACCCCCACGCCTTGCGGCGCCAGAACCTAAATCTGGTGCGTCTACCAATTTCGCCACACCCGCAACACGGCGCCGACGCGCCGAATGGAAGGGCTGATAACAAACCTTTTGGACAAGCGCGAGAGGGAATCTTGCCGTCTGCGGCGGAATATTGACCCCCGTTGGGAAACAATGGAAATGACCAAGGCGAGGGGAAGATCGACCCGCGCAACGGCGCAAGAATGTGTGGCATCCGGCTTCCCGGTTTATTTTTAACGCCAAATGGAATTCATAACGCTGAGACCCGTCGTTTTCGGAACGAAACAAAACGCCATAATTGTTCTGTTTTTGGACACATTCCCAAATTTTCGAAAATTACCAAATTCTCGCTGACGTTGTGGATCGCATGGGGGCGCCTAGACCACCGTTATCAACCCCACCCTGCGCCCAAAGCAATGCGGTCCCTCCTCCTTCTGCCGAGACGCGCACTCAGCCTTCGATTCGCCTTCCTATTTTTCGTATATTTTTCTAATATTTATCCATCGATCGAGATCATCACGACAACCCAAATTGCACGCAAAAACACACCCCGAATTCATACCCAGCGGTCTTGTCTGTCTTGATCAATACATCCTGAAGTTGCGGCATTGTCATGCAACGACCACCATAATTGCGCCACATTTCAAACGCCAAAATATCTCAATCACGTCAAAATAACACCGTGATGAAGGTAATTCTGTCTACCAAGGAGTTAATGAGTCTTTTTCGCCTTTTTGGCACCGTACGAGTTTTTTGCTCAACTCCAGTACAAGGGTCTCAGTCGTGACCGAACAGATCAACTCCGCTGCCACCGAGCAAGACGTCGTCTTTCTTGCAAGAGAAAGCTTTGTCGGCGAGCTCAAAAACCTCAACCAGCAATTCCCGAACACGGGTTTCGGCATCGCCCTGAAGACACATGAGGGCAACGAATACCTGTTGGCTAATGCGCGAATGCCCCTTCCATCGGCCAAATCCAATGGGTTCCCGACCGGACGTCGGGTCGCGCGCCTGGACAATGGAACCCGCTTCAGCTCGATCGAAGTGCTGGCCGATTCGCGTGCCTTCGATACCATCTCGCCCGGAACCGAGGCCGAGATGCTGGGCAACGCTCTCGAACTGATCGCCCGGATCGACAGCTTTTCAGGCATGGCGCCTGCCAGTTTGACGGAATCCGGGCATACCCAAATCGCTGCAACCGGAACCGGAGGCTGAACATGGCCCGCAACGACCACCTTTTGTCCGTAGGAAACGAGGCATTGGCGCCGATGTCGGAAGCCATGTCCGCACTGACGACACAGATCGACCAACTGACAGAGGTGGCGGATGCGCGCTCGACTGCGCGGCTGACCACGCTCAAGACCCGTATGGAAAACTTCACCGCCAGCGTCACTTTCGTCGGCCAGGTGAAGGCGGGCAAATCTTCGATCGTCAACATTCTGGCCGGTCGGCCTGGTCTGCTGCCGTCGGATGTGAACCCGTGGACCTCAGTTGTGACCACGCTGAACATCAACACCCGCATGCCCGGTGAGTACAGATCCAAGTTCACCTTCTTCGAGCAGGAAGAGTGGGACAATCTGATGGTCGGCGGTGGCCGTTTGGGCGAACTGGCCAATCGCGCAGGCGCCGACGACGAAATGGAAGACATCCGTCGTCAGATCGCGCAGATGAAGGCCAAGTCCGAGGAACGCCTTGGCAAGCACTTCGACCTGATCCTGGGCCAAAGCCACCAGTATGACTATTTCGACGAAGAGCTGATCCAGCGCTATGTCTGCCTGGGTGACGAAGACGATCCGGACATCAATCCGAAAACGGGCCGGTTCGCCGACGTGACCAAAGCCGCGGAATTGTATATGGACATTCCGCAGTACCCGATCGCGCTGAAACTGTGCGACACGCCGGGCGTCAACGACACGTTCATGGTGCGCGAACAGATCACTCTGCGCAGCCTGCGCGGATCGGAAGTCTGCGTCGTGGTCTTGGCGGCAAGTCAGGCGCTGACCACGATGGACATGGCGCTGATGCGGATTATCGCGCAGTTCGAGAACCGGCAGATCGTCCTGTTCGTCAATCGGATCGACGAACTGACCGACCCGGTCAAGCAAGTCCCCGAAATTCGCGACCGCATTCAGGACACGCTCAAGCAAAATGGCATCGACACAAGCACCAGTGTCGTTTTCGGAAGTGCGTTGTGGGCCGAGGCTGCACTGACCGGCAACCCCGATATTCTCACCGACGATTCCCGCCAGGCCCTCAACACGTTCTATCTGGCCGCCGGTTTTGGTGATCAGGCCGCATCGCTAGACAAGATCTGGGCCCTTTCTGGTCTGCCTGACCTGCTGTTGGCCATGAACGAACGGATCGCCCAAGGCGCAGGCACGCGTCTTCTGGATCGGGTCCGTCACCGCGCCCGCAACATCGCAAGTCAGATTCGCGCCACCTCGGTCGCCAAGAGCCTGTCCGGCGGAGGCGGTGTTGTTCGCGATCTGGACGGCGTGTCACCCGAAGATGCGATCGCCACTGTCGCGGCCGAATATGACAAGAAAGCTGCTGCCCTGACGACATCCCTGCGCGACAAGGTGTTGGAACGTCTGGCATCGGCCGAGGCAAACTTCGTCAAACGTGCTACCGACTCGTTGATCGCGCATCTCGAGCAGAACGGCGAACAGGGCACCTGGCAATACGACCCGGCCGGGCTTCGTACCCTGCAGAAGGCCGCCTATTTCAGTTTTGCCCGCGCAATGCGCAAGGAAGCCGGCGCGCTGTATTCCGCAGCCGCCGCGGATGTCGAGGCCCTGTATCAGAAGCTTCTGGGTAACCACTTGGGCGAATTCAGCATCGAGGCGCCCATTGTGCCGCGCGTACCGCCTCCATTGGGCATTGGCCGAACGATCGCCCTGGACCTTCAAAGCACATGGTGGCGACGCTGGTGGCAACGCCGCAAAGGGTTTGAAGCCTATGCGGCGGACTACACCCGCCTTATCGCATCAGAAGCCAATTCGATCACCAAGGACCTTGAAGAAACCCAGATCGCAGCCGTTCTGGAAAATGTTCGGGCCGTCCTGTCGGATTTCATGCGCGAGCAGCAGGAAACCCTTCTGAGCATCTCGCAATCGGCCGAGAAGGCACCGGGCACCTCCCCGGACCTGATGGCCGGGCTCGAGCCGAAGAAATCTCGTGACGAAATCCTCGGCGATATCCTCAAAGACCTCAGCAACGAAGCAGCGTAAGAAAGCCATGGCAAAAGATTCACAAATCCGCTTCGTCTCTCCTCGGGCATGGGAACGCATCGAGCAGTGGTCCCGCCGCAAACCAGTTTTTGCGCTGATGGGAGAGTTCAGCGCAGGCAAGTCCACGCTCATGAACTTCCTGCTGCGCAAGCAGGCCCTACCGACGCAGGTGACGGCCACCCAGCTGCCGCCGGTCTGGTTCAGTTGGGGCAACAAACCCGCTTACGTCCAGCGCCATAACGGGACCACTTCTCCGATTGGTTTGGACGAATTGGACAAGGTGGGCGTCAACGACGCGCAGTTCATCCGCATCTATCTTGAAGCGGACATTCTCGAGGCCGTCGACCTGATCGACACGCCCGGCATTTCAGACCCCAAAATCCAGGCCGATGTCTGGCGCCGTGCGGTGGGTCAGGCCAACGGGGTGCTGTGGTGTACCCACTCGACCCAAGCCTGGCGCGAGACCGAACGCGCCACGTGGGTTTCGTTGCCTGAACGGCTTCAGCACAACTCGCTTCTGTTGGTCACGCGCGCGGACGCATTGGATCTGAAAGACCGCCAGAAAGTGTTGCGCCGCATTAACCGCGAAGCGGGGCACCTGTTCAATCGGACAATCCTGTTTTCCGCCCGTGACGCGATCATCGCGCGTGACAAAACGGGCGACGCCGAGCTGTGGTCGCGCAGCGGCGGCGGCAAGATGATTGACAGCTTTCTTGAGATCACCGAGCAGATCATGGACAGCCGTGCGGAAAAGCTCGCCCGCTACCAGATCGACAAGAGCCTCGCCGGCACGCCCCCGGTACAACCGGTGCGGCCCGAACGATCCGATCGCCAGACCGCAGCGGAAGAGCCCGCGCCTTTCAAGTTGACCAACCCGCTGGATCAGGATGATGGATTCGAAGCGGTCCGGAACTCGGACGATGTGATCGCAACCTTCCCGGTTCGACCGGCCCGGGTGGAGCGCCGCGGCGAGTCGACCGAACGCGAACGGATCAACCCGGATGACGCCGACCGTTTGCGCGCCGAAATGACGCCGGTGCCCGATGACGATTTGCGGGCCTTGTTCCGGGACGAGAATGAGGATCGGCTCAGCGTCGCGGCAGCTTCGACAGCGGTGGCTCAGCTGGACGACGAAGACTTTGACGAGATCGATGACGATAGGCTCGATGTCGAGGACGACGAAATGCTGGTCGCAGATACCGATGACCAGACCACCGAGCAGGGTGCCCAGGACGAAGATCTGCTGGCCACGCTGTCCGAACGTTTGGTTGGCGAGACCCCCGCGCCGGTAACGGACGAACAGGACGAGACCCCGGGACCCAGCGTCGAGGACTCGGTCTCGTCCATCGCTTCGCTTTTGTCTCAGCAACAGGGTGACGATGCCACGACCTATGAGCCTGAGCCGGAATCGAACGGCCTGGTCGCGGCACAAACCCCTGAAGAACGGGAAGCCGAAGCGCCCTGTGAGCAGGTCGGTGAAGGCGAAACCTCGCTGGAACACCTTTTGAGCGTGCCGGCAGGAGCTCCGCTCAGCGCAGCGGCGATGTGGCGGGAAATCGCGACCAGCGAAGATATTCCCCAAGACGTGGACGGGCTGCACGCCGTGTTCCAGGCCTTTCTTGAGGAGTTCGACAAGATCGCTCACGAGCACACCGGGCACGACGAACAGGATACGATTCAACCCGTGCCAAATCCGAAAGACAGGGCGGAGTGGCATGTGTTGTAACCGGGCCTCAAGGGACACTTGGGAAACGATAGACCGTTTCCCGTCCCGAACGGCAATGCTACTCAGCGGCGCGACGGTTTCAAACCGCTGCGCCTTTGGGCTTAATAAGGGATAACAGAGCTTTAGATGACGATTGACGCCGCATTAACCACCGCCATGGAGACCATTCCCGACTGCATCGCAGCGGGATATGTCGACATGGAAACGGGCATGCTTCTGGGCATGTCGGCAACCGAGACCGAGGATGGCACAGCCTTGGAAACCCTCGCCGTTGCAGTGGCAAACCTGTTTCAGGGCCGAGGCGTTCAAGCATTCGAAGCGCTGTTGGCCTCGGCCGGATTACAGGATCCGGAGAACCCGGGATTTGGGGAAATCTCGGTGTTCTCGAACGACCGGCTGCACATCTTCATGCGGACCCGGGCCTATCCGGAACACGTGGTCTGCTACATCTGCCGCGACAGCGCGAATATCGGGCTGACGCTTACGAAATCACATCTCAGCCTGGGGCCGGTAGCGGCCGCAGTTTAGACGGGACCAGAGGGGGTCACGGCATGATGGCGACAGACATAATCGACATGCTCGAAAACATCGGGCGGTCCGCGACGCCCCGTTTGTCGCCGGCCGTTCGGTTGACCGGGGACACGGCCGAGGCCCGGCGGGCCAGTATTCTGAAACTGATCCGCGGAACGGTTCTGCCAAGACGTTTGGAGTTCAACGCCCAGAACGGAACGATCCTGGCGATCGAGGTGAACAGCTCACGGATCACGGATGTTTATTCGGCAAGCACCGGCACCCTTCCGGATTTCGAAACCGAACCGCGCGAAGCGCTGATCGAAAAGCTGGCGCGGCTCGTGTCCGACCTGGCCGCGACCGCTCCTCCGATCGAAGTGGTGTCTCTGAAACCGGACGGGCCGCTGGAGGCGGATGACGTCGGTATCACGTTCAGCGAAATGCAGAAAGCCTGTTCCGAAATCGTCCTGCCGTCAGAGCCGCGGGTTTCGGTTGTCCCGGACCCCGTCGAGGACACGAAAGAACAGGACAGCGCTGAAGGTGCAGAACCCAGTGTAGCCGCGGCTTTCTTCGACGGCGCCGAGCGGTTCGCCATGGGACGCCTGCTGACAAGTGCGGAGGGTGCGACCCAACAGTTCGATGGCGTGTGCGCAGATGGCCAGCCTCTTCACCCTTCGGATGATCTGTTGACCCGGTTCGCACAGGATCTGGCGGGATGGGATGCGGACAATGCCGGGCTGCTCGAGCAGCCGCAACTGATCGTCATGCGGCCGTCAGGTGGCAAGGGCGCGGGTGTCGCTCTGGTCCGGGATGGTCGCAAAACAGCCGCCGCCGTACATGACGCGCGCAAGCTGGGTGCCGTCGTCAACCTGTGGAAATCTCTGCGGGAGTCGGTCTGATGGCACCGCTTTCGCGACAGTTGAAGTTAAGTTTGAAGCAAATCTTGGGTACCAGTTTTTAGGGTAGTGTTATGAGTGAAACCAACCGCCGGGAATTGATCCGGATCGCCAGCGAAATGAAAGAGGTGAGCAATGACGAGACCTGTCAGTTCATCTCTCGCATCGTTGACGATCTCAGCGGCCTGAAACCGTCGATTGCATTCGTCGGGCAGATCAAGGCCGGGAAGTCCCGCCTGATCAACGGCTTTACGGGACAGGCAGAATTCCTGCCGTCGGACGTGAACCCGTGGACAACCGTGATCACCGACATGCATTTCGGACATCCCTCCGGGCGCACATCTGGGGCCGAATTCCATTTCTTCGACAACCGCCAATGGCAGGCGCTGATCGCCGAAGGCGAAGAACTGCGCAACATGTTCCCCGACGATGAGGACAGCTATAAGCGCGAGATGATCGAGGAGCAGGTCGAGGCGATGAAGACCCGCGCTCGTCTGCGCCTGGGTGACAGTTTCGAACAGTTGATGGGTCAGCATCACGACCTCGAAGAACTGACGTCGGATGATCTTGCCCGTTATGTCTGTGCCGGGGATGATCCGACCGACGAAGCCGAACATGATCCGGGCTCGGACCGGGGTTTGTACAGCGACATCACCCGCAAGGCCGAGGTGTATTTCGATCTGGGCCACTTCCCGTTCCCGCTGACCGTGACCGACACGCCCGGCGTCAATGATCCGCTGTTGATCCGCGAAGAGATCTCGCGCCAGTACCTCAAGGAATCCGACTTTTTCGTCGTGGTTCTGTCCGCGCACCAGGCCCTGTCGCGCGCCGATTTGAAACTGTTCCGGCTGATGCAGGCGCTTGAGCTGGGTCAGATCGTGGTCTTCATCAACCGGGTCGACGAATTGGGCGGCGGTGCGGAAGACGCGGCGAAAGTGCGCGCCGACGTTTTGGACGGGTTGGAAAAGGCGCTGGGGAAGTCCAGCATCGACGTTCTGATGGGCAGCGCTCAGTGGGCGCATTACGCACTGACCGGGGACGAAACCGGCGTCAACCACGATCACATCCTCGCCTGGCTGCGGGCGCATCCCGAACAGATGAAGCAGTACCTTGCGGGCGTCGAAGAAATCAAACGCGGCCCCGGCCCCATCAGCCGCGAGGCGGTTCTGCGGTATGCTGCGATGATCGCCTCGGGCTTGCCCGACCTGCGCCGACATGTCACCACCGCGCTGACTGATGGCCCGCGCAACGAACAACTGCGTATGGCGTGGCAACATCTGAACGGCTTTGCCCAGGGCGAGCTGGAGCGCAGCAAGGCCCGCCTCCGCGCTCTGGAAGAGGATGGCCAACCTTCGGACGACGCGGCTGGCGAGAATGACAAGACCCTCGCCGAGTTGCGCAAGCTGGTATCGGACAATACCGCAGAAATCACTCGGGACATGGATGATGTTCTGGCAAACCTGCGCGGTGTGATGGATGACACCGTGGCCGAAGCCGTCGTATCGGTTGTGCGCGGTCCCGACGGGCAATCCCCGTTGCTTGCCAAAGGTGGTGCAACCGAACTGAACTTTACGCCGTTGCGCGAACGCATGCGCGAACTGGTCCAGGGTGCGACTCAGGTCATTCGCCAGCGGATGCTCAGCGAACTCTATGCCATCGATATGCAGGCCAACGCGTCCCTGCGGTCCCTGCCGGGCTGGCAGGAGCCGACCGACAGCCGTATGAACACCAGTGCCGTGCGTTGGTTCCGTCCGGACACCACCGCTCTGACCCGGGGGATTACGGTCGAGTTGCGTGTGAACTGGTTGTCGCGTCTGATTTCGCGGAAATCCGTCGTCTCTCGCGCCGAACGTATGATCGTGCAGGAATTCGAGATGATCGGAGATGATCTGATCGATACCGCGCGTGAGAACCTGCTGGAGCGACTGAACACCGCTCTGGACCATTTCCTGGCCCTGCTCGCCGGGCATCTTGAAAACCGCACCGCGACGGGCGAGACATGCGAGCGCACCCAGGCGCAGGTCGATTTCGACCGCGCACGCCGGATCGCGGACGAATTGCAATCGACCTTTGGCGCTGAACACAGCGACGAACGACAAGCGGAGGCCGCCGAGTGATTGAATTTCCCGGAACCGAGACGGAAGTGCGTCAGCTTGATCGCTTTCTGACCGCAACCGAGCGCCTTCCGTCCACGCCCGAGTTGGACGACATGCGCGCGCGGGCACAGTCCCACGCCGAGCGGTTGTCAAACGCAGTCTCAATCGGTTTTGCCGGAGAATTCGGCGCCGGGAAGTCCAGTCTTGCCAACATGCTCGCCGGAGCTGACATCCTGCCCACGGGTCCGCAACATCTGAAATTGCCTTTGGTGATTGTCACCTATGCGGACACGCCTGAAACGACCGTTGGGTGGTGGGACCGCGAGCCAAAGGTTTATTCCGGCATCGCGCTGGAAAAGGCCGCGGCCGACAATCCTGATTTTATCTCGGTGGGGCTGAACACCCCTGCCCTGCGCGAAATCTCGTTGTTCGACCTGCCCGGCTCGGGTGCGCTGGATGACACTTACAAGCAAACGCTCGATCTGTTGAAATTCGTCGATTGCGCCATCTGGTGCACGAACGGAACCAACGCTTGGCGTGAAACCGAGCGCCATTTGTGGGCACAAGTCCCACAAAATCTGCGCGACAACAGCTTGCTGGCCGTCACTCACACCGATCTGCCGCCTGTCCGCGACGCCCTCGATCGCGTTCTGTCGCGGTTGGAGAAGGAGAAGTCGGGCATGTTCCGCGCGATCGTACCGATCGGGACACCGGTTGCCGTTCGCGCCATGGCGCAAGAGCCGGAACCGGACTTCGCCCTGTGGGAAACCTGCGGCGGTCAGAACCTTGCGGAGAAGGTGCTTGAAATTGCGTCGCATCGCCGCCGGACGGATCTGGTGGCCGCGCGGCAGGACCTTGCCGCGGATTTCCTGCCGTTCTTGGAGACCTTGACCGGCGCGGGCGAACCCGCAGCCTCGGACACCAGAACGGTTCAGCCCAGTCTGGAATCTGCGCTGCCGCCGTTGGACAACCCGATCCTCGAAGACTGGCTGGCGGCGATCGCCAGCATTTACGAAGACCTGCGCGACAGTTCGGACATCGAACCGGCCGCCTTCCTGCAAAGCTGTCAGGAAATTGTCGAGGATTTTGCTGAACGGCTGGAAAACGGGTCCGAGATCGATCCCGAAGCCGACTGGATTCCGGGCGAGTTCGAAAAAGCCACCGACCTGCTTCTGCTGCTTCAATTCGAGAGCGGCGAAGGGCCACTCAAGGATGCGATCAGCATACTGGCGCAGCTCAGCGACAACCTGGCCTGGGCCGGCAGCACCGTCGCTTCGGCCCCTCCGAAGACCGGAACCTGAGTCATTCCCGCAGAGATTGAGCCGCGGCGCGGCGAATCGTTAACACTGGAATCATGATTCCATTGTTTCGAATCCGTGGACCATGGGTCGTCTGGCGCCGGGACTGAATCCTTTTTGTTCGCCGGGCGACACTACATATATGCGTTCCACTGGTGTCGGAATCAATATATTGATCTGCGTCCGAAGCCGTTCTCAGTGAAGCCACGAGGCGGCCCCATTAAAGTCAAATTTGAAACGTCTAACCGTTCTCAAGTGTCCTGCGGTTGTGTTGGTTGTGAGTTCGCGGGCTGATTGCCCGGTTATTTTGGCCGCAAGTTTTTTGAATGATGGGCGGGAAGAAATGAACCACAACCAGGCTGTCGGTGCATCGCACGACGAACCTCAAATTCAAGGTCTGCAACCGGGCGCGAAACTGCTGCGAGGTCAGTACGAAATTCTTCGCTTCCTCAGCAATGGCGGGTTCGGCATCACGTATTTGGCGCGTGACAGCCTGGAACGCGATGTGGTCATCAAGGAATGCTATCCGGGTGCTCTGTGTCGCCGCAACGGTGACCTGGTCGAACCCAATGATCCGGCCTTCAAGGACGACCTGCGCGCGATCATCGACCTGTTCATTCAGGAAGCCCGCAACCATGCCCGCCTGGTCCACCCCAATATCGTCGACGTGCACCAGGTCTTTGAAGACAACGATACTGCATATATCGCGATGGACCTGATCCGCGGATGCGATCTGCTGGATTACATCGAGGACCCCAAAACCGAAACCGGTCCGGACTTTATCGTCCAAGTCACCGAAAAGATGCTGTCCGCGGTGTCGTTCATCCACCAAAGCGGGATGCTGCACCGGGACATTTCGCCAGACAACATCCTGATCGATGAAAATGGCGAACCGATCCTGATCGACTTCGGCGCTGCGCGCGAGCAGGCTGCCAACCAATCCGCGGCCCTGTTGACGCTCCGGGTGATCAAGGATGGGTACTCGCCGCACGAGTTCTACGTGCGCGGCTCGGAGCAGGGTCCCAGTAGCGACTTGTATGTGTTGGCGGCAACGCTCTACCACGCGATCAGCGGCGAGCGCCCGATCGACGGCCAATCGCGCCTGAATGCCTTCAACAACGGACAGAAGGATCCCTATCAACCGCTCACCGGCCGCTTCCAAGGTTACCCGGACGGCTTCCTTGAGGCGATCGACAAGGCCATGGAGGTCCACGCGACCGACCGCCTTCAATCCGCACTGGACTGGTTGCGGATGTTCCGCGGCCCCGGTGTCGAATTCGACAGCTTTGCCTATCGCCCCGTTTCGGTAATCGTGGCCTTGGACCGCAAGGACGAAGAGGCCGAAAAGGCCCGCATCAAGGCCGAAAGCGAAAATGCCGAAGCGGTTGTAACAGCCCTGCTGGCCGGCAATTCCGATCTGGCCCTTGGGCATGGCGAAAAGAACGACGACGGTCCGGCAAGTTTTGCCCAGAAGGACGAACCCGCAGCGGCAGTGGACACTGTCGTCCAAAAAGGATCGGGCGGCAACGGCAAGTTGGTCGCGGGTGTCGCCGCAATCGCGATTCTGGCCGCTGGTGGCTTCTTCGTGATGTCCGGCGGCTCGACCGAGACGGACCCGACACCGATCCAGACCGCGACGCCCACCGAGACGGCCGAACCTGCCGAAACGCAGACGGCCGAACCAGTGATCGCGCCCGAAGCAACCAAGGCAGAAGAAACCGCAGCAGCAACCGAAACAGAACAGCAGGTGGCAAAAGACCAGCCTGTCGAGCAGGCCGCAGCGGCTGTTACACCGCCGGCGGTGGAAACACAGGAAGAAGTGGCTCAGCCCGAAGAACCCGTGGAGGTGGCAGCGGTTGCACCGAGCGCTCCGGTCAATCTGGCCGAGACCCAAGTCAGCTATGCCCATTGGGATGTCAAAATCCCGTTCTCAACCGCGCAACGGCGCGCCTCGACCGGAAATATCATCGCAATCACCGGTGTGGACGCCGGCCAGAACATGTCCACGATCGGTGAATGGGTGCAGCGAGGCGCGGCGATCTATACCCTGAACGGCAACCCTGTGCGCGCCGGAACGACGCTTGCCGCGCAGGTTCTGGACAACCTTCAGGTTGACCCTGACGGCTATATCCGTGTCGCGGCGCGGTATCGCCCCATCGGACAGACCCGCGCGCAGAACGGTCTGCTGGCTCTGCCCGCAATCCGCGAGTTCGGGCTGGCCAACGGTTACTCGTTCGAAGCCCGCGGCGCCGATCTGCCCGAATGGCAGACAGTTGTTGCCGGAGCACCGGCCGCAACGGCAGGTGGCCTGCAGACCGGCGACATTCTTGTCCGCGAGACTGTCTCGGGAACCGAGATGATTGCTGCCGACAGCCTGGATACCGCGCTGAACACGTTGGTTTCCGAAAACAAGCCCGAAGCACGTTTGGTTGTGCTTCGAAACGGGGCGGAAACAACCGCCGTGATGCCTTTGGCGCAGGAGTGATCAGACCGGTACGTATTTGATCCGCCAGTTTGTGTTTGCTGAGGAGGATGCCGCGTTCTGGCCCTCCTGGTGGGGACCGACCCGCCGCGGAAGGTAAGAGTGTTTCAGGTTTCCAACTTCATCAGTACCGCTGCGCCATGCGCAGAGGTTCGTAGCAGCCCCACGGGTCACCGAAGCCCGTGCAAGTAGTCAAAAGGTGTCGACACCATGTTCAAATACAAAAGCCCACTCAGCCGGCTTCTCGAGGGTGCCGGCAAAGCCAAAGAAGCCGAAGGGTCGGAACCCGAAGTCGAAACGACCGACAAGGCCGAGCCGATTGCGGACTTCAATGCACTGCGCCAGGCTCTGGCTGGTGGAAACCTGAGCACGGACAGCTACGAAGAAACCGACGAGCTGATTCCGGAAGAGAAGATGCCCGATTTCGCCGAGACCGAACCGACGGTGGAAGAGGCAACAGAGAGCGAAGAAACGGCCGAAGCCGCGCCTGAAGCGCCGGAAGAAGCCGAACAGGTCGTGACGCTGCACGTTGCGGCAACCGAAGAAGAAGAGACCATCCAGTCGGTCATGGCCGAATCTGCCGAACCCGATCTGGAGGAAGTCCAAGAGGAAGAGGCCTCGGCGCCAACGCCGTTCGAGCTGCCGGATCCCATTGCAATCGAAACCGCCCCGGACGAAGCAGCGGCAGATGCCGAACCTGTGGCCAGCGAGCCCGAAGAAGCCGAAGCCGCTCCGGAAGCAACCGAAGCGCCGGCCTCGGATCGTCGGTCGCGCGTCAAGACCACCTTCCTCGGGTTCGAGCGCCCTGACACACATGTGCAGGAACTGATCGAAACCGCCGAGCCGGTGGCCAAAACCGAGACCGCAGGCGCGACATTCCCGGTCGGTTGGCTGGCAGTGACCAGTGGCCCCGGGCGGGGGTCCAGCATCACGCTGACCGAAGGGCTGATGCAGATTGGCCGCAACGATGATCAGGCGATCCAATTGGATTTTGGCGACACCGGGATTTCGCGGTCAAACCACGCCGTGATTGCCTATGACCCCGAAGACCGCAAATGCTATCTGGGCCATGGCGGCAAGGCAAATCTTGTGCGCCTGAACGGCAAACCCGTCCTCAGCACCGTGCCGCTGTCCAGCGGCGACCTGATCCGCATCAGCGAAACGTCGCTGCGGTTCGTGGCCTTCTGTGACGAAAACTTCGACTGGCGGGACGCGTAACGGATGCTGGCTACTCCGGCATATGACATTGCACTGATCCTGGATCAGGGTCAGCGCGAAACGCAGGAAGACGCGGTTGCCTCGCGGGTCTTTGACGCCGCCAACGCCGGTTATGTCGTGGTGGCAGACGGCATGGGCGGTCACGCCGCGGGCGAAGTGGCCTCGGATCTGGTGGTCAAGTCCTGGTGCGAAGTGCTCGACGCAGTTCTGGAGAATCCGGAATTGACCGAGAATACGCTGCTGGATGCGTTGCCCATGGCCGCAATGCAGGCCAACGCGGCCGTGGCGGGGTATGGCGACGACCAGCAACAAGGCTTCAACATGGGCTCGACCCTGCTGGGAGTTCTGCTGCTGGGCAACAAAGTGTTCTGGATCTCAATCGGCGACAGCCCTTTGTACCTGTTCCGCAACGGCGTTCTGTCCCAGATCAACGAGGATCACTCGATGGCACCTGTCATCGACGCACAGGTGACCCGAGGGGAGCTGTCCGAAGCCGAAGCGCAGTCCCATCCAGACCGCAACCAGCTGACCTCGGTCATCATGGGCGCGGCGATCCCCAAGGTCGACTGCCCCGAAGACGCGCTGGAACTGACGACCGATGACATCCTCATCCTCGGCAGTGACGGGCTGCAATATCTGGGCAACCACGACATCCAGTCCATCCTTCAGGACAACGCTTCGGCCCTCTCCCAGGACATCGCCGACAGCCTCCTCAAGGCGCTGATCGCCAAGGGTGATCCGGATCAGGACAACATTTCAATCGCCGTCATCAAAACGGCCCGACAATAACAAAAGCAAAGCAACAGGACCCATGAGAACACACCTGATCATATCCAGCATTGCCCTGGCGGCAGCAACGGGGGCAGCCTCGGCGCAAGAGGCATGCTCGACCTACGAGATCCAGCGCGGCGACAGCCTGCGTGAACTGGCCATCAAGGTCTATGCGACCGAAGACTACCGGATCATCTACGACGCCAACCGCGACACGATCGGGTCCAACCCCAACATCATCCGCGTCGGCGACGTTCTGACCTTCCCCTGCCTCGAGGATGTCGGCCGCGCCGCACCTGAACCGGAAACCGAGGCCGAGCGCATGGCCGCCGAGATGGCAGCCGAACTGGTCAAGGCCGCGGAAGAGCGTGCCGCCAAGGCCATCGCCGAGGCCGAAGCCCGCGTTGCGGAGGCCCAGCAGGCCAGCGACAAGGCTGTCATCGAAGCCAAGGCAGCCGCGAAGAAGGAAATCGAGGCCGCCCGCGCAGAAGGTGCCGCGTTGATCCGCAACGCCGGTGACGGCACCCGCCCCGAGATCCGCGACCGCCAGTTGCTGCTGATCACCGGGGGCAACTACGCGCCGTTTACCGACGAAGCCCTGCCCAATCGTGGTCTGTACACGAACCTTGTCGAAACCGCGATGCTGCGGGCGGCGCCGGAACAGGCCTACAAGATCCAGTTCGTCAACGACTGGTCATCGCATCTGGACCTGCTGATGCCCACCCTGGCCTTCGATGCCACGTTCCCTTGGTCGCGCCCCAACTGCGAAGAAGCCGAGACACTTTCGGAAAGCGACCGGAACCGGTGCGAGACCTACAACTTCTCGAACCCGTTCTATGAAGTGGTCGATACGTTCTTCGCCAAGGATGGCTCAGGCTACGAAACCTCGCTCAGCTACGCGGAATTCGTCGGCACCACGATCTGCCGCCCCGAGGGCTGGTCAACCTCGCACATGGACGCTGTGGGTCTTTACGAGCCTGCGATCACCATCTTGCGCCCCGTCGATCCGGACGAGTGTTTCCACGCAGTCATGGACGGGCGGGCTGACCTTGTCGCCATCGAAGCGCATCTGGCCGTCGAGGCCATCGGTCGGCTGGGCTATGAACACAAGATCATCGAAAACCCCAACCTGGCGGCGATCAAGTCGCTCAACGTCATGACCCACAAGGACAATCCGGATGGGGAAGCGATCCTCGAGACGCTCAATCAGGGTCTGGCGATCATGCAGCAATCGGGCGAATGGCGCGACATCGTCTCGACCGCCCTGCGGTACCAAATGGAAAACGGATAAGGGCCGGAAAGGTCTGACAAAACAAAAGTCTGGAGGAAGTGGACATGTTTGAAATCAATCTGAAAAAACTGGTGGCGGCAGCCACCGCAGTAACCGCCCTCAGCGCCGGCGCCGCCGCCGCTCAGGAGGCCTGTACCAACTATACAGTTCAGGACGGCGACACGATGGCAACCATCGCCATCGCGGCCTACGGCACATCGAACTACCAGCCGATCTTCAACGCAAACCGCAACGTCATCACCAACCCGAACTCGCTTGAGCCGGGCATCGTTCTGGCCCTGCCCTGTGAAGACGGCAGCCTGCCGAACGGCCGCAGCGCGCAGGAAATCATCGCCGCGGAAGAGCAACGCGCTGCAAGCGTGAAACGCTCGAGCGTCTATGAGCCGCCGATCAAACTGGTCACCGGTAACGGCTGGGCGCCCTTCGCAGATGAATCGCTGAATGGCGGTGGTATCATCCCGCGTCTGGCAACCACCTCGCTGCAGCGGGGCGGCAACGCCCGCGACTATTCGGTCAGCTTTGTTGACGACTGGAACTCGCACCTGGAAACCCTGCTGCCGCTGGGCGCGTTTGACGTGTCGATGGCGTGGAACATGCCGGACTGCACCAACCGCAGCTACGAATGGTCCTGGGAAACCGAGGTGCGCTGCACGCAGTTCGACTCGTCGGTCCCGGTCTATGACATCGTGGTCGGTTTCTACACCCTGCCCGAAAGCCAGTTTGCAAACGCGACCACCTTTGACGAGCTGAAAGGGTCGACCATCTGCCGCATGGACGGCTGGTTCATCCACGATCTGGAACAGCAAGGTCTGATCAATGGCGACACCATCACCTTGATGCAGCCGATCACCGCGCGGGAGTGTCTGGATGCCGTGTTGACCGGCACTGCAGATGTTGCAACCTTCGAGGTTCAGCTGTTCTCGGACACCATGGTTGAAATGGGTCTGAACCAGAACGACCTGATCGAGAACCCCTTCGTGACCTCGCTGTCGTCGCTGCGTTTCATTGCGCACCGTTCGAACCCGTTCGGCAAGCAGTACCTGGCCATGCTGAACAAGGGCCTGAACGAAATGCGTGAATCCGGCGAATGGTACGCGATCGTTTCGGACTCGCTGCGCGAGCACAACGACAAACTGATGGCCGCGTCGAACTGATCCCTCGGTTCCGCGAATGACTGGGGCTGGTCGACTGACCAGCCCCTTTTTTATTCTCCGACCAACTGATCCAGCCGACCCGCAAGGCCGCCTGCGGGTATCAAACTCTCTACCTTTCGCAGCAGTCGCGCGCCACCAAAGTTCAGCCACTGAGACTGCCGCAACGCCCAGTAAGCGGCTTTGGCAAATCCCAAGGCCGCGAGCTCGTCCATTGAAACCATGAATGACTGAGGTTCCACGATCTCGTAGGGATGCAGATAGACTTGCGGCGGGATGCCGGCCTGTTCGGACCGTTCGATCAGTTTCCCCGCCAGATCCGAAGTCATGAACTTCAGATAGCTGCCTCCCAGACGCACCATCGGCCCCTTGACCGCCAATGGCGTCATGAACAACGGCAAGATCCGGAGCGTGGTCAGCCCCATTTCCCGGGAAAACCGATCACATTCCTGCGCCGAGGCGAAGAATGACGAACAGTCGTAGTCGAAATGGCGTTCAATCAGGCGGTACTGTTCAGGCGTTGCGCGGTTCAATCGAAAGCGCGGGGCGCGAAACCCTCGAACAGGGGTGTTCCCGGCCTCTTCCAAAGCTTGCCGCGCCTGACCCAGCATACGGTCTATGGTCTCCGCAGACTGCAGGTCCATGCTGTCATGAAAATAGTAGTGGCAGGCAACCTCGTGGCCCCGCTTTGCGATTTCGGCCACCAGATCAGGCGCGTCGCGTGCCACGACCCCCGTGCAAAAGAACGTTGCGGCGCAACCCGTCGATCCGCCATGTGAGCGAAGGAAGTCATCAATGGTTTCAAAGCTTTGCCACAGCTCTTCAACTGTGAGGGGTCCGGTTTCCCAAACCCCCAGAAGGCGTTTCAGATCATGCGCAAAGTCTTCAAAATCGACGCTGAGAAACAGCCGGGTCACGCGACAGCTTGGGCCCGGGCGCTGTCATCCTTCAGCGCTTCGCGCAGCACGACGTAGTCACCGATCACCAGCGCATCTACTCCGGATGCCGCAAATGTCGCGCAAGCATCCAGAGGCGAATAGACGATGGGCTCCTGGATATTGAACGAGGTGTTCAACAACACAGGCACTCCGGTCTTTTCGCCAAACCGGGTCAACAAGGCGTGGTACAGCAGGTTCGCCGACTGCGACACCGTATGTACGCGTGCCGTTTGGTCAGTATGGGTGATCGCCGGAATGTCTGCCGCCCGATCGCCACGCACACGTGCAACGATGTTCATGTAGGGGCTGGTCTGATCGATCTCGAAAAAGGTCGAGGCCGCCTCCTCCGCAACGCTGGGCGCAAAGGGCCGGAAATGCTCGCGTTTCTTGATCTTGACGTTCAGATCGTCGCGAATGCTGTCCTTGCGTGGGTCTGCAAGGAAGGATCGGGCACCCAGGGCACGCGGGCCAAACTCTGCCCGCCCCTGGAACCAGGCGATGATCTTGCCCTCGGCCAGCAGGTCGGACACACGATCCAGGAACTGATCGACAGGCAGGGCCTGCTGCGGTTCCGCACAATACTGAGCCAAGGCAGAGGTGATGTCGGCATCCGCCCAATCGGCACCCTGATAAGGGCTGCGGACCGAGGGCAGATCGACCTGCTCGCTCGGAATGCAGGCCAGCCCTGCGCCAACTGCACAGCCAGCATCATGTGGGGCCGGTGGAATGATGACCTCGTCAAACGTGCCGTCCGCGATCAGTGTTCCATTCGCCGTGACATTCAACGCGCAGCCGCCGGAAATTACCAATTTGCGCAGGTCCGGATTGGCTTTGCGGACCGGCTCCAGAATATGGTGCAGGGATGCCTCGAACGCGGCTTGCACGGATGCCGCCAGGTCCACGTGGCGTTCGTTCGGCGCGGTGCCAGGCTCGCGCCGGGTGCCGAACAGTTCTTCCATACGTGGATGGAACTCACCGCGCAGGGCTGAGTGATAGTCGCACAGCGCGGTGTTCACGCGGTAACCGCCGTCATCGTCCAAGATCAGAATTTCGCGCAAGATGGCGTCGCGGTAGATGGGTTTGCCGTACGGCGCCAAACCCATCATTTTGTATTCACCTTCCAGCATCTTAAAGCCAAGAAAACCGGTGAAGGTCGAGTAGAAATGACCCAGCGAGTTGGGCCAGCGATGATCCGCAAGACCTTCCCGCTTGCCGTTCCGCACAACTGACACGATGGTCGAGCTTTCCTCGCCGCCACCGTCATAGGACAGCGAAACGAAGCTGTCCCAGTCACGCATCGCTTCGGCGTACAATTGATGGGTCAGATGGTGGTTGATGTAGTGCAACTTGAAATCGGCCGGACCATGCTCGGCCGTCAGGATCTTGCGGATGCGAAACAGGTCCATCCAGCCGCTGTCCTGTGACTCTTCCGACGAGGTATCTGACACGAACAGTGCCCCGATCCGCGCCGTTACGCTTTTGGCGGCCGAGGGTCGCTGCAAAATCTTGCGCATCGTGCCCATTCCGCGGCCGACCATACGCCAGGGCTGCCAATAGACCGCAACCTCATCGATGTCCGAGAACTTCAGCCCGGCAATGCGCAGAACCTCGGCGATCGCCTGATGGGGAAATGCCCCGTCATTCTTGACCCGCGTCAGCCGCTCTTCTTCGATTGCGGCAACCAGCTTGCCGTCCTTGAACAGCGCGGCAGCGCTGTTGCTCATTGTAGCCAAACCCAAAATTACTGACATAACCTAAAACACCCTTGGCCAAAAAACTTGCCTGATAACGCGGCCACGTTAACGGTCAGAGGCTGGTAGGTGCAACCCGGATGAAGGTGCCGCTCGATCAAATTTCAGCCTTTCCCGGCCAACCGGAAGCCATGCAAGTGTGATTCACCGGACTTGTCAGCCTGTTGCACCGGTCTGGTGCCGGGCACTGCGTGGGATACGCAATGCCCACCCAGTGAACAATCGCGCCAAAAGTGCTCTTTCGTTCACGAATAGCCACTGCGTTTAGCCCGACGGCAGCCGGTTGCGAACTTGGGTTCCCCGAAACACCGAGCTTCTGCTAGGCTTAATCGTGGCATTTGTTTTGGTATTCGTGGAATGGATTTGCGGTCAATTCGATCCGTCAACGCCCCGGCATTTTTGACCCGTCGGACTGTCACATCTGTTTGCGAGGCACGTGGTCTTCAGACCGTGACTTGTCGAGGGAGGGCTATTCATGAAAATCCTGTCTTTCAAATCCGGACATGACGGCACAGTTGCAGGTGTCGACAGCACCGACGGGCGTCTGCTGTTTTCCTACGAGGCGGAAAAGAACAGTTTCCCGAGGTATACGCCGGTTACGCCCGACACGTTCATAGACGCGGGTCTATGGTTCAAGGATTTGCCGGACGTCCTGGCCCTCAGCGGGTGGTCAAGCAACGGGGCCGACCACGTTACAACTTCGGGGGCCGGATACTTCGGCATCGGCGCGGGGTCCGAAACAGTTGGCAAACGAACCTTTTTTGGAAAGTCGGTCGATTATTACTCATCAACTCACGAACGGGCGCATATCTGGTGCAGCTATGCCATGTCCCCCTTTCGTCAGGGCGAGCCCTGTTATGTGCTTCTGTGGGAAGGTGCATTGGGAGATTTCTACGAGATCGACAGCGACCTGACCATTCGTCATCGCGGGCAGGTGATAACGGCACCGGGCACGCGCTTTGCGTTTCTCAATGCCCTCGCCGACCCCGACTTTCCGGTCACGGGCAAATCACCCCGGCCACAGGATCCCGGCCGCCTGATGGCAGCCTGCGCATTTGGCGAAGACGGTCCACCAGATGCGGACGAGACGGAACTGATCAACCGGTTGCTTTCCTCGGACCTGGGCGGCGACGCACTTCGCAAAAGCGATTTTGTGACTTCGCCCTTCTTCAACATTGGAACGGATAGCCAAAAACTGAAGAACATGGCCACCAAGCTGTCCAAAGCGATATTCCAGAAGTTTCGCGACTATGCGGAACAGAACCTGCCTGAAAAGCATCCGCTGCTGATCGCCGGAGGGTGTGGCCTGAATGGACACTGGAATACCGCGTGGAAGCAAAGCGGGCTGTTCCGCGAGGTCTTCGTTCCGCCGACGACCGGCGACTCGGGATGTGCTATCGGAACCGCCGTGGACGCGATGCGCCACTATACCGGACAAGCCAAACTGGAATGGTCGGTCTATTCCGGCCAGTCCTTCTGCGACGACCGCATCGACACGCTGGGCATGACCGCAACCGAACTGAACCTCAACACGATCGCCAAAGACCTGCTGGACGGAAAGATCATTGGCTGGACCCGCGGCAATTGCGAGATTGGGCCGCGCGCTTTGGGAAACCGGTCAATCCTGGCCGCGCCGTTTTCCCCGGAGACACGTACGCGACTGAATCGGATCAAGGGACGGGCCAGCAACAGTCCAGTGGCGCCGTCTTGCCTGGAGGAGGATGCAGCACTGCACTTCGACATCAGCGCACCCTCACCATACATGATGGACTTTCACCGCGTTACCAATCCGGACCTGGCCGCGGTAACCCATGTCGACGGATCGGCGCGGGTACAGACGGTCAACCGCAACCAGAACCCCTATTTTTACGACCTTCTGGCCGCGTTCAAGGCGGTGTCGGGGGTGGGCGTGCTCTGCAACACCTCGCTCAATTTCAAGAACTCCGGCTTCATTAATACAACCCGGGATCTGGCACATTATGGCCGGCTGGTCGGGTTGGATGGATTCGTCGCGGGCAATACTTATTACACATTCGATAACCCGCGTCGTTGACCGAACAAGCTATCAAGCGAGCAACCGATCATAGATCTCGCAAACCCCGTTCACATGAATATCCAAGCCGAAATTTGCACGGGCATAGTTCTTTGACGCTTGTGAAATCTTCTCGAACAACGCTCTGTCCTGATGCAACTTGCGCACAGGTTCCACGAATGCCTGCGGATCGTCCGGGTCAACCAGCACACCGGTTTCCCAGTCCGTGATCGCTTCGATGTTGCCGCCGTGACGGGTCGCGATGACCGGAGTTCCCAAATACATCGCTTCGATCAACGTACGGCCAAACGGTTCGTCCAGAGCGGTCACCAGATTGGCATCCATCGCCGCCATGTACCCATCGATCGGCTGACGGAACCCCATCATATGGATATGCTCGCTGATCCCCGCCTCTTCTGCGATGCGAAGGCAGGTCTGGCGCAACGGTTCGTCCCGCTCGGCCGCGCTGCCGAACAGAAGACCATGCACCGGAGTGTCGGGCATCGCGTTTTGCACAGCCGCGATGACCCTCACAAAATGGTCGGGACGCTTGCGCGTGACGAAATTCCCAAAATACCCGAGAAGCAGCGCGTCATCGGGCAATCCCATCTCGGCGATTACGGCTGCTCGGGCTTCGGACCTTTCCTGTGGGTGCGGGTTGAAATCAAATGGGCTGCGGATCACGGTGAACTTCTTGTCGACCGACCGCACCGGGTTGCTGGGCTTCGAAAAATGCGAAACGCTGATGATGTGGTCGGAAAAAAGCGGCGCCAGTTTGTTGATCCCGCACGCGGTCGGATCCTGCCGGTGGTGCCAGATGTGTTTCCTGCCCGCCAGGCGGGCCGGCAGCACCCAGTTGGCATGCATGCGACCTTCGTTTGTGTGAACGATGTCGGCATCGATGCGCTTTAGTACGCTCGCCAGCCTCCATGCGCTGGAAGTCAGGTATCGCAGCGGACCACAGTCGCGCGGATAGCTGAGCCCGCCCGGAGACATCAGTCTGGGATCGCGCAGGATTTCGACGTCCAGTCCCAGCGATCGGGCATACTCCGCCGCCGGGCCGGCCTCGTAGTGGACCAGGATGTGGGGCACATATTTCGACCGGTCCAACGCCGCCGCAAGTTTCAAGGCTGACACGTGACTGCCGCCAATAACGGTGTCACCTTCGAAGGGAAATAGAATACGTCTTGGCATGGATGGTCTCAAAATACTCGTTACTTAAGGGATTAAGGGACAGGGCAGGAAGAACACCAACCCATCATGTTTCGTGTTTTCTGGCCAGATAAGACCGGATGGCGAATATGCAGCCCACCGTCCAGACCAGATTGAACAACAAATGGGCCAGGGCAATGCCTTCAATCCCCATCCAATATAGCATCGGCAGAAATGAGGCGGCAAAGATCACCGTGGCAACAATCGTCGTGCGCACCAGCGCGCTGTCCAACCCCATGCTCAGCAAGGCGGGGTTCAACACCAAGCCCCCCAGATACACGATCGCGGCATACATCAAGATCGTCATGACGGGCGCGGCGCCACGGAACTCTGGCCCGAACAGCAGAACGGCCAATTCAGGCATCTTCAACGCCAACGGAATGGAGACCAGGATCGACACCCCGCAAACCGAGAGCGACACCAGCCGTACAAGACGCCAGAACCGGCCGAAATCGCCGACGACCCATAGGCGGGTCATCTCGGGGTACAGGACTTGCCTGACAGGGCCGCCAATCCGAACAACATTTGCCATGATGCGCTTGCCCACTTGATAGAAGCCCACCGATGTCACGTCCAGCAAGGCGCCGACGACAAGAATATCCAGCCGCTGAGTCGATTGTCGCAGGATCACGTTGAAATTCGAATTCCAAAGGAACCGCAGATACCCGGGATTATGGGCAAAAGCCCGCCGCAGCGGCTGGGACAAAAACCTGTGCAGGTTGCGTTTTTTCAATTCGACCAGAGCCAGAAAGAACGCAACCAGCCCGGTCAGGATCTGATGCATCAGCAACAGAGCCACAAATGCCCAGATCCCCAGATCCAGCAGAAAGGCGATGATGACTCCAACAAGCCGAAGGCCGGCAATTACCATGTCCGAGATCGCCAGCACATCGAACCGGTCGAAAATTCGAAGAACCCCGATGCCGGTTGGTCGGAGCGATAGAAACAAGCCAAGGGCAACCAGCGTGATATAGGACGCGCCTTCAGGTTCAGACAGCCCGATGAACGGCGCAAGCTTTGGCGCCAGCATTATCGCCACCGAACCAGCCAGCAACCCGCCAAGGCAATCGGTCACCACAGACATCTTGATCAATTGTCGAAATCTGTTCTGATCCTCTTCGATCAGAGCCTCGCTGCCGTATTTGATGGTTGCCTGCCACGGCTCGAGCCGGAACAACCTGTCCATCACCTGAATGTACGCATCCACCAGCGCCAGAATCCCGACCGCAGCCGGCCCGATCGCGCGAGCCGTAAAGATGAGGCTGGCCAAACCGAACAGACCAACCAAGATCTGCGACAAGAACATCCATGACATGTTCTTGGCCAGCCGCTTCAGCAGCGGCTTCGAGCTTGGCTCACTCATCGGTTCACGCGAAACCACGCGGCGCTATCCACGCGGTGTTCAGGAAGCGGGTCATCAATTCACCCATGCACTCGGTACAATTCAATACGTTTCCAAAATTTGTGGCGGGTTAAGTCATGTTTCCGGTTGTTTCCGTTCCTATCATTTAGTTGTCTTGGATTATATCGTTTTACGAAAGCGCAGTTTGCCGATTGAATCCAGTACTGATTGTTGAAAGGGCTTTTGAAGTTGCGACAGAAACCAATTCTTGTTCGGAGCACCTGTCGGGGTGCCAACAGGTGCGGCTCGGATGCCGACCGCGCCCGAAGCCAGACTGAAATCACCCGGTCCGAAGGCTGAATATCCCGTCATGACCCGTGCACCCGTTCTTGTCCATATCGGCTATCACAAAACCGCTACGTCGTCCCTGCAACAGCAGCTGTTCTCGGCGCCGGACGCACCGTTCGCCACTCCGCATGGCGATCGCAAATACATTCTTTCGAACCGGATCGTGCTGCCGCAGCCGATGACCTATGATCCCGGAGAAACTCGCGAGATGTACGAGAGTTTCCTTAGAAAATCGCAGGATAACGGGCAGGTTCCGGTGTTCTCTCACGAGAGATTCTCGGGTTACCCGGCCAGCGGCGGGTTCGACAGCACCATCATTGCCGACCGTCTGCAACGCACTTTTCCCGACGCCTACATCCTAGTCGTATTCCGCGAGCAGCTGTCGTCGATCCTGTCGATGTACAGCCAGTACATTACCGATGGCGGCCACGGATCGCTGAAGACATATCTGTCCGAACCTGAACCGAATCTGCGGCGCGCGCCGATGTTCTCGGAGGAGTTCTACCGGTACCACCGCTTGTTCAAATTTTACCAAGACAAGTTTGGCAAGGATCGTGTGCTTGGATTGGCCTACGAACAGTTCATTTCCGAGCCGGATTCCTTTGTGAAAACCCTGTGCAATTTCGTCGGCGTCGAGCACAAGAAGCGCGAATTTGAAGTCACGAACGAGAAGAGATCGGAGTGTTTTCAGATTCTGCAGCGATTTGTTAATTTCACGCTCAGCGACAACCAGCTAAGCAAAGGCGCATTGTTGCCGTTTCCGAACGCAACGCGCAGATTCGGAAAATTGAGCCGGCCGATCGGACGCATCTTTCCCGGCAAGTTGGATCAGATGCTCAAAGACCGGCTGGTCGGCAGAATTCAGTCCCAATTTGACGGTGCCTTTGCTGAGTCAAACGCCGAACTCCAATCCTTGACTGGCCTCGATCTAGGTCAGTTCGGGTATCAGCTGCCTTCGACCACAACCACAGACTGAACTGCGCTTTTCTGTCCCCCCAAAAAACAAAATGACCAGCACCCCATATGCTGGTCATTTGTCGAGTGAGTGGTCGGGCCAACGGCCCCACCGGTCGAATTCCGCTGTTGAAATAAAGTTAGCCAGTCTCAGGCGGCCTGGAAATTAGGGGTTTCCCGTAGTTTCCGCGAATTCCTTCAAATATTCCCATTTATCATTAAATAACAAATGCTTGGAAGAGCCGCCTCCCCTCAACTTGCCTCATCCTCTCGGGTATTGGTCGAAAATCCCATCTTGCCGAGAAGGATCGCATTGATCCGACGGACGTCGAACGAATCCTCGGCACGTTTCCGCGATGCCAGACCCATTCGGGCCACCAGATCAGGACTCTCGACGAACGAGGCCATGGCGCGGCTCAGGGCCTCGGGGTTTCGGACCGGCACGACGTAACCAGTCTCGCCGTTGATGACCGGATCAGCGCAACCCGGCGCATCCGACGTGATGACAGCCCGCCCTGAGGACATCGCCTCGAGGATGGTGCGCGGTATCCCTTCGCGGTAGGCCGACGGCAGCACAAAGACCGAACACGCCGCCAGATAGGGCCGGACGTCCGAAGTTTCCCCCAAGTATTCGATCACGCCTTCGCGCGTCCATTCGTCGATCTCGCGTTGGCCGATGGAATCCGGGTTGGCGTCCATCGGACCAAGCAATTGGCATCTTGCTTGGGGTTGCGTTTCTTTCAGTAAACGGGCAGCTCGAACGAAATCAAACACGCCCTTCTCGCGCAGCAGGCGCGAGATCATCAGAAATACGGGCGGCCCAGCTGGCGGATCGGTATATCCGTAGCGATCCAGATTTACGCCAGACCCGGGCACGATGCTGAGCTTGGCATCTGGTGCAACAAGACGCCTATCTCGGAACTCTTCGGCATCTGCGCGGTTGTAGACGAGCACTTCGTCCACGCCTCTCAGCGCAATACGATACAGAACCGATGACACGGCACGAACCGCCCGCCTCCGAAAAGTCAGGCCATGGGTGCTGTAGACATAGCCCAACCCGGTGTTCATGGCATAGATCCGGTCCACTCCCGCCCATTTTGCGGCCAGGCAACCATAGATGATTGGCTTCATTGTGTAGGCAAAGACTATGTCGGGTTTGAATTCCTTGAAAACGCGCACAAGAGCACGCAGCGTGCGCATGTCCTCAACCGGGTTCATCCCGGCACGTGATAGCGGAAACTGCACGAACTTCACCCCGATCTCCGCGAGCGCAGTTTCCGTCGCCTCGTGGCGCTCGGGACCGCAGGCGACGACCTCAGCCCGCTCTGACAGCTCCTTCAGCAGGTCATAGCGAAAATTCAGCAAAGACGCAGTCAGATTGGCGACAACCACGATCCGTGGTCGTGCCCGGCTGGGGAGGGAGACCTGCGGTTTCAACTTTTGCAACAATGCCAACTCCTGATGGCAGAGCAGGCGCTGCGGCCCGCCTGGTTTGGTTCAACTCTCCGGGCGGCAGGTGCTATGGCCATGTTCGACCCCCGCTCCAACCCTGCGATGAGCAGCATCGGCAATGATCCGGTCCCATTTCTCAAGAATACTGTCTGGGGCCAGCCAGTCCCTGTTGTGTTGGTATCCCTGACGCATCTTGTCCAGCAATTCAGGATCGTCGCTCAGCTGCAGCACTGCGCGGGCCAGTTCCGCCGTGTCTTCGGGCGCAACAAGCAATCCATTCTCACCGTGTCGGATCAACTCTCTCGGTCCGTAGGGGCAATCAAAAGACACAACCGGCAAGCCTGCGACGGTCGCCTCTGCCACCACATTTGGAAACCCCTCGAAGCGGGAGGAAAACACCAGTATGTCTGCGCCCTTCATCCACGCTCCGGGTGTGTCGCTCGCGCCGGGCAAGGAGATGACGCCCTGCAGACCCAACCGGTCCCGCTGAGCCTCGAGCGCGGCACGTTCCGGGCCTTCCCCGAAAATCGTCAGGCGCGCGTCCGGGTTTTTCTGGATGATTTCCGACATTGCATCGATCAACAGATCGAACCCCTTTTGCGGATCCAGCCGCCCCACCGCGACCAGCCGATTGCCACCCGAACCAAGGAGCTGGGCTGCACCTTCGATTGGCGCACAGGGGTTTGGAATGACCCGCGCCTTGCTCCGCAATGACGGCGGCAGGTCCTGGCGTACCCGCTCAGTCTGCATGACCACGGTGCTGGCTCGATGTCCAAGGATGTTTTGAGCGTGGCGCCAGACAGGGTTGGCGTTTTGCACAATCGGGTTGTTCCGTTCTGAAACGATCACCGGAACATCCCGCCCCAGAGCTGCAGCGAGCGTCAGGACGTTGATTTTGGTCAGAAAGGATACCACCACGTCGGGGTTCTCGTCCCGGATGAAACGACGAATCCGGCGCAGGCGGGCCAGCTGTTTCAGCCCCTTGAACCCGTCGTATCCGCCTTCGGCGACCAATAGGCTTACGCTGTCAGGGAAAGAAAAATACGACCCGTCCTCGGGCATGGTCATGCCCGCAACCGAGACCTGATCGCCAAGCCCGATCCGATGGGCTGCAAGAACCGAGACGATCTTTTCGGCGCCGCCAGCTCCGAACCCACCCTGAACGATCAGTATCTTCACTGCGCCCGCTCCACCATTTGCGCGCTGTCGGCGCGGTTCTGTTTCCCAGACGTGTTCAGTTGTTCCACCGGGCCATTCAGCTCGGCTTCAACCACGGGCTGGTTGAGGTTTTTGGCCTGCAGAAAGATCCGGCCGACGTATTCCCCAAGGATGCCAAGGAACATCGCATTCAGGGTCATCGACAAGAGCAGCAGGATGGTCGTGGTTGCAAAACCTGCGGGCCAATCCTGGCCGAAGAACAGCTTGCCGATGAGGTAGCCGATCATCAACAGGAACATCGACAGCCCTACTGTCAGGCTGATCAGCGAAGCCAGGCGCAGCGGGAGCAGGGAATGGTTGATCAACCCGTCCACAGCCAGCGCCACCATCGCCCGGACCGGAAACTTGGATTCCCCCGCTGTCCGGGCCGCGCGATCATACTCGAACCCGACCTGCGAAAACCCCATGCCGCTGATCAATCCACGAACATAGGGCGAGCGGTCATCGACCCGGCGCAATTCGTCCAATATCCGTCTGTCAGTCAGACGAAACTCACCCGCGTTGCGCGGAAGATTATCGTTGCTGATCATGTCGATCAGTGCATAGAACCCCCGCCGTGCAGCGGCAACAACAGGGCCATCGGGCAGGCTGCGGCGAATACCATAGACGACATGATTCCCCTGCCGCCACAGGTCCAACATCTGAGGGATCAACTCGGGCGGGTCCTGCATATCGCAATCGAGTTGCACCGCGCAGGCACCGGTCGCTGACCTGTATGCTGTCAGAACCGAAGCCTGGTACCCCATGTTCCGAGCAAAGCGGATCACTCGGACCCGAGGGTCCTTCCCCGCGATTTCAGACAGGATTTCAAACGTCCGATCCTCGGAATGATTGTCGGTGAAGATGATTTCAGGCTCGTACCCATCCAGTTTGTCGAACACCGCCAGCACGCGCTCATAGGCCGTACGGACGTTGTCTTCCTCGTTGTAGGCGGGGATCAGAATGGAAATGACCGTCATGCGTTTTGTCCTGCCATGTTCTTCTGCGCATCCGAAGAGGTAGCCCAATCGATTGTGTCCCGCAGGCCGTCCTCCACCGCGATCCGCGCGGTCCAGGGATAAAGGGAATGGATAAGTCCGGGATTGTTGACCAGGTGCACCGGCTTACCTGACGGGTCGGCATAGTCGAGCTTCCCGGGTCCGGAACCGGTCAGCTCAGCCAGAATCGCGGCCGCGTCACGGACTCGAGTAGCTACTCCGGTACTGACATTCACTACCGGAACGTCAACCCGCGGGGCGGACGCCAACATCAAAAGGGCGCGCACGGCATCGCCGACATGCAGAAAATCCCGGATATCATCGGGGCGTCCGATGCGCGCGGCATCCCCGTTCAGCAAAGTGCGGATCAGATACGGGACCAACTGGGGCCCGGTCTGACCCGGACCATAGGTCAGTGAAAGCCGGGCCGTCATTGCCGTGAATGGCAGGCGCGGCCGCAGCATGGTCAAGTACTTGGTCCCCGCCAGCATCGATGCCCCATAGCTGTCGCGCGGCATTTCGCATTGGGTTTCAGTGTAGGGAGAAGGAACCTCACCGTATTCGGCAATGGTTCCAAGACGGATGAACGCATCCGGCGGTGCGTCGCAGGTCGCGGCGGCACCCAACACTGCCATCAATGGCACAAGATTGTCGCTCACGCTGGCTTCGGCATCTTTTAGGCCGGGCCGCGCTACAGCCCGGGTGTTTGCCGCCGCATGAAACACAACCTCTGGCCGGGACGTGTCAAACACGCGGCGCAAAGCATCCTTGTCGCTCAGGTCGACACGCTGCAACTCGACATCGGGCATTCCATCAGAGAGGAATCCGGGTCGGACCAAGGCCACGACCTGATCCCCACTGTCCAAACAGGCTCGGAGCAGATGCTGTCCGATGAACCCTCCGGCCCCGGTGATCAGAACGCGCCTCGTCATGACAACCCGCCGCCGGCCATGTTCTGGGCCAGATTGGTGAAACCCGCGCTTTGCGGGTTACCCGTATCATGATCAGTTGCCATCAGTTTCATTCCTGCGCCCTGGCCGGTCCCTTCGATACTATGGAATTTGGACCCCTTGGGATAGTTTCGCCAACACCGATCATTCCGCACCCACGAACCGCAGACGGAAAGCGACCGCTGGAAGACCTCGGATCAAGATGCCTTGCGCGGCATCCCGGTCATATACGGCTTGAGGAATTCCTGCGTCTTTTCATGCATATAGTCGATATGAGCCTGAGTCAGCCCGTGATGGCATGCCAACAGAATGCCCCCGCGCATCACGGCATCAGACACAGGATAACCTGCGGTATCCGCGCGATACTCAACATCTTTCATGGCCGGCTGGCGCAAAATGTTGCCGGTAAAGACCGGCCGGGTCTGGATGTCCGCCTTCTCCAGGAAAATCTGCATCTCGCGACGGGTAAACGGAGAGCCTTCTCGCAGAGTCAGCGGAAACGCCAGCCAACCGGTGCGTGCGCCCGGCAGCTGTTCGGGCAGAATGAACCATTCCTCATACTGCGCAAAGAACGCGCGATGGGCTGCAAAGGCTTCCTCGCGGACCCGAATGTTGTTCTCAAGCTTGCCCAGTTGCACCAGGCCGAAAGCGGCGCTGATCTCGGAGGGTTCAAGATTGTAGCCGAGCGCCTCAAACAGGAACTTGGCATCATATTCGATCCCATCCAGCTGAACGTTGAAGCGGTTCTCGATGGCCTCGGATTCGACGAACAGCGACGAGCTGCGCCCCCACGACCGCATCAGCAATGCCTTGCGTGCCAACTCGTCATCATTGACGCACAGCATTCCGCCATTTCCTGCGCCGTTGATGACATGGCTACCGTAGAAGCTGGTGGTCGAAACATCCGACCAGATGCCCGTGCTGGCACCGTCGATCGTGGCACCCAATGTGTCGGCACTGTCTTCGATCACCTTCAGGCCATGTGCATCGGCCAGTTCCCGGATCCGACGCCAGTCCGGGAGGTTGCCAATCAACGAGGGGATCATCATCGCCGAGGTCTTGGGCGAAATCATCCGCTCGATCTGTTCTACATCTATGTTGTAGGTTCCCTCGGCCGCATCAACGAATGCGGGCACAAGCCCTTGCCGCACCAGCGGAGCGACCGTGGTGGCAAACGTCAGAGCCGGGGTGATCACCTCGGATCCTTTGGGAAGATCCAGGATTTCGACGGCCAGATAGTTCGCCGAGGACCCGGAATTAACCATGATCCCATGTGCCTTCGAAAACAGTGCAGCGACTTTCTGCTGCATCTCCCGGACTTTGGGTCCCATTTGGGTGGATGTTTTCAGAACCTCGACGACGGCGTCGATCTCTTCCTGGCCGTGGACTGTCTGTCCGTAATTCACTCTCATCAAAAAATCTCCTGAAAATCTACTGTGCGGCCAGCCCGGTTTGGTCGCAACTCGTGCCGGACATGAGGTCTTGGTACGCGGTGATCTGCGATTGGGTGACCTTGCCCATATCGTCGCCCGCAGCGTGGGCCTTGTACCAGTCGGTTGTCAGTTCAACGGCTTGAGACAGTTCAAGCCGAGGCCGCCAGCCCAAACGGGTCTGCGCCTTGGTGCTGTCCAACCGAAGTATGCCAGCTTCGTGGGGCGCCGTTGCGGACTCATCCGGGAAACGGAACCCGGGCGCGCCTGCCCCCCAGGCGCGCCACATCATATCCGCCAGATCCCGGACATTGACGGTGCCCGAAACGTCTGGCCCGAAATTCCATGCCCCTGCAAAACGCTGTCCGTCGCTCAGAATCTTCTGGGCCAGCAGCAAATACCCTGCGACAGGCTCCAGCACATGCTGCCATGGCCGAATGCTATCCGGGTTTCTGATGGTTACCGGCTGGCCATCATGCCAGGCTCGAATGATGTCCGGTATCAACCGGTCTTCACCCCAGTCTCCTCCGCCGAAGACATTGCCCGCCCGAACCGTCGAAAGCTGAGGGCCACTCGTGTCAGAAAAGAAAGTATGCGCATACGACTGGGCCACAAGCTCGGTTGCCGCCTTGGAGGCACTGTACGGATCCTTGCCGCCCAAAGGGTCGTTTTCGCGATAACCCCACAGCCACTCCCGATTGTCATAACACTTGTCGCTTGTAATTACGACAACGGCCTTCAGCGATGGCATTCGTCGCACGGCCTCCAGAACGTTGACCGTACCTTGGACATTGGTCGCAAATGTCTCGGCCGGTTCGCGGTAGGATTTGCGCACCAGAGGTTGCGCAGCCATGTGAAACACCACTTCGGCATCCAGACCCTGAGTCGCCCTTGCCAAAGCCGCCGGATCACGGATATCGGCAAAACGGCTGTCCATTGTCCGATCCAGTGCGCACGCCTGATAGAAGGAAGGCCCGGGCTCGGGCGGCAAGGCAATGCCTGTGACCTCCGCGCCCAGCCGGTTCAGCCAGGTTGAAATCCACCCGCCCTTGAACCCGCTATGCCCTGTCACAAGCACCCGGCGGCCGGTGAATTGACCGCCGAAAATCTGATCGGACTGACCAGTCATTCGTTCCTCAGATCGCTATGGCGGGGTAATCAGAGGAGGGCTTGGCATCAAATTGCAGCCAAGGCGGCGTATCATCCTCGCAAAGGGCCTCCAACGCGTTGCGGTCGCGGATGGTATCCATCGGATGCCAGAAACCCTCGTGGCGATAGGCCATCAGCTCACCGTCGCGGGCCATCTGAGACAGCGGTGACTGTTCCAGCGGCTCCATATCGTCGACCATGTAATCCATGACCCCGGGCTCGAACACGAAATACCCACCGTTGATCCAGGTCTCGCGGCGACGCACCTTTTCGGTGAACGCGTCCACGCGGTCGCCCTTCAACTCGATGTTGCCGAAACGCGCGGGCGGCTGAACCGCCGTGACCGTCGCCAGCTTGCCGTGCGACTTGTGAAAATCGATCAACGCGTTGATGTCGATGTTCCCCAAGCCATCAGAATAGGTGCACATGAAGGTCTCGCCCGGATCCAGCCATTCCTTGAGACGCCGAATGCGCCCGCTTGTCATGGTATGAGCCCCGGTATCGACGACCGACACGTTCCAACCGCCGGGCGCCGAAGGCACCAGCTTGAGTTCGCCCGTATCCAGAGCGACCGAGATATTGTTGGCGATGAGGTGGTAATTCGCGAAGAACTGCTTGAGCAAAAGCGCCTTGTATCCGGCGGCTACGACGAAATCGCGGTGCCCGAAATGGCTGTAGATATCCATGACGCGCGCGATGATCGGCCGGCCGCCGATTTCGACCATCGGCTTGGGGATCGAGACTGTTTCCTCGGCCAGCCGAGACCCCAGACCGCCAGCAAGCAGTATCGTTTTCATTCGTGCCACTCCCTCAAATACTTGTTACTAAAATCTGCATGTCTGCGTAGGCCTCACACCGGCCGCTTGACGAACCGGCCACCAGAGACCGCGGATCGGGTTGGGCTCATTCCGTTGCTCCCGATGGCTTCAAGTATACCACACCTTGCCCGTAGCGGTTGCCCAATCCCGAAATTTCCACGGGCTGGTAGCCGTTTGTTTCCGCATAGCGCAACAATGGCTGCTCAAGAGCCGGATCATATCCCAGCAGGAAAGCGGAGGGAGGGTTGGAATCAAACACTGCCTGCAACCCGGCCGCATCCGCCATCACGTATTTCGTGGCCAAGTCAGGTTCCGTATAAGGCGCGATCCGATAGGCAAAAGGGCCAGTAGACAGTTCCGGATAGACCGGCAGTTGCGCTTCAAGCGGGTAGATCGGCATGATCGTCGCCACGGGTCCGTCTGGATGGGCACTCGATTCAAGCGCGGCCTTCAACGCTTCGCCACCCTGCGCCACTCGGGTAGTCGTAAAGCCGCTGCGATCGCTCAGCGCTGCCAGACCGGGAACGAGGCGCGGCGCCCCCAGCACTGCCAGCAGAACGAAACCGGCAGCAAGGACCGGGGTGACCTGCGAACGCTGCTCTGGCCCGACCTTTCGGAAAACCAACGCGCCCAGTAGGGGGATCATGACCAAGGGCTGAATGTAGTACTGCGGAAACCCGGGCGACGGCACAAAGCTGAAGGCGGCGGTCACGGCGATCAGGACCAAAACCAATAGAACCGCGCCGAGTTCGGAGAGCAGCATGCCGCCAGATCTGGCCAAAACTGCCAGATAGGCAACGACGAACAGGCAAACCAGCGCCGCTCCACCCAACCAGACCGAATAGGCCAACTGCACTTTGCCCCCAAGGCCCAGAGCCAGATCGGGTTCAGAGGCGGCGTTGGCCTGCCAGTAGGCCACGTGCGGACCCGTATGGAACTTGAGGACATGCGCGATGAAAACCGTAGGATCAACGGCCATGTTCCAAAACAACGGCAAGGCACCCAGCAGCCCGCCCGCCAGCATCGGCAGGGTCACCCGTCGAACACGTTCTGCAAACGCCATATGTCCGGGCATCAGAAAAGTGGCAATCGCGACGGGCGGAATGAAGACCACTGCGCTGACTTTCATCCCCGCTGCGATCGACAGGCAGACTCCAATCAGTACAAAAACAACTGGCCGCGGATGGTCGCGCTGGGTTTCCAGCAGAAAACCCCCGACACCCCATACAACGAAGGGCAATGGCAGCAGGTTGTTGCTGGCGGCCATTCCGGCCTGCGCAAGAAGTGTTCCATCAACCATCAAGACCGCGATGAAGAATGCCGCCAGCAGAGCCGATCCGGACAGGCGCCAGGTCACCCAACCGGTACCGCCGATCAACGCAATCCAACCAAGAAACACACCAAGGCGCGCTGAGCCCAGCAGACCCTCCTGACCGGTGATCAAATAGAGACCGCGGAAATACCACGCCGAATCCGGAACGTGATTGTAGAAGAAGTCCTGGTACAGGCGCCATTGGCCCAACAATTCTGCCGGTGCCACGAACATCAGTTCGTCCCGACGCAAACCAAAGGACATGATCCGGCCAAACAGGGCCGCCAACATCACGGCCAGCAGCCCCCCAAACAGGAGCCACAACACCGCCCGACGACGACCAGACCCGGCCTGAGAAACGGCCCGGTCACGCATATGTTCGGCCTCAGCCGTCATATCGTTCTCGCTTTGCCCGTTCGGACGGGCCCGCCAAAATCTGCAGGTTGCCGTGAACCGCCAGGGTCGCAAATGATCATCAACAATATGCTCCGAAGAGCCCTTCTGAAATCGTAACCCGCGGCTGAAAATGCCGCTCACTTAAATGTACTTTTGACAAAATTTTAGCGACCGGCGTTGATCGTCTCCAGATTTTTTTGCGGTGCGAAGTTTGCAATCCGCTTGGGCGTCGGCACAGGTTTGATCTGCGGCTTGCCGGTGCGCGCGGCCAGCTCTTTGCCATCGATCGGGCGCAGACCGTTTGCACCGTAACCCGGCACCAGATCCTTGAGCAGCTTTTTGACCCCAAGATCACTGCCGTCCTGAGCAGCCTGTTCCAGCTTGAGAATCAGCGCCCGCAAACGCGCGGCAGAGACGCCTTCGGGAATAGCCGAGGAAACGCCAGGGATACCGCTTTCGCGACGCTCTTCGGTCACGTCGAACAGCTCTTCGTACAGCTTTTCACCCTGACGGATACCGATGAATTTGATGTCGATGTCCTGATAGGGCTCAAGGCCGGCCAGACGGATCATGCGCTCGGCGAGGTCCACGATCTTGACTGGCCGACCCATATCCAGAACGAAAATCTCGCCGTGACTGTCTTCAAGGTTCAAACCCCGCGCGGCGGCGACCAGTGTCAGCTGCACGGCTTCACGGATGGTCATGAAGTACCGCTCCATTTTCGGATCAGTCACCGTCAGCGGCCCACCTTCCGAGATCTGGCGCTGGAACAGCGGGATCAGCGAGCCGGACGACCCCAGCACGTTACCGAACCGAACCGAGAAGAAGCGGGTCTTCTCGTCGGTTTCGTTGGTCACACGGTCCTGCGCCTGAACGTAGAACTCGGCCACGCGCTTGGTGGCGCCCATGACGCTGGTGCTGTTCACCGCCTTGTCCGTCGAGACCTGAACCATGGCGATTGCACCCACATTGCGGGCCGCGTCCGCCACATTCCGGGTTCCGATCACGTTGGTCAGAACGCCTTCGCAAGGGTTCAGCTCAACCATCGGCACATGCTTCAGTGCAGCAGCATTGAAGACCAACTCGGGGCGGTGACGTTCAAAGATCGCGTTCACGCGGGACGCGTTGCGAATGTCGGCCACGTAGATGCGGCGTGCGACATCCGGGAAGTTTTGACCCAGATCCATATCGATGGAATAGGCGTTATATTCCGTGTTCTCGATCATCACCAGCTCGGCCGGCTCGAACGAGGCGATCTGGCGTGTCAGCTCGCTACCGATCGACCCTCCGGCGCCGGTGATCAGGACACGGCGGCCCTTGAACATCTCGCGCAGCATCGAGCGTTCGACCGCTTTCTGCGGACGGTCCAGGATGTCTTCGGGATTGACGGTCCGGATGCCATTGCTCTCGGTGCCAAGTTCTTCGAGTCCCGCCAGACGCGATACCGGAATGCTGTTGGCCTCAGCCCAACGGGTCAGCTTGCGAATGCCATCGCTTTCAAAATGGGTTACGGGCTCGGTCAACAAAACGCGCTGCGGCAGTTGGTCATAATACTTCAGACGTTCGATGACGGCGTCAGCATCCAACAGCGACCCGATGATCTTCACATCGTGAAAATACAGGCCCTGCGTGTTCCGCGCATCGTCGATGATCCCGACAGGTTCATACTTGGATTCCTGATTGTGCAGCGACCGCACGAACAGGTCGCAGCTGGCGCCGGTTCCGACCAGAATAACCGGGATTTTCCCGTTAGACGCATCCGGGCAACGGCGCGCCGGATCGCTCGTCAGCTCGGTGCTGCGCGCTAGGACGCGCAGAGTACCAAAGGCGGGAACCAACAGCAGGAACTGAATAACATAGACCGCCAGCGGCACCTGTGCGGTAACGGGAAGGGCAGCACCCAGCAATGCCAACAAAACAACCGACAGCCCTGCAGCACGCACGATCAGCGTCACATCGCGCAGCGAAGTCGACCGTGTGTGGCGTTTGTAGATGCCGGAAAGCGGCAAAACCGCCAGCGCCACCAGGCAGGTCATAACGACCAACGGCAACAGAACAGACCCGAACTGTTCAGGAACGATGCCACCATTAGCCAGAACGACGGCCGCGGCCACAGCTCCGGCGGATGCGAATACATCTCCAATCAGCAGGCGCCGGTTGGCGCTCAATTCGGTCAGCTTCTGTCGCAGCTTCGACTGGATGTCTCCGAAGGCGCGATCCTGTTCGATCGTGCTATCTGCATCCGGTCCACTCTTGAGCTTAACCAACTCTTGCTCGTACATACTCATAAGAACCCCCGGCAAAAATTGCCACTTACCACTCGACTGAAATGAGACGGGCCAAACACGCCCGCTCCACCACTAAAAAGCCTCAATTCCCGATCGACGCCACATGGCGCCGGCCGGCAAACACATTGCTTCGCTAAAAGTCCCCCACGTGAATCCGGGCGCCTAGAAACCTCCGCCCTGAACCAAACCCCCTTTTAACTCGTCAACTCGTTACACTATACGTCGTCTGGCCCATCACAGGGTCCCGACCACGAACCCACGTCTTCAAGGCTACCACACCACCATTGGTATCAAAATCCCCTTTCCACCACTTGGACACCATAAAATCACAGAAATGCCATTTTTTTCAGCACGCGACCGCCGTCGCAGTATCAATTGTTGTATCCTCAGGGCCCGATAGTCCCGGTTCATCGTGCACGCACAAAGCCCTAAGGCGCTTTTGTTTCCTGAATGGAAACCAAACTATGGCTTCGATCATGACATGGCCTGCGATTCGCTTCTGTGAACGGCATCCGAAACCGTCCAATTCTGGCAGAGACCCGGATTGCGGCGGGCAAGCAATTCTACGTCGGCCGCATAGAACTCGGTCATCTTCGCCTCCAACTCGGGCGACAGGGCCGGGTAGGTCACCTTTCGAGCGACGGCGTTTCGGATGGACCGTACCGGCCAGGTGTGACGTACAGGGTCCAGAACAGCTCGAACCGGCTTCAGCACGCGACGCAGCGACAGTGGCACCATGGGTGCATTCTTATCTTTGACCTTCTGCTGCACCGGCGGTTCCAGCTGTCCGTCATATCCAATATGGCCGGCCACCTTCTTCAGGTTCCCATGAGGGTTCACACGTACATCCTCATAGGCCAGCAGCAGGATCTGGTCCTCTGGGAACAAGTCGTAGAACCGCTTCAGATGGTGGCCGTATCGCCCATCGGACAGAAACCGCTGGTCGGCCGCGACCGCCGGATCCAGATAATCTTCGATCCTTCCCGAGACCTCGCCGCGGCGGAACAGCATGCAATAGTCGGAATAGGCGCGCTGAACCGGGTCCCGCATCTGCAGGATCAACCGAGTTTCAGGGAAATTGTCTCGGATGCGTTGCGCAGCCAAGGGTTCAGTCAGGTACGAATTCGATTTTTCCCCGATCAGATCTGCGCCATCGCAGTCTTCGAACTGGTCACGATACCAGTCCAGTCCGTTTCCAAAATACCGAGAAAAGAAATGCAACTCGGGACCCGGCATATGAATGGCCGGCGTCTGCATCAGCGACTTTTGCAACCAGGTGGTTGCACATTTCGCGGCACCAAAAATCAGAAAGTCGACCGGACGACCGTCAGGGAGAGACATTGGAATACTCGTGACCTTGCGAACAGACTAAAAAACAAACCCGGCAAACCTCGCGCCGGAAAACTCAATTCGACGTAACAATGGTTCTTCGTACGACTTCTATGGTGTCCCCGGGCTGAACCGCCTCGGTCCCGTCGATCTTGCGTGGCGCCGTGCCACCCGCCCGTGTGACGATGTATTCAATCACGACTTCACTTGCGATGTCATCTTCGCTGAGCAAGCCGGCGGCGGCCAGTTCTCCGTGCAGGCTCGCCGCGGTATCTAGGCGCGTCCGAAGCGCGGCCAACTCGCGTTCGACCGCGTTCAACTGGACCAGAGCATCAGAGCGCGCCTTGTCATCCAGTTCCAGCTCGTCGCGCTCGGCGCGGTTCAGCTCCTGACGGGCCAGCATCAGCGCAACCTCCTGATCCAGACGCTTGGATTCCAGATCGTTCAGAAGATTGGTCATAGTCGTCACCCGGTTCGATACGGTCAGACCTTTTTCCTTGAGCTGGTTCAGGTTTTCTAACTCCCGGCTGACATTCTCGATCTGCGTTTTGCGAAGTTCCAACTGGATGGTCAGGCTCGAGATCTGCTCTTTGAGCATCTCCTGCAGATCCCGAATTCGTTCACCCAAACCCTCGCGGGCGTTCATTGTCGCCTCGAGGATTTCACCCTCGAGCCCTCCGGGAGCGTCAGGCGCCGCGTCGGTGCCGGTCTCAATCCCTTCTTCCTGCAGGCTCGCAAGGTCAGCTTTCAGCCGCTGCCTCTCATCTTCCAACTCATCGATCTGAGTGGATAGGAGCCGCATTTCGCCACCCATCCGCATGATCTGGAAATCATTGTTTGCCCCAAACTGGATCGGAGGACGGATCGGGCCACCTGCAAGGGCCAGAACCTGCTGGGCGGTCATCCCGGGATGGTAGGCGTAAGCGCCCGGCGAATTGACGTCTCCAAGAACAAAGACCGGAAGGTGGCTGGTCACTTCAAGCGCGACCTTTGGCGGCTCGGCCATGCCGGTCTGGCTGCTGAGCTCAAGCTCCAACATCTGCGACAGTTCCAAAGTAGTCAGTCCGGCCGCCTCAACCTGCCCCACCAGCGGAAACATCAGCGTTCCGTCACCGGCCAGAGCGAACTCGCCGGACACGCCATCCCAAATCATGTAACTTGCGGACAATGGGTCCCAACGCATGGCACGAACCGACAGGCGGTCCTGCGGCAGCAGGCGATAGCTTTCGGCCAGGGCCGGCACAGCGGCCAGCACAAACAACAGCGTCGCCAGAATTACTTGAAAGAAGCTGCGCAAAACCTGGCCTCCCAACTCTTAAATACCAACAAGCCGGGCGTGGGTGCCGGGCACGATACTCAAATCTCGAAAACACAAACCGCACCCACAGCGCAAGTCGGTCGTCAAAAGCAATTTCGGTCATCGACGGAACAGAAACGATCCCGCTCGGCAAATCATAGGCGCTTGGCCTCAGGCTGACAAGCAAAGCCAATGGCGCTTCGCCTTTGGCGCTGGCTTTCCTGTCGACACTGACCTGTCAGCGCCTGGGCCGCCGCCTCGGCCGCGTTCGCAACCCCCTGTGAATGCAGCCCGAAGGCTGGGTCTTTTGCGCGAAACACCCGATCAGAACACCCCGCCTTGTTTCGCGGCAATCACGGCGCGGCTTGGGCTCCTGCTTTTCCTGACTGGCAACAATTCACGGCTTTAGTTCGAATCGTTGACGCAATACAGCAGCCAAATCAGCATCAGCGTCTAGTCAGCCCTGCATTCTCAGCCCCCGCATCCCGCGGCGGCATCGACGGCTTGCAAACAGAATCCGTTTCGACCAATCTTGCTGCATCGCCGCTTGTCGACCCGGGTTGTCGGTATTTCAGTCGCGGTTGCTCGGGTGGCGTGTCGCGTCCCTTTGTATTGGTTGATTTTTTGTGTGTGCGGGACCCCGCGTGTTGCGAGTTGGATTTGATTTGTGAATCGGTTGCTTGAAATCCTGATCTGCCTGCTGCTGGGCCTGCTCGCGCTTCCCTTCTTTGTCATTGCGTGCGTCGTGGTTTATTTGTCCATCGGCCGCCCATTGATGTTTTCGCAGATCCGAGCTGGACGCCAGGGTCGCAATTTCCGGCTCTACAAACTGCGCAGCATGAAAGAGACGCGCGCGGCGGATGGCTCGTTGCACCCCGATGCGGATCGCCAGACGCGCGCCACGGCAATGATCCGGCGCCTACGCCTCGACGAGATCCCGCAACTTGTCCTGATCCTGCAGAACAAAATGGCCCTGGTTGGGCCACGCCCCTTGCTGCCTGAGACGATCGAAGACTTCGGACCCGCCGGACAATACCGATGTTCCGTTCGGCCGGGGCTGACCGGGTGGGCGCAGGTCAGCGGCAACACCAACCTCAGCAACAGTGAAAAGCTGAGCCTTGATCTATGGTACGTGGCGCATCGGTCACTGGCGCTGGACCTGCAGATTTTGGGCGAAACAGTCGGAGCGGCCCTGCACAACGAACCCCGCCGCGACGACCGGATCGAGGCGGCGCGGAAATGGATGGACTCGAATGGCTCGCTGGCCCAGGACATGCAGGAGATGAACGCGTGAATATCGTACTTGTCGGCGCCGTCGAGACCACGCTTGCAGCCCTGATGTCGATGTGCGGTGCCGGGCATGTGCCGGCCCTTCTGGTAACCCTGTCGCCGCGCCTGTCCGCACGGCATTCGGATTTCGTCGACCTGTCACCGACGGCCGAGAAATATGGCGTCCCGGTTCTGCATATCGAGAAAACCAACGATCCGGCGACTCTCGAACAGATTGCCAAGGTCAAACCCGACCTGATCCTGGTGCTCGGTTGGTCACAGATCTGCGGCCCCGAGTTCCGGGCATTGGCGCGGATTGGCTGCATCGGGTTTCATCCGTCGGCCCTGCCCCGCCTGCGGGGGCGCGGTGTCATCCCCTGGACGATCCTGTTGCAGGAACGAAACGTCGGGTCCTCGCTTTTCTGGTTGGGCGAAGGCGCCGATGACGGCCCTATTGCCGCTCAGGCCATCTATGCGGTCGATCCCGAAACCGTCACCGCACGCGAGTTGTACAATCGAGCCTTGCGTGCCGTCTCTGGACTGCTGCCGCCTCTGTTGAACCAGATCTCCAATGGCGACATCCCGGCCGAACCGCAACGCACCGACGGAATCAGCCTGTGCGCCCGCCGCCGCCCCGAAGACGGCCTGATTGACTGGACCAATCCTGCCGCGGACATTCACCGCCTGATCCGTGCATCGGGTCCGCCCTACCCCGGCGCCTACACCTTTGGCCCCGATGGCGTGAAACTGGTTCTGACAGGGGTCAGGTATACCGAGCCGGAGGGCTACTTCATCGGTCTGCCCGGCCAGATCCAGGCCATCGGCAACGGCGGCTTTACGGTAGCCTGCGGCGACGGGCGCTGTTTGGACATAACCGAATGGTCAGGGGCCGACACCCCCCCTGCCCTTCACGCGAAACTGAGGACACATCCATGATCGCTTCGGACCTGACCACTGGCCACGCCGGCCCCGCGCTGATCGTCGCTCCGCATCCCGATGATGAGGTTCTGGGCGCCGGCGGCACGATGGCCCGCATGGCCGATGCTGGGCGCGAAGTGCATGTGGTTGTCGTCACTCGCGGCAAACCCCCGAAGTTTACCGATGAACAGGTCGCAACCACACGGCGCGAGGCACGCAACGCACATGACCTGCTGGGCGTCACCGAAACACATTGGATGGACTTCAATGCGGCGGAGTTGTCAGAACATGCCCATTCGGACCTGAACGGTGCGCTGGGAAAGCTGGTCCGCGACATCGCCCCCAGCCTGATCCTGGCTCCGCATCCGGGCGACATTCATATGGATCACCAGTTGAGTTTTCTGTCCACGCTGGTGGCAAGCCGCCCGCATCAACATGACTATCCAGCCAATATTCTGGCCTACGAAACCCTTTCCGAAACCAATTGGAACGCCCCCTATCTGACCCCGGCCTTCGTGCCAAACGTGTTTGTCGACATCTCGGACACGATCGAACGGAAGCTTCAGGCGTTCGGCAAGTTCGAAAGCCAGGTCAAGCAGGCCCCGCACGAACGTTCGGTCGACAGCTTGCGCGCCTTGGCCACCCTGCGCGGCGCGACGGTGCACCGGTCGGCGGCTGAAGGCTTTGTTCTGGTCCGATCGGTGATTTGACAGGAGGTGCGAAATGCAGATGTGGCCCATCTATGACCAGGAACAGATCGACGCCGTAGCGCAAGTTCTGGCCTCTGGCAAAGTCAACGCCTGGACCGGCCCGGATGTTCGCGCATTCGAGGCCGAATACTGCGCATATACCGGAGCCAAACACGCGATCGCCATGGCCAACGGAACAGTAACGCTGGACGCCGCGATGCTCGGGCTAGACCTGCAACCGGGTGACGAGGTCATCGTAACCCCGCGCAGCTTCATCGCCTCGGCCAGCTCGGTGATGCTGGCGGGCGGTGTCCCGGTCTTTGTCGATGTCGATCCCGACACCCAGAACATCACGCCCGAAACCATCGCCCCGGCGATCACGCCGCGCACCCGGGGGATCATACCCGTGCATCTGGGCGGTTGGCCCTGTGACATGGACGGCATCATGGATCTGGCCCGCGCCCACGACCTTTGGGTCATCGAAGACTGCGCCCAGGCCCACGGCGCAATGATTGGCGACCGCCATGTCGGAGCCATCGGGACCTTGGGCTCGTTTTCCTTCTGCCAGGACAAGATCATGACCACAGGCGGCGAAGGCGGTCTGCTGCTGACCGACAATTCTGATCTTTGGAGCCGTATCTGGAGCTACAAGGATCACGGCAAAGGTTATGACACCGTGTTCAACACCAAACACCCACCCGGCTTTCGCTGGCTGCACGACTCGGGACCCGGCACCAATCTGCGAATGAACGGCCCTTCGGCAGCACTTGGTCGAATACAGCTGAAACGCCTGGACGCGTGGCGCGCGCACCGGACGGCAAATGCGGATCTCCTGCACAACGCCCTTGCGACCTGCCCGGCCTTTCGCGTGCCAATGCCACCTGACGGCGTTACCCACGCATTTTATCGGTTCTACGCATTTGTACGGCCGGAAACACTTGCGCCCGGCTGGAGCCGGGACCGCATCATCGCCGAGATCGCCGAGGCCGGCTTTCCCGCCTTTTCCGGCAGCTGCTCTGAGATTTACCTCGAGAAAACCTTCACCAGCCGAGGCCTGGGACCCAAGGAACCGTTGCCCGTGGCTCGCGAGCTGGGCGAAACCAGCCTTGCCTTCCTGGTCGACCCGGCCTGGTCCGCCGAGAACGTCGCTCGTCTGGCGCAGGTCATCGTTGATGTGGGCCAAAAGGCGACGGCCCGCCACATGGCACAGGGCTGAGCGCGAATTGGTGATGTGTGGCCGATCAACATACAGCTTGTGTCGAACGCCCACCGGTGAGCTGCGGAGGGTGACCCGATGATCTTGCATGTCACCACTGATTTCTCGGGCCAAGGTGGCGCACAAGCCATGTTGGCCCGACTTTTGGCCCATTCGGGCGAACGGGCCTGCGTCGTCGCCCTGACCGAGGTTTCGGAGCGCTGCCGCGCGGTGGCGGCGAATGACAAGGTCGAATACGTTTCGCTGCGTGCCAGATCGCCATTGGCCCTGTTACGCGCGGTTTGGCAGATCCGACGTTTGATCCGGACCCATCAGCCCGATGTGGTTCTGTGCTGGATGTACCATGCAATGGTCCTCGGCCTGATTTCCGGCAAACTTGCCGGGCGGCGCGTTCCCGTCGTTTGGACCGTGCGGCAAGCGCTGGACGACCCGGCTGCCTTCACCCGCAGCACCCGCGCTGCGGTGGCGCTGTCTAAGGTGCTTTCCCGATTCTGTCAGGGGATCCTCTACAACTCGACCCGCGCTCAAACTCAGCACGAGAAATACGGCTTTGCCGGGGACCATTCCACGGTGATTCCAAACGGGTTTATCCTTCCGCCCAATCCAACGGCGCGGCCGGGGCCCGCCCGCGTGCTTGGAGTGGCGGCAAGGTTTCACCCGCAGAAAGACTTCGAAACCTTCTTCCGCGCCTTCTCGGTTGCGCGCCAGTCCGTCCCGGACCTGCACGCCCGTCTGGCCGGAGACGGCGTGACGCTGGAGAACCCCGAGATCCGCGCGATGCTGGCCGACAACGATTTGCTCGAAGACAGTGTGACATTGTGCGGTGACCTGCACGATATGTCCGAGTTCTATGCGAGTATTGACCTGCTGGTTCTGGCCTCGCGCACCGAAGGCTTTCCGAATGTGATCGCCGAAGCCATGAGCCACGGCCGCCCGGTCGTGACGACTCATGTCGGCGACAGCGCCAGAGTGGTGGACTCGTGTGGCTATGTCGTGCCGCCACGTGATCCGCAGGCATTGGCAGAGGCCCTCGTCCAAGCTTCCAACTGGCCGCCCGAAACCTACAAATCCCATAGCAATGCTGCCCGCGACCGCATCGCCACACATTACTCCCTCGACGCGATTGCCCGCGCCTATGATCAGGCCCTGAACCAAGCTGCCAACCCTGCGCCACCCACAGCGCCCCAAGCCGAATAAAGGACCTGACCCATGTGCGGTATCGCCGGATTTCTGACTTTTCAGCCGATGGGCTCCGACTCGGGCCGCGCCACGCTGCAGGCCATGTGCGACGCTATTCAGCACCGGGGTCCCGATGCCGACGGGTTGTTTGTCGATCCAGACGCCGGCGTGGCTCTGGGCCACCGCCGCCTTTCGATCGTCGACCTGTCGGAGACCGGGGCGCAGCCAATGACCTCGCCCAGCGGCCGGTTCACCATCGTCTACAATGGGGAAATCTACGGTTTTCTGGCCCTGCGGCAGACGTTGCTGAACAAGGGCGTCACGTTTCGCGGCACATCCGATACCGAGGTGCTACTGGCGGCGATGGACCGCTGGGGCATCCGCAAGACACTGGAACAGGCGCACGGCATGTTCGCCTTCGCGGTCTTGGATCGCAAGCTGAACCGGGTGGTTTTTGCACGCGACCGGCTGGGCAAAAAACCCCTGTATCTAGGCCTCAAGTCCGGCCAGCTTTTGTTTGGTTCCGAACTCAAGGCGCTGCGCGCGAACCCCGCATTTGGCTCGCCGGAAGCCGACCGGCGGGCCCAGGCGCAATACGCCCGCTACGGATATGTGCCGGCACCACTCTCGATCTATCGCGAAGTTATGAAGTTGCCCGCCGGATCAATGGTCGAAGTCCGCTTGGACCAGCCGCCCGCGACGGCTCAGGACCTGGTAGATGCCATCCGGACGTTCTGGGACCTTCGCGACTGCGCGAAACGGGGACTTGCCGCACCGATCCACGACGAAGAACGGGCGCTGGCTCGTATTGAAGAGGAACTGCAGCGTGCCGTGCAGGAGCGCATGGTCGCGGACGTCTCGGTGGGGTCCTTCCTGTCCGGCGGGATAGATTCAACCCTGATCACTGCCATGATGCAGGAACAAACCAACGGCAAGGTAACAAGCTTTACAGTCCGTTTCGAGGAAGAAGGCCTGAACGAAGCAGACCATGCCGCCGCAATCGCTGCACATCTGGGCACGGACCATCACGAGGTCACTGCAACACCATCCATGGCCTTCGAATTGCTCGATGACCTACCGCACGTCTATGACGAACCTTTTGCCGACCCGTCCGGCGTTCCAACCCTGCTGGTTTCCAAACTGGCCCGCGATCAACTGACCGTCGTGCTGTCGGGTGATGGCGGCGACGAGTCCTTTGGCGGGTACGAACGCTATGCCCGAATGATGGCGATGGAACGCCTGGGCCGAAAGCTTCCTCGGCCGGCTGCGTCGATTTTGGCAGCATCGCCTGATGCCCTGCGTGCAGCCGTTGCGCCGATCCTGCGTAAACTCGTTTCAGGCACCATGCGCGACCAGATCACAGCCGACAGGATCTCCAAAGTCGCCTCGGTCATCGCGCAGCCTGATTTCAGAAGCCGATACAATACCCTGTTCAGTCTTTGGGACCCGGCAGCAGCGCTGAAGGACGTGAATGACGGCGGGGTTTATCAAACACTCGGATTGCCCAACGGCCTTGATGAAGTTGACACGATGCTGCTGCTGGATTCCTGCCTGTATTTGCCCGAAGGCATTCTTGTGAAAGTCGATCGAGCGTCGATGGCCGTCGGTCTTGAGGCGCGCGCGCCCTTGTTGGATGACCGCGTTGTCGCCGCCGCTTGGCAGGCGCCCCGATCCCTGCGTTTCGACGGCAAACAGGGCAAGGTGGCCCTAAGGCGCCTAGTGGACAAGCGCGTACCAAAGGCCTTGTATGATCGTCCGAAACAAGGGTTCGGAATTCCCGTCAACGACTGGCTGCGTGGCCCGCTGAAGCCTGTGGCAAACGAGGTTTTTTCAACAGGACAAGGGGTCGAGGACGTATTCGACACAGCCACCTTGGCGCGACGATGGCGCGAGCATCTCAGCGGACGTCGCAATTGGGGGCCCCATCTGTGGACGGTTCTGATGTATCATTTCTGGCAGAAAAAATGGCTGGCCTGATCCTCAAACCGCGGACTTCTGTTTGCCAAATTCGCACAAAAGCACGCAATCCGGACGATTGTCATGCGAAACAGAGGTGCACGCCCGTATCGTTTGTCACGCGCCGTACCGACGTGCCTAAGTCTGTTCATGACTGAACTGATTGCATCCTGCTCGGGCCTTTGGCGCGATATCCGGTCCGAATTTCGGTCTTTACACTCTCCTGCAACGAGACGGCAGGCGGGCCTCGCGCTACTGCTTCTGTTTGGCGTGGTCTTTGCTTTTTTCTATTTCCGGCTGGAATTCGCGCGGCAGTTTCTGGACATGCCCGCACCGCCGGGCAAACCGTTCTACAACGACGACTGCATTCTTGCCTCGGACCCTGGCCGTTACTCGCATGGCTTGTTTCAGGGGCACTACCTGGCTTTCCACCTTGCGCGCCACCCGCTGGTGGTGATGCTGAACGCCGCCATCGCCGAGCCGCTGACCTGGCTGGGCATCCGGCAGCCTGTCGCGATTTCGATCAGCCTCGCATTCTGGGCCGCCATGTCGTCCGTCACGATTGCACTATTCCTGCTACGCCAACGCCTGTCGCTCTCCGTTTCCATTCTGGCGACGCTTGCTGTTCTTCTGACCTTCGGAACCGTCACCACGCTCAGCGTTGTTGAGACCTACAGCGTCTCACTCTGGGCGATCGCCATGTCATTGTTGATCATGGCCGAGATGGCCAGACACTGCGCCAAGTACCCGGCCCTTACCAGCGTGATCGCTGGCCTGGCTTGCGGTGTGCTGGCCGGATGGTCCCATTTGCCGGCGGCCGCATTCTCACTGGTTTATGCTGGATTTTCATGGGCTTCTCTCAGCGGAGGTGTCGGGCGGAAACTGACGTTCGGAGTGGCGGTTCCGTCGGTGATCGCCGTAGTCTGCATGATGGCTCCGGTCGTTTTTCTCGGCATCGTTCTGGACGGTGATCCTTTCATGGAACCGACCGAGATGGTTGGCCGCTACGCGGACGCCGCGAACTTCACCAACCCGGAAATCATCAAAGACTATGCCGCCAGCTTCTTCCTGTTTTCGTGGGTCGCGCCGGCCGAAACCGTTCAGTGCCGCTTTTTGCTGGATCGGCTATGGGAGATTTTCCGCGATCCAAGCCGTTTGATCCTGACAATTCTGGCGACAATCCTGGTCGGATGGGCAATTGTTTCAGGCGCAAGAACAGCTGGCCGCGCCCCGCTTGTGCTGGCAGTGTGGACGTTGGTGGGCACGTTCTTTGTGTTCTACCTGTTTTTCAACCCGCTCGAAGTACTGCTTTACAGCTCTCACTGGACCACGGCCCTTATCCTGGGTTCGGTCATTCTGCTGAGGGAAAAGCCGGGACTTGTCTTGCTGTTGAGTGGAATTGTGGCGCTCAGCCTGCATGTAAATGTACCGCCTCTTGCGGATCCGGCTTCATTCGATCCGGCGCAATGCTGTCCGCACGGAGGTCGAAACTAGGCCGGTCTGGGCGGCGGCTGTGGATAAACTTGACAACAAAAGTGACCCTACTTAGCGTTTTGGGTCATCGTCTCCGCCGGTGAAAAATTAAGGATACGCCGAATTCGCAAACTGCTACTTGCGCCGTTCGGCAGTGTTTCACGCTGTTGGTTGTAAAAGTGTTTTTTGGGTTGAATTCATGCGGCAGTCCACCGAACTGAAGGTCTTTTTCTTTTTCCTCGTTGCCTGTGCAGCCGGGCTTTTTGCCGCCGGCACATGGCACGGAATCGGAATGCGTCCGGATTCAATGGCCTATCTGGGGCTGTCCCCCGACCGGTTTCAACAGGCGCCAACCTATACCGCGCTGATTGATCTGCTGGCCGGAATGGGTGTCCAGCCCGTGCTTGCGGCCACTGTACTGAATATCCTCAGCCTGATCCTGAACATCGCTTTGATGTTCTTGATCCTGCACGACTGCAAGGTTCGGCCACGGATGATCTTTCTGGCAGCGCTGATCATGGTCCTGAGTCCCCAGTTCATGTACGCGCATGTCACGATCCTGTCGGAACCGCTCACGACAAACTGCTTGCTGGGCACCTATTTCTTCATGTCCCGTTACCTGCGCGGCGACAACCTGTCCGCCTTTGTGTTGGCAAGCTTTGTGGCGGCCCTGTGCGTGCTGACCCGGTTCGCACTGGTCCCTCTGATCGCGGCCTGCTCGCTGACAATCCTGGTTTATGGTCACGGCGACCTGCGCCGTCGACTGGTTTCGGCGATTGTGTTCGGCCTGATCGCATCCGCACTCATCATCGGGTGGTACCTGTACAATCAAACCTCTGGCGGGACCGGCATCGGGCGTCAAGCAGCGCTCCTTGGGGATCCCAACGCCGAGACCTTCCGCGCTGCACTGACCACGCTTTCAGCCTACGTGCTGCCAAGCTCCCTGCCGCCAATTATCACGTTGACCGCTTTGGTGTTGGTTTTGGGGATCGTCGTTGTTTTGATCGGCACAGCTTTGAAGGTTCAGACCAACCCTGATGACCTTCCCGGTCTGCCAGTTGCGCGTCCGATCTCGTTCTTTTTGTTGGTCTACGTTCCTTTCCTGGTTCTGGCCCTGTTTATCGAGGCGAATCTGACCATCCATGCCCGATACCTGTTGCCAGTGTTCATTTCGACCCTGGTTCTGGGGTTTGCTCTGGTTGGTGGTCAGCCAGGAACGGATATGATGAACCGGCTGCGTCCCGTAGCCCTCATACTTGCGCTGGCGTTGACCGGAACCTATGCCGTACGCACGGCAGCGATGACCCGCACCCACATGACTGAGGGGAATTTCTATGCCTCACCGGTCTGGAAGAACTCTCCGACCTTGGCGCATCTGGACAATTTGCGGGATGGTGTCGTGGTCTATTCCAACGGTTATGATGTCATTCGGCTGGTCAAGGGCGTGGATGCGCTCAAGTCCCCTGAGTTGTTCGAACGCAGAACCGGCAGGCCGGACCCTGGTACGTCGCCAGAAAAAGAAATTCAGGAGGTCCGCAAACGCGTGGCAAACCAAAACGCGGTTGTCGCCATCCTGAACGAGGTCGACTGGCGGTTCTATCTGGTCGATGAGGAACGGCTGATCCGCGAAGCTGATCTGACGCTACTCTATGAGGAGGCCGACGGGCGGATCTATGGATCTCCCGCCAGTTTCAAACCGATCGAATGAAGGATCGTTTATCATGAAGCTTGTTCCAACACTCGCGGCCGAACAATGATAGGATCGATGATATTCAATCGGGTGGCTCTGGATTCACGCCCTGAAGGATTGCTTGATGAAGTTTGAAGACCTCAAACACGTCTCGGTTCTGGTCGGTCGCTATTTCGTGACCGGGTGCACGGCCGTCATCATCCATTTCTCGGCGATGGCGTTCTCGGTCGAGGTCTTGGGCATCTACGAAACGATCGCTTCGGCAATCGGGTTCCTGATGGGGGCCACATTCAATTACTGCATCCAAAGACTATGGGTGTTTCGGTCCAGCGTTCCACATCGCAGCGCCGTGCAGAGGTTCATTCTGGTCACGGCGACGACGTCGGCGATAAACGTGGCGCTGTTCTCTCTTCTCTTTGCGTTGTTGCCTTTCCACTACTTGATCATTCAGGCGTTCGTGACCGGGTGCATATTCCTTCTGAATTTTACCCTGAACTGGAAAATCACATTTCGCGAGCCTGCTGCTGAACCACCGGAAGCCCGGGCGCAGGACGCCGGAAGGTAGGTATGCCGGACCAAACCCACTGTATCGGCTTTGGCAACAACGCCGGCAACAAAGCGCTTTGTTCACGAATTTAAAACTTCAAAAAGGCAACTCTTCGCCCGACGCCAGAATGGCCAAAAACTCTCTGCTCTCGGATTTGCATCGCTTTTTTTGCCCGCCAAACGCACAGGGACGGCCTTTTGGCCTGATATGGCTAGATAAATCTATCGAGCCGATCAAAGTACAGGTAAAACAATATGATAAATAACAGTTCGATTCTGACGCCGATTTTAAGCCGTATTCACGGTCCGAAAAAAATGGAGAACACTCGTGCAATCCGGTGACGACGCAATTGCCAGCCAGCATGAAACCAACGATTTCATCAATATCTGGTTGCTGCTGCGCCGGAACCTGCTGGTCATCTTTCTGTTGGTCGTCGGTGCGGTCTCGGCAACAGCCTTCTACATGTCGACCATCCCCGACCAGTATCGGTCGGACGCGCAGATGGTTCTGGCTCTCACGGAAACACGATTCAGCGAGTCGACCGGACAGCTGGAAACCTATGAACTGAACCGGTCGAGCGTGGAAACCGAGTTGGCCCGACTGCGGTCTCGCGACTTTGCCGAGCAGGTGGCAGACCGCCTGGGTCTGTTCGACGACCCCAGCTTTGTGCGCCGTGCCCCCGGCGCGGACAGCGAGGCGGATGAAGAGATTCACCGCGCTGCGGTCGCTGACAAGGTTCTGGCCTCTTATTCCGTCTCCCGCGCGGGAGAAAGCCTCGCCATCAGCATCGAAGGCCGATCCACATCGCCGGTGCTGGCTGCAGCCCTGCCCAATACCGTCATTGCCGTCTATATCGCGAACGAGCGCGACGCACGCGTCAATCGCTTGATGACATCGATCGACAATCTCAAACGCCGGGTCGGTATCCTTGGCGAAGAGTTGACCCAAGCGGAATCGAATTTGGCCGAGTTCATCCGTGAGGACAATCTGGACGACGAACAGTTCGTGACCCGGCTGCGCGCCGAGGTTGAGCGGCGCAAGGCCCAGCTGCGCATCGGCATCGAACGCAACCTACCGGAAGACGAAATTCTGGCCCTCCAGGAGCAGCTGATCACATCTGAGCAGGAGCTGGAGGCCCGCACCCGTCTGGAGCTGTCGTTGCTGCGCCGGGAACGCGAGGTCGAACTACTGCGAACTCGCTACCAAACCACGATCGACAACCTGACCTTGCTGGAAACCCGCATCGGCCAGCTTGAGGACGGCACAGTTCAGGTTTCCAAAGCGCGAATTCCGGTTGAACCCTATGCCCCCAGCAGGTCGTTGATCACGGTGCTGGCCGGCCTGTTCGCCATGATCGTTGGCTTCATCATCGCGCTGGTGCGCGAGGGCCTGGACAGAACGGTGCGCAGCGAAAACCAGATCATCCGAATGACCGGCCTCAGCAACCTGGGATATATCGCCCGGCAGCGACGCAGCAAAATGTTCGCCGGTGAGAACAAAGCGATCGAAAACCTGTTGCAGAGCCAGAAATCGCCGCTGGCCGAAGCCGCCCGAGGCATCTTGACCAATTGTATCAAGTTCCAGCATTCCAAGGTGATCCTGATCACCTCGGGCCTGCCGAACGAGGGCAAATCCTTCGTCAGCAGCGTTCTGGCGACCTCGGCGGCGGTCGACGGACTGAACGCTCTGCTGATTGATCTGGACACGCACCGTCGCGGCGCGACGAAGACGTTCATTCCGGACATGGATGAGGTGCAACTTTCGGAAATCTATTCTGACAGTGTAACCCTGCAACATGCTCTGACCACCGAAACCAAGGGGTCACTGGATCTGATCACCGCAGCCTCGCCTACGCACGAGCTTTCTGATGCCGCGTCGAACAAGCTCAAGCAGCTGAAAGAGACGCTGCTGGATCAATACGATATCATCATTGTGGACACGCCCCCGGCACTGGTGATGGATGAAGTGTACCGCAACGACATCCTCGCCGACGCCGTTCTGCTGGTCGCGCGCTGGGGAAAAACGCCACAGCATGCGTTGCAAGCCGCGGCTAAACGGCTTCAGTCATCCGGCTTCAATGTGCTGGGTACGATTCTGAATGACGTCGATCCCAAGAAGTACCGCTGGACCACGTACGAAGGGTATTACGGCACTTACGACGACTACTAGAAAATCCGGCGACCGCGCCGTTCCGGCCACCGGGGATGTCTGGTGGCCGAGTCTGTGCTACCATGCGAGTACCGGATGCTGCGCGCGGGTACTGATCGACGTGCGGCGCGGTCGGAAATACCGGACTTTGCTTGGAGTGGGTTTTGGGGAAAGCTTCTTCAAGGGCAGATGAAAACGGGGGGCTCATAATCATCGCGCTGGCACTGGTCCTGGCGGTGATTCAGACGGCTTTTCCCTTGGTTGACGTAAACTTCTCCAGTGACTCGGCAGACTACGTTCAAGCCGCCGCCTATCGCGGCTTTGCATATCCTTTTTTTCTGGACCTTTTCGACGGGTTCCCGGACCCGCTGCGCGCCGCTGTTGTGGGCCAGATCTGGGTATTCTCGGCTGCTGCATGTCTATTGTCGGTCACACTGGCTCAGGCCACTGGCCATCCCCGCGCCGGTCTGGTCCTGCTTGGGATTCTGATCATCAACCCGATGACGGTCTACTTCAACTACAGCATCTTGTCCGAGTCTTTGTTCCAAAGCGCGACATGCGTCTATCTTGCCTGTCTGGTGCAAGCGATCCACGGCCCGAAGCTTTGGCACTTTGCAGCCCTAGGCATGACAGTCGGCGTCATGATCGCGATCCGCCCAGTTGGTTTTGCTCTTTTGCCCATCGTTATCGTGGCGGTTCTTTGCGCGAGCTATATCAATGGCAGGCGCCCTTGGGCAGGCCTGGCTCTGGCGGTTCTGGGCGTCGCCTTCGTGCTGTTTGCAGACCGCGCCGCTTACGATCTTCGCCACGATGAACCTCGCGAAAGTGTGCTGGGGAACGTCGTATTCGCAAAAAGCGCCATGTTCGCCGCAGGCCCAAGCCCCTATGCCCCCGATGATCCACGAACCGAAGTCTGGATTATTCTTGAAGAAGAGGGCCCGGCTGACGCACGAGAGGCGATTTCCCGGGCGCCATTTGGACCGGTCTCCTTCTTTCTGATGCACAGCTACGAAGCCAGTTTGATGTTTCTGTACGAGAAGGGCCGGTTGCAATCCATTGCCGACCGAATTGGCATCCCAAAGACCGAACTCATGGCCGAAATCGGTTCAAAACGAATTCTGGCGAACCCGACGGGGTTTCTGCGGTTGCCGCTACAGCACTATGTCGCCCTCTGGCAGCCCTTCTACCATGCCGTGACCGCGAACGACATCACCGCCTACATCGCGCAGAATGGGCCGTTCCCGATGGACAATGCGCTCGGCTACATCACCCGCGATGTTTTTGATCCGCCGTATGCACGTCTTATCCATTCCGCGCTTGCGATAGGTTGGCTGGCTTCGATCTTGATCCTGGCGGCCTCAATCCTTTGGCTGCGCCAAAACTGGGCCGGACGTCAAATACTGACTTTGGCCGGGTTGGGGGTGCTGAGCCTGCACGCGCTATTGTTTCTGTCTGCAACACTATCCATCGCATCGGTAAGGTATCTTGCAGCACTTTGGCCTATCGTCGCGGTGGTCATATGTGCTAGTTTTCTTGTGGTTTTGAAGCTTTATGATCGCCGGAAGAAGCACGCAAGGCGCAGTCTGGAAATCTGACATGCCGCCCGTAGTGTTCTGTTTCCCGCCTTTTCGGGCCCGGCAAATGTTGTTGTGTCGGTGAAAGTGGTTGCAATGGTAAGAGCCGGATTCAAAGACTATCTGTCCATTGCGCGCATCGACCATTGGTTCAAGAACATCTTCATTCTGCCGGGTGCCGTTCTTGCGGTCATCATGGGTGCCGAGTTCACCAGTCGGTCGGCAATCGACCTCGCCGTCGGGATATTTTCGATCTGTCTGATCGCGTCGGCCAACTATACTATAAATGAGTGGTTGGACCGCGAATTCGACCGACACCACCCGAAGAAGAAAGAGCGTGCCTCGGTCGTGACCGAGATCGATGGCCGGATCGTCTGGTTGCAATGGCTGGGTCTGGCGATCGTCGGTCTCGGACTCGCGCTACTGATCAATACGCCGTTCTTCCTGACCGCGCTGTCCCTGCTGATCATGGGGATCATCTACAACGTCAAACCAATCCGGTCCAAGGACCGCGCCTATTTGGACGTTCTGAGCGAGGCCATCAACAACCCCATTCGGTTCTTTGCGGGCTGGTTCATTATGGTTCCGCCGATCGTGGCACCGTCCAGCGTGTTGATCTCGTACTGGTTCGGCGGCGCGTATCTGATGGCGATCAAGCGCTTTGCCGAATATCGTACCATTGACGACCCGGCACTTGCCGCGCGGTACCGCGCATCTTTCAAAGACTATGACGAGTCGAAGCTATTGGTGTCGGCGCTGGTCTACGCAATCTTGTCCACCGCTTTCCTGGGCGTTTTCCTGACAAAGTACAAGGTCGAGCTTCTGCTGTCTCTGCCCTTCGTGGCGATGTTGTTCGGGCGCTATCTTGCCGTCGGGCTGGCCCGGGACTCGATCGCACAGGCCCCCGAAAATCTGTACAAACAACGCGGCCTTGTTTTTCAGGTTATTCTGCTGGTGGTGGTCATGTTCGTTCTGCTCGAGATCAAGCTTCCGTTCTTTGAACAGTTGCTTGAAATCCGGCCAGTCGGGTCATAGGTGCCGGGCAACGGACCGGCTTGCTGCCAGACTGGAGGTGATGCGCGCATGGTGAACCAGCCTTCAGATGATGTTGTATCCGCACCGATCCGGCGATGCTGGCTGTGCGGCACCGGCGGCCTCAGGAGGATAAAGGAAAGCACCCTGCGCGGGGATCCGACGTCGCGGAACTTTGAAATTTCGAATGCCGACTACGGTACAACCGCCGCGATCGACCAATGCGTCCGCTGCGGTTTTTGCCAATGCACGGATATGGTCGATGTCCTTAAATTCTACGAAGACCTCGAAGACCCGGCCTATGAGATGACGCGCCCCCAAAGGGCGCGGCAGAAACGGGTGCTGCTAAACAGGCTGCCAAGACCCACTGCCGGCGCGAACCGGCTGCTGGATGTGGGGGCCGGAACCGGTATTCTGGTCGAGGAGGCCATCGCCTGTGGTTACGACGCGATCGGGGTTGAGCCGTCGCGACGGTTTTGCGCCCGCGCAAAACATCATGGCCTGCCGGTGGTCCAAGGCGTTCTTCCACATCCCGATCTGACCGGCCCCTACGATGTAGTCACGCTGGTAGACGTGGTCGAACATGTTCCGGATCCGCTGGACCTGATCACCCGGGCTGCACGGTTGTTGGCCGATGGCGGAGTACTGGTCGTCGTTACGCCCGACCGCTCGTCCCTGCTGGCGCGTATCATGGGAGACCAATGGTGGCACTATCGTGTTGCGCATATCGGCTATTTCGACCCTGAAACACTGCGCTTTGCCTTGGCCAAAGCTGGCTTGCAGCAAACCGAATTTCATCGTCCAACTTGGTATTTTCCGTTAGGATATCTGGTTGAAAGAGTGCATCGTTATCTACCCAGATGGGCGCGCTTCAAGGTTCCGGCACGGCTGTCTGACCTAGTGATCCCAGTGCACCTGCGGGATTCAATGATGGTCTGCGCGACCAAAGCACAAACCCGGGACACCGCGCCCTAGACCAAAGGCAGAAGAATTTTGACAACAGCCAAGGTTTTTTAGAATGCCCATTGCAAAAAGGCAAAGACCGCTCGCCATATTCAAAGTATCGCTATTTGCGACTGTTCTGGCGATTGGCTGCGGCCCCGGTACGCTGCTGGCAGAGAACGCGAACCGGACCTTTTCGGCGCAACTGCCGGATGGCTCCCAACGAGCATTTCCCAGCGCTGAAGGGCATGGCGCCGCCGCCAAAGGTGGGCGCGGCGGGCGCGTGATTTATGTGACGACTACCGAAGAATTCGGGCCCGGTTCCCTGCGTGCATGCATCGACGCCAAAGGTCCTCGAACCTGCATCTTTCGGGTCAGCGGAACGATTACACTGGAAAAGGCGTCTCTGATCGCAAACAGTCCTTTTCTGACCATCGCCGGAGAAACCGCCCCGGGCGGTGGGATTGCGATCCGAAACGGCCCACGTCAATTGCGCCCATCACTGGAAATCCGAACGCACGATGTCATCGTGCGCCATGTTCGGTTCCGGCCCGGACCGCACGACGTAGAATCCTGCTGTTCAGGGGCCATTGGCGTCTACACCAAAGCCGCGCGTGACGTGATCTTCGACCACATTTCGGCCAGTTGGGGCAGCGACGAGACGATTGACTCAGAAAACGCCGAACGGCTGACCTTTCAGTGGAGCATCATCAGCGAGCCCCTCTTGCATGGCGGACCAGGCAAAAGCAACCGGGCCCGCAACATGCTGCTGACAAAGGGCGGCAACTTCAGCATCCATCACAACCTGTTCTCTCATGGGATGTTCAGAAACCCGCAAATCGCGCCCCAGACCCCGGGGACCACGACCGAAATCGTAAACAACCTGATGTACTCACCGATCTGGCAATATGTCGTTTCGCTGGACAATCGCTGGACCGAGCTGGACGCCAATATCATTGGCAACCTGAAGCTGTCGGGTGAAAGCATCGATTCCAATCTACTGGTGCACTTGTTCGACGGCTTCAAGAACGGCTACCGGTTGTACCTTCGGGACAACCTTGATGAAGACAACCGCAACAGCCTGGACCTTCCCGAAGAACTGGTCCTTGCCCCCGAACATCGTGTCTATGTCGTTGATGAGCCGGTCACCCCGCCTTTGGTCCAGGCCGATCCGGTTTCGACAGTGTTCGAAACGGTCCTGCAAAACGCCGGAGCGACACGCCCGTCTCGCGACGCGGTGGATCAGAGGGTTGTTCAGGAGGTCCGTGACCGTTCCGGCAAAATCCTAAAGAAGAACCCTGAAAAGGTCGGCGGTTGGCCCGAGCTTGAAAGCGCCCTGCCCTATGCAGACAGCGATGTCGACGGGATGTCGGACGAATGGGAAACGCAATGGGGCCTGAATCCCACGGACCCAACGGACGCAACCGAGGATTCGGACGAAGATGGCTGGACCAACCTTGAGGAGTTCCTGCACGAATTGGCTGGCGACGGGAACGGCATGGGACAAAGCAACCCCTGACGTGTAACGCTAACGGCGCCGGTACAGATCGGACGCAGCCAACAGCCCCAATGCCACGATCCACGGGATCAGCATACCGCGCTGGTAAACATGGGTGTAGTTCATGGACAGCGCCGCAAAGGTCAGCGTGACAGTCACCACGGTCGCGCGCCCGTACACCCTGTTCGGCACATTGTGCCGGGCCATTACGGCGTAGACGATTGCGGACCCCAAAACGAAGCACAATCCCAGCAAGGCCAGAATGCCCCCTTCGTTGGCCAGCAACAGGTACAGGTTGTGAACGGGAATGCCTTGACTGCTCAGTTCGCGATACTGTCCCGCGCCCATACCGACCAAGAAGTAATCCGGCAGAAACCGCCAGGCTTCGATCATGAGATCGGCACGGTCTTCAAATGTACCCGCATGACTCAGGTCGCCCTCGAGCAGAGGTGACAATACCCGGTTGCGGAACGTCGGCGGAAAGATGAACTCGGCCCATTGGATACTGATCCAAGCCATCGTCGTCACAGCTGTTCCCCAGATCATCAGCACGCGCTGGTTTCCGACCAGCAGCAGGAACAGAGCACCACAGATGACCGCACCAGCAAGGCTGGAATTCGAACTTGCGTAGATCAAAGTGATGGCGAGCAGCCCGAAGAGGGCCAAGAATGGCAGTTTTCTTAGCGCACCCGTCAACCCAAGATACCACAACACCGGAAACCAAAGCACGATCAGTCCAGCCAACCCGTTTGGATTATCCACCAGACCCGCCACGCGGTAGTTGCCGCTGACCAGCATGAAATACCGGGCTTCGCCACCGGAATAGCCCACGCCATAGGCGATCATCCCGACAAGACAGTTCAGGGCAATCGAGATCACGCCGACCTTTGCAAGAGTAACCGCCTCTTCATACGGGCGGCCCAGGATAGCCAGAGGCAGAAGGACAAACGAAAAGAAATACTGAACGATGACCACGAAGGCCGACACCGGATCGCCGTGCGCGATAGAGCCGATCGACAGTCCCGCCACCATCATCAGCATCCCGATGAACCAGATCGAGGACGCGGATTGCAACGGAAACAGCGGCAGGCTGCGGTTGCTCCGCAGGATCACGGCAATCGTCAGAAACATGTCGCTGGCCGTGAACAGAACCGCCGGATGGCGAAAGGCAGTGAACGTGCTGAACAGCAACGCAGTCATCAGACACGCGAATTCGATCTGCTCCAAAATCGGCTTAGGCCGGCTGATACTGTTAACTGGCACCATATTCTACATTCCAAACGGCGGTGGGTTACCTGGCCCGCAGACTGGTACCCGGACTACAAGGGTAACACCCAAGATACCTTCAAAAAACATGTTTCCGGCTCCAATCACCCGGCTGCCGGACCGGGTCATGCCGCTCCCGGCAGCAATTGGCCCCTCAACGTCATTTCCAGACCCGTTGCAATGTCCACGACCGGCGCATAGCCGAATGCAGCCCGGGCTGCGTCTGAGGACAGATCGAATCTCGTGAATGGCGGACTGTCTCCGGATCGGGTTTCGATCATACCCCGGCCACCTGCGACGGACATGACCTCCTGCGCCAAATCCGCCAAGGAAACCGGATCTCCGCCGGAGATATTGAATACACCGAAAGCTTCGGCCTGGGCCGATTGCAAAATCGCCCGGCTCAGGTCATGCGCATGTACGAAATCAATGCTGTTCTTTGGACCGGTTACTGTGATGTTTTGCCCCGCGGCCGCATCATTCAGCATCCGCACAAGAAACTTGTCATCAGGCAGCCCATGACCATAGAGCGCCGAAGGTCTGAGCACGGTCACTCGCGCTCCAGAAGTCTGGGCAAGCTCAGCCAGCCCCGCTTCAGCCAGACGCTTGGTTGTAGCGTAATCACCCCCGAGCGGCCCCGGGGCGGTTTCCGCGCTTTCGTCGATTCTGCGGGCATGAGGATCGCGATAAACCGACCCGCTGGACACAAAGATGAAGTGCACATCACGATCTGTCGCCCAACGCGCCGCATTCAACGTGGCTCGGACATTGCTGTCAAACAGCACCTGCCAAGCCGAGCCGTCACCCGCAGGCCCGGCAAGGTCAATCCGGGCCGCGCAGTGCACGAATACATCCGCACCTTGCGCCAGTTGATCCAGCCTGTCATGGGCGATCGCGTCCTGCAGATCCCAGTCCGACCGGTCGATCCGCGCAACAGGAATGTCACGTCGGCTTAACCAGGCCACAAGATGGCGACCCAGCAGGCCGGTCGCCCCTGTCAGGGCAACTTTCATGACGTCCCGCCATAGAGGCTGAACTGGGCCGGGATCTGAGGTTCCAACTTTCCGGCCTGATCCAATGTATCTGTAATTGAACGCGGAACGACCAGCTCGCTCCAGTACCGCAGAACCATGCTGTCCCAAGCGATTTCTGGCTCATAGGCAAGGCCGCGGTCGGTCTTGAGGTAACATTCGACCGGGTTGAAACCCAGTTGAGCACAGAACGGTGTAGTACCAGAGAACCGGGCATTGATTTCGAACACCTTGGGTACTCCGTCGTCGCCAAGGCGCAGCTGAAAATTGCAGGCCCCTTCGACGTCCAGCTTGCGCGCGATAGCTGTGACATAGTCTTCGATCACCGGATTCCGCTCGGGAATGGCCCGATATGTATCGCCCGACCGAAGCACTCGGCGCAGTGCCAGTACCGGCGACAAACTCCCCTTCGCCCCGACGATCGTGCACGTGAACTCGCGCGCGTCATCGCCGATCAGCTCCTGTACGATGGTTGCCGCCGGATCACCGGGGTAGTTGGCCAGCTCGTCCCGAGAATTCACCCGTTCGACCCCGATGGACCGAAACCCGACCGCCGGTTTGGCAATAACCGGGTAGACCAGATCATCCATTTCCAAAGCCTCGGCCATAGGCCAAGTGCGCGGATAGGGCAGCCCGTTTTTCGCCAAAAAAGCCGAGGTCAGTCCCTTGTCATCGGCAATCCGCACCGTCTCTGGACTGTTGACCACGACCTTTGTCCCGAAACGTTCCGCAATGCGATCCCGGTTTTCGGCACACAATGCCAGTTCGATATCCGTTCCGGGGAAATAGTAGTCCACGGACTCTGACTGAAATATCCGCGCCAGTGAGTCGAGATATCCCGGCGAGCGGCACCCTTCGACCAGAAAGGCTTTGTCGCAGGCATAAAGGCCGGCGGATAGGGCAGACATGTCGGCTCCAAGAATACGCAGCGGCAAATCAGAAATCAGCCTGAGCGACTTGATGATGCCCTGGCCCACACCGCCACCCGCACCTGTAACCAAAACCGTGATCAATTCATTTCTCCATAAATGAAATAAGCCGTTCCTTTGTCCCCTGACTGAGGTCAGTGGCCTGAATATCCGCGCGGATCTGTTCCAGATCAAAGCTGATCGACGGGATGTCGATTCTCACCCGGTCGCCATCCAGCTCGAGGGTCAGATAAGACAGGCCCGTGCCCCGCCCCTGCCCGACCGCTCCGGGGTTCAGCAGCAGCACTGACCCTTTCGGAGTCCTTATCCATTTGCGTTGATCCGCAGGTGTCGGTCTTCCGGCTTCGTCGATCATGACGGCAAAGGCCCGGTGCGAATGCCCAAAGACCCCGACCGTTTTTCCCATTTGTCGCAAGACCGCTGCCGCTGGTGCCCATTGATCCGGTTTCGAGACGTAGGACCAGTCCCCATAATCGTAAGGGTTGGCATGTGAGAACAGGATCGGCCCCATGCTATGGCGGTCGGCCCAGGGGTATCGGTCGGCCAACGGTGGGTCGCCCCGGACCTCACCATGCGTCCACTCGACGGACTCCAACACAAATCCTGCAATGTTGTCGTAGAAAGACGGGGTGCCTTTATCCAGATCGAAATAGAACTGATCGTGGTTGCCGCGGATGAACACGCAGTTTTGGCGAGCCATCAGTTGGTCGGTCAGTTCCAACACCTGCCGAGGGCGCACACCATATGTCAGCAGATCGCCCAACATGATGACGACATCCGGCGCAAAAGCTTCGGCCTTTTGGATCGCGGTCGCATACGCCGTGGCGTTTCCATGTATGTCGGACAGTACCGCGATCTTCAGCGTACTCATGACCACTCTCCGCCGACCATGTCCGGCAATCCAAATCAAGCGCCGGCCCTGGTTCCAATCACTGCGAACACAGGCGCTCTGAAACATCCTTTAACAAATCAACTGCACAGTCCGGCCGAAACGCTCGACGGTGCAAACTTTCTGGGATGATACCGGCTGAGAGCCGTGCCGCAACTCCCTTTGTCCAACCTAGGTCGCGCTGGAACAGTTCGGGTCCGGCCAATCAAGCCAAAGCAAACAATAGCTCAGGAAAATAGTAACTGTCGCCTGATCGGACGAAATAAGAAAGGCCGGGCTCATTCGCCCGGCCTTCTGTGGTCAGCCAATGATCGCGTTCAGTGTCGCACTGGGACGCATCACAGCCGCAGTTTTGGGGCGATCGCCATGGTAATAGCCGCCCAGATCAGCAGGCTTGCCTTGAGCGGCCAGCAGTTCGGACAGGATCTGCTCTTCCTTTTCCGCCAGTTCTTTGGCGATCGGTGCAAAATGCGCCGCCAGTTCAGCATCATCCGACTGCGCGGCCAGTGCCTCAGCCCAGTAGCGGGCGAACCAATAGTGGCTGTCGCGGTTGTCCGGCTCGCCAACCTTGCGGCTGGGCGAGCGGTCATGGTCCAGGATCCCCTGCGTCGCGGCCTCGGCTGCAGCGCCCAAAACGGCGGCCTTGGCGTTTCCGCGGCTGTCGGCCAGGAAGTTCAGCGATTCACCCAGTGCGCAGAATTCGCCCATCGAGTCCCAACGCAGGTGGTTTTCCTCGACCAGCTGCTGCACGTGCTTGGGCGCCGAGCCACCTGCACCGGTTTCGAACAGGCCGCCGCCATTCATCAGCTTGACGATAGACAGCATCTTGGCCGACGTGCCCAGTTCGAGGATCGGGAACAGGTCGGTCAGATAGTCACGCAGCACGTTGCCCGTGATGGCGATGCTATCCTTGCCGGCGGTGATGGTTTCCAGCGATTTGCGGGTCGCCTCACGCGGGGCCATGATCAGGAACTTGTCGGCCACGCCCGCAGCCTCCAGCACCGGTTTGACGTATTTGATCAGCTCGGCGTCATGGGCGCGGTTCGCATCCAGCCAGAAAATCGCCTCGGACCCGGTCAGACGCTGGCGGTCCATTGCCAGCTGGATCCAGTTCTCAATCGGGGCTTTCTTGGCGGTGCAAGCGCGCCAGATGTCACCCTTTTCGACCTCGTGCGAATGCAGGGTTTCGCCATTGGCCAGAACAACGCGGATCGTGCCGTCGGCGGGCGCCTCGAAGGTGGTCGGGTGGCTGCCATATTCCTCGGCCTTCTGCGCCATCAGGCCCACATTGGCGACCGAACCGGCGGTCGCCGGGTTCAGCGCACCGTTGGCTTTAAAGAAGTTGATGGCCTCGTCATAGACCGGCGCATAGCAGCGGTCTGGGATCACGCAGTTGGTGTCGCCCTTCTTGCCGCTCTCGTCCCAGCCCTTGCCGCCCGCGCGGATCACGGCGGGCATCGAAGCGTCGATGATCACGTCCGACGGCACGTGCAGGTTGGTGATGCCCTTGTCACTGTCCACCATGTACATCGAGGGTCGATCGGCCTTGACCGCCTCGATCGCGGCCATGATCTCGGCATCGTCCTTGACGCGGTTCAGCAGATCGCCCAAGCCGGAGTTCGGGTTGACGCCCAGCTGTGCCATGCGGTCACCGAATTTCTCGAACACCGGCGCCAGCCACGCCTTGACGGCATAGCCGAAGATGATCGGGTCGCTGACCTTCATCATCGTCGCCTTCATGTGCAGCGAGAACATGGTGCCGTCTTTCTTCGTGTCCTCGATCGCGGCATCCAGGAACTCCGACAGCGCCTTGACCGACATGAAAGTGGCGTCCGCAACGGTGCCCTGTTCCAGCGTCCAGCCTTCTTTCAGGACGGTAACACCACCATCCTTGCCCACGAACTCGATCCGCGCATCACCGGCCTGATCGGCAGTGACGGTGGCCGATTTCTCGTTGGCATAGAAATCATTGCCCGGCATCGACGACACCTTGGTCTTGCTGTCAGCCGACCATTCGCCCATCGAATGCGGGTGCTGCTGGGCATATCGCTTGACCGCTTTGGCGGCGCGGCGGTCGCTGTTGCCCTCGCGCAGAACCGGGTTCACGGCCGAGCCCTTGATCGCGTCAAAGCGGGCGCGGATCTCTTTCTCGGCGTCGGTCTTGGGGTCCTCGGGGTAGTTCGGGATGTCATAGCCCTGCCCCTGCAGTTCCTTGATGGCAGCGACCAGCTGCGGCACCGAGGCCGAGATGTTGGGCAGCTTGATCACGTTGGCCTCGGGGGTTTTCACCAACTCGCCCAGGGCGGCCAGATCGTCGGGCTGACGCTGTTCTTCGGTCAGGTTTTCGGGGAACGCCGCGATGATGCGCCCGGCCAGCGAAATGTCCTTGGTTCCGACGCTGACGCCTGCGGCCGAGGCGAATTTGCGGATGATGGGCAGGAACGAGGCACTGGCCAGCTCCGGCGCTTCGTCTACGATGGTATACAATATGTCGAAGTTCGATTTTTCTGCCATGTTCCCTTACCTTTTTTAAGCCTTTCAGGGGCGTGCGATCCGAGAGTTGTGCCGCGTACGACGCGGCGTGCGAGGAGCGTGAATTCTGTTCCGCTCCGGGGTGACTCTGATTTGACAGGGTTTCCCTTAAATCACCCGGGGCCCGGGATCAATCGCATCCGAACGCGCATTTTGACCCAGTTTGCGCAAAACCGCGCAAATGCTTGGATTTTCAGCCCGCCGACGACAAGCGACGCCTTTTCCTTGGCGCGGACGCTGGCTAAGACGGTCCTCCAACCAAAGATCAAGGAGGCCCCGTTGGATCGCATCACCCAGACCATCGCCACCGAAATCAATGCCCGGCCGCAACAGGTCGAAGCGGCGGTCAAGCTGCTGGACGAAGGCGCCACCGTGCCCTTCGTGGCGCGCTACCGCAAAGAAGTGACGGGCGGGTTGGACGACAGCCAGCTGCGAACCCTGTCCGACCGGCTGGCTTACCTGCGCGAGCTTGAGGCGCGGCGCGAGGCGATCCTGAACTCGATCAAGGATCAGGGCAAGCTGACGGACGATCTGGCCAAATCAATCGCCCGGGCCGAGACCAAGGCGCAGCTGGAAGACATCTACCTGCCCTACAAACCCAAGCGCCGCACCAAGGCGATGATCGCGCGGGAAAACGGGTTGGAGCCGCTGGCCGACGCGATCTTGGCCGACCGTAGCGCCGAGCCCGAGGCGCTGGCCCAGGCCTTTGTGACCGAGGCCGTGCCCACCACCAAAGACGCGCTGAACGGCGCGCGCGACATCATCACCGAGCGTCTGACCGAAAACGCCGCCCTTCTGGGCGAGCTGCGCAGCTTCATGCAGGCCGAGGCGCTGCTGACCTCGAAAGTGATCGAGGGCAAGGAACAGGAAGGCGCCAAGTTCAGCGACTATTTCGATCATGCCGAGCCCTGGGCCAAGGTGCCCTCGCACCGGGCACTGGCGATGCTGCGCGCGTCGAAAGAGGGGATCGTGACGCTGGACATCGCCCCCGACCGCGAAACCGGCGCCGCCCGGGCCGAGGCGATAGTGGCCGCACATCTGCACACGCGCGGTGACGGGCCGGGCGATGTCTGGCTGCGCAAGGTCGCAGGCTGGACCTGGCGGGTGAAGCTGTCTCTGTCGATGATGGTCGAGCTGATGGCCGATCTCCGCAGCCGCGCGCAGGAGGAGGCCATTCAGGTTTTTGCACGCAATCTCAAAGACTTGCTTTTCTCGGCCCCCGCTGGCCCCCGCCCTACATTGGGGCTGGACCCGGGCATCCGCACCGGCGTCAAGGCCGCGGTGGTGGACGCCACGGGCAAGCTGGTGGCGACCGACACGCTGTATCCGTTCCAACCCAAGAAGAATCTGCGCGGCGCACAGGCCACGATTCTGAACCTCATCGCCACCCACAAGGTCGAACTGATCGCCATCGGCAACGGCACCGCCAGCCGCGAGACCGAGCGGCTGGTGGTCGACACGCTGAAACTGCTGCCCAAGGGGGTGCAGGCGCCCACCAAGGTCGTGGTGTCCGAGGCCGGGGCCTCGGTTTATTCGGCCTCGGAACTGGCCGCGCGCGAGTTTCCCGACCTGGATGTCTCGCTACGTGGCGCGGTGTCGATCGCCCGCCGCCTGCAGGACCCGCTGGCCGAGCTGGTCAAGATCGAACCCAAGAGCATCGGCGTCGGCCAGTATCAGCATGACGTCGATCAACACCGGCTGAGCCAGTCTCTGGAAGCGGTGATCGAGGACGTGGTGAACGCCGTTGGCGTCGATCTGAATACCGCCTCGGCGCCGCTGCTGGCCCATGTCTCGGGCCTGGGCCCCGGTCTGGCCGAAGCCATCGTGGCGCATCGCGACCTGAACGGCGCGTTCCGGTCGCGACAGGATCTGCTGAAGGTCGCCCGCCTTGGCCCCCGCGCCTTCGAGCAATGCGCGGGCTTCCTCCGCATCCGCGACGGGGATGAGCCGCTGGACGCCTCGGCCGTCCACCCCGAAGCCTATGACGTGGCCCGCCGCATCGTGCAGGCCTGCGGCCGCGACATCCGCCAGATCATGGGAAATGACGGCGCACTGCGCGGCCTGCGCGCCGAACAGTTCGTCGATGACCGCTTCGGCCTGCCCACGGTGCGCGACATCCTTGCAGAATTGGAAAAGCCCGGCCGCGACCCGCGCCCCAGCTTCGTGACCGCCAGTTTCAAGGAGGGCGTCGAAGAGATCACCGACCTCAAACCCGGCATGGTTCTGGAAGGCACCGTAACCAATGTGGCGGCCTTTGGCGCCTTTGTCGATATCGGCGTGCATCAGGACGGTCTGGTGCATGTTAGCCAGCTGGCCGACCGGTTCGTGAAAGACCCGCATGAGGTAGTCAAGGCCGGTCAGGTCGTGCGCGTCCGTGTCGTTGAGGTCGACGTGCCGCGCAAGCGGATCGGGCTGAGCATGCGCAAGGATTGCGCTGCCTCCGACCGGCAAGATCGCGACGTCAAAGGCCAGAGCGCGCGCGGAAAGAATACAGGCATACCGAAATCACAACGCGCAAAATCACCCCATAATGCGCAGCACAGTGCGATTGGGGATGCGCTGCGAAATGCATTGAAAAATCAATAAGCCCCCTGCCCCGCCTGAACTTCAGGCGGGGGTTTCCGTCTGGAACGCGTCGGGCTCCAACTCCTCCCAAAAGGCAAAAATGGCATTGGCGTTCAAACCTGATCGCCATCCGTGTTGCCGGAAGTTCTCTCGGTCTAGCTCGTCCGACAGAGTCGACATGAACAAGCGTTTGTCGGCATCCCGTTGAGTGGGGTTTCGCCGCGAAACCAGGTCTTCGACTATGGCCAGCTTGCGGGCACGCTCGGCGCGCTCCGCCACGCGCGCGGCATAAGCTTGATCTTCGCGCGCTTTCTCTTCCTCCCGCTGCTTGGCTGCGGCCAGCGCCTCGGGACTAGGCGGCTTCACGGTCTCTGCCGCGGGAGCCTTGTAGTCATCGCGCAGGGCGGCCGAAAGATATCCCAGCGTTGATTTCACGTCCCCCTGCCCGGCTACATAGTCCAGCTTCTGCTGAACGTAATCCTCACCATGCTCAGAGATCCACTGCCGCGCCAGCCGATCGGACACCCCTTGTTTGCGCAAGGTTTTGTAGACCGCCAGGTTGCGCACCCCATCGCTGTCGTCGATCTCGAACATTGCCTTCTGCGGGTTAGCCTTGATCAGGAACCGAATGTCGGTGACGCTTCGGCCCTTCTTGCGGAACTCGGGCTCGATCAGAATATCCGAGCTCTTGTTCACCTCGGCCACAGCGGGTTTGATGATCTTGGCATTCAGGTGTTTGAAGCTCGTGTAATAGTCACTGCCGTCCACACCCATCAACTTGCGGAACACCTCGAGCGCCCACCACCCGGTCGACCCGGTACGGACGAAACGATAACAATTTTCATACAAGGCCAGCCCGTGCCCCGAGCTGAAATTGCGCTGGATATGCACATTGATCAACGCATAGATCTTCGGATCGTACAGCTTCTGCGCCAAGGCCGGGGAATAGGCGTATTCGCAGATCCCGCCCTTGAGCTTGGCGAAACTCAGCAACGACGACACGCCCCACTCTTGCCGACCTTTTTCGTCGAGCATGTCCCATTCGGCCACTGTCTCGGCAAGCGCTCTCAGGCTGGCGCGCAGTGTGTCGAAGTCGTTCGAGTTGTAGCCTACCATCATCGCCAGGGTGCGAGCATCGATCGTATGGGTCTGCGCGGTGGTCAGTGAGTCGTAGGCATTGAGAAGCAACACGTTGGACAGCTTGCGCTGCAACAGCGTCAGCTTGCCGCTGATATGGATCGCGGCCACATTCTTTTTCACCGTTTCCCGACGCAAAGCGCCTGAGAGGTGATCCATGTCCAGTTGTGTATCCGGCATGATTCTGCCCGGCTGCTCGTTTCCCAAGTTTGTGACACAAAAGGTACCCGTGGATCAACTGAATTTGGGTCCCCATATGCAGGACGGAGTGAATCCCGTAGACAGGTACCTATCCGAATCGGCGACCCAGTTATCCACAGAAGCGGGGGGCAATTGGTTCAAACTTGGAGTCGTGTCCCGCGTGGGCGGCGGTCATCGCAATCGGATTAGACCCTAAATAGTCTACGATAGAGCCAAACCGCGAATCGGTGCCCTACTCCCCGGATTCGGGACCCTTTGATCCTGTATACAGGTGCCTTTGATCCCGAAGCCAGGAACCCTTGGTCCTGTATCCAGGTGCCAAAGCTGGCGTAAACACATGTTTTATCGATGTTTTCAGCAAGCAAAGAATCTAAAACTCTGAAAGAAAATAAACTTTTTGGTGTGCACTTTTTCCAGAATAAATGCTGGTTTCGTCGCGAAACCGAACTCTTCGTCATTCTTCTGTGGAAAACTGCTCTTTCGAGGATAGCGCAGAAAGAAAATGTTCGGTACATTTCCTGACATATGCTGGAAAGGCGAACATTATTCGAGGCATCGACAGTGACAAAATCTAAACAACCCGCTCTACCGCCGTATTTCAATCTGGATCCGGCCAAGGCTGCATCAAAGTTACCCGATCCTATCGGGACATCACGATTCGCAAAAGCTGCAACCTTCTGTGCCAAAGGGCGCGAAGATCTGGCGCGCCGCGGGTATGCGCCCGATGGCGAAAAGCGCCTTCGCCGGTTTTCGATATGGGAGATTACCAAATATCTGATCCCAGTGGCTCCGGCCCACCTGCGCCGTGTCCTCAAGGCGAATCCTGACCTTCCGCAAGGCGAAGGCGAAGCGGGATCGAAATGGTTCACGCTCGAAGAAGTTCTGACCTTGAGGCACCATTTCGCTGCTGAAGGTGTAAGCACCAAGGAATACCTGCCTTACCGACCGGAAAACTTGCCGGCAAAAGTTGTTGCCGTTGCCAATTTCAAAGGTGGAGTGGGCAAGACGTCGACCGCTGCTCATCTGGCAATGTCGGCTGCTTTGGACGGTTATAAAGTGCTGGTGATTGACCTTGATAGCCAGGGATCCATGACATCCATCCTGGGTGGTCGCGTCGCGGATGAATGGCAGACGGTCTTCCCCTTGATCGCAAAAGACTATGCGCGCGCGGTCCAGGAAGAGAACAGGGTCCGCGCCGCTGCCGGTCAACCCGAAATTCCGTTGGACGAAACTCTGCAAGAGGCATTGAGGACCCAACCTCAGGATGTCATTCAGAAGACCCACTGGCCCAACATTGATCTTATTGGCGCTCAACTGAACCTGTATTGGGCCGAATTTCAGATCCCGGTCTGGCGGATGGGCCTTCGCAGCTGGCCGCTGTGGGACGGGCTCACCAACTTCTTGCAGGACGAGGCCGTATTGAATGACTACGACATCGTGTTCCTCGATACTCCTCCTGCACTTGGGTACCTAACGATCAATGCGCTGGCCGCAGCGGACATTTTGCTGGTGCCGCTCGGAGCCTCATTCCTCGAGTTTGATTCCACCGGGCGCTTCTTCGACATGCTCTACACCACGTTCGCCAGCATCGAGGATGGCGAGAACGCGGCACAAAGGGCGGCTGGGTTGCCCGAACTGAAGTTCGAGTGGGATGTCGTGCGCGCGATCATCACCCGGTTCGACGCCAGCCAGCAGACGGACATGGCCAACGTAATCCAGGCGTATTTCGGTGACTTCATGAACGCCTATCGGCAGGATTACACCGCCTTGGTCGGTCAGGCCGGAGAACAGGTGAACGGAATCTATGAAGCGGACTACCGTGACTTTAACCGCGACACCTATGTCCGAGGGCGAGAGACCTTCGATCGGACCTACGCGGAATTCAAAGAAGTACTGATCGGGTGTTGGTGGCGCGACGCCCAGATGGGAGGACAGGCAGATGGCTAAACGCAGAAGACTGACGGCGCCGGATGCGGCGGAACTTGAACAACTCGAGGCTGGTTTCGCCGCGAAACCCTCGATCAGCCCGTTCGAGGCCAACCCGTCAACTCCGCCAATCGCGCAGGTCGCGGCCGAGGCCGCAACGCTGAATGGCATGGCAGCGGTGACCGACCGCGCAACCCTTGCAAAAGACCAAGGCGACGCTGCGCGTTGGCGGGATGCCCAGGGCGCGGGCTTGGTCGCAGAGATGGTGCCCATCGATCAGATCGACGCCGATTTCTTGCGGCGCGACCGCATGGTCGATGACGAAGAGGCAATGTCCGAGCTGCTGGAATCTTTGCGCTCCAACGGGCTGCGGACGCCGATCGAGGTGACCAAAACCGAGGATGGCTATGGCCTGATTTCGGGCTATCGCCGGTTGGAAGCCTTCCGCCGCTTGGCTGGCGGTGACCCGAAATTCGCCCAAATTCCCGCGTTCGTGCGCCAGGCTGGCGCAGGGCAGGGCGCCTATGTTTCGATGGTTGAGGAGAACGAACTTCGATCAAACCTCAGCCCGTATGAACGTGGGCGCATCGCAGTCCTCGCCGTGGGGCAGGGTGTCTTCCCGTCAACCGAAGCCGCCGTGGATGTTCTGTTCGCCGCAGCCTCCAAGGCCAAAAGGTCCAAGGTCCGCAGCTTTGCGGTGGTTCACGAAGCCTTGGGCGACTTACTGCAGTACCCGGTTGCGTTGTCGGAGAAGGCGGGTCTCAGGATTGCCGCGGCTATTCGGGATGGCGCGCAGACCAAGCTGAGGGAGGCCTTGTCTCGGGGTGAGGCGACGGACCCGAAATCGGAATTGGCCGTGATAGAGGCTGCGTTGAAGGAAGCGCCCGCACCGACTCAGGAAAAGCCGCGTGGGGGCCGCCCGAAACAGATCCAACGGCTGCCTATTCAGACGCTGCCCAAAGGCGGAGAATTGCGAGCAGAGGTATCGGCGGGCGAATTGCGGATTCATCTTCGCGGTCGGACTCTGAGCGTTGACGAAGCCGCGCTGTTGTTGGACCGGCTGGCCGAGCATTTGGGCTGACCATTATTAACCATTGGTTTGGCCTGTGCTTCCACCGGCCAAACCTTCCTGTAAACAGGTACCTTTCCGCTACTTTCCTTGTAGTGTGCAAAAGGGAATAATTATGATCATTATGACGGACGCTAGGTTTGTTTCCAATAAGCCGGCGTTAAGCCCTTTTGACGCCAAACTGCCTCCGCTATGAATAGCGGAAAGGCAGACTGAAACTCGGATAGTGTGAACGTCGGCTGGGCCAACTCCGGCTGGATGTGTTCTTGATTGAATCCCGTTTGGCCCACAGGTGCATTTCGCCAGCCAGTAGACGCAAATTCCGACTTGGGATAGGTTCGTGTTGGGGCAACAATGCGGGCGTTCTGCCTTGCATTGGCAATTAATACGCAACGCGCTGACTATAAGGGCCGGCATACGGTCGGACATATTTTAGCTTCGTCAGAAACCAGGTCCCTCTGACCGACGCCGATTGAACAAAAGGCAAAACACATTGAAGTAATTTCGACCGAGGACTGAAGATGGCTGACATCAGGGCGTGGTTGGAGAGGTATTCCCTTGAGAAATACCATGATGTGTTTGCCTCGAACGCGATCGAATTGGATGTTCTTGCCACCCTCACTGAAAATGACCTGGTCGAGCTTGGACTGAACCTCGGGGATCGCAAACGCATGATGCGGGCGATCGAGGCGCTTCGCTCGGATCAAGGTGACGTATCACATTCCGAGAATGCTTTCACGTCATCGCAAATTGGGCCTCACGCGCCTCAACCCACGGCATTGGAAGATGTTCCCGAGCGCAGGTATCTGACTTTGGTTTTTGTCGATCTCGTTGGATCGACTGAATTGTCCAGTCATCTGGATCTTGAGGAGTACCGCTCCGTTCTGCACGACTATCAAGCCCTTTGTTTTGATGTCGTGACCCGCCACCAGGGGCACATTGCCCAATTCATCGGAGATGGAGTGGTCGCTTATTTCGGTTATCCGACGGTCGAAGAGAACGATGCGGAAAGGGCCGTTGCCGCCGGACTGGAAATCTGTGGCTCCATTGGTCGTATCAAACACGGCAAGGGTGAGGTCATCGGAGTTCGGGTCGGGATTTCTTCCGGGGAAGCCGTGGTCGACAATCACTCGACTTTGGGGGGCCTGGTGGTTGGTGAGGTGCCGAATTTGGCGGCCCGTATCCAGGAACTGGCTGACCCTGGGACGGTCGCCATCAGCGAGCACACCAAACTGCTGATCGGCAGTAACTTTCGTTGCGAGTGGAAGGGGAAACAAAGCCTCAAGGGGTTTGAGAACCCGATCGGCATCTGGAAAGTTCTGAGTGCGGAAGAGCCGATGCTGCGGTTTCAGGCGCGTCCCGGGGTTCAAGGCTCGCCCTTCGTCAACCGGGTTGATGAGATCGCGACGATCAAGACGCATTGGCAGGCCGCACTGAACGGGGCAGGGCAGGCGGTTATGGTTTCCGGTGAGGCCGGCATCGGAAAATCGCGTCTTGTCGAGGAAGCGACCCGCGGATTCGAAGAGCAGCAATATCTGCGGCTTGGGTTCCAATGCTCGCCCAACCACGAGCGAAGTGCCCATTTCCCGGTTCTCAGCTGGATCAGCCACATGGCCGATTTCCGCAGAACCGACTCCGACCAGCGGAAGCTACGCAAACTCAGGCAACTGTTTCAGGAATGGTCGGAGGTTCCGGAAGACTACCTTCCTTTGTTTGCCTATGCCATGTCGTTGCCGGTGGAGGCCGAGGAAGAGCTGCTGAAACTGCCCTTTGACCGGCTCAAGCAGCAGTTTCAGGAGGCCTTGGTGCAAACCGTTGCTGCGCTGGCGCGGCATCGACCGGTTCTGTTGCTATTTGAAGACCTGCATTGGATCGATCCCTCGACTGAGGAAATCATCGCTTTGTTGATCGAGCGCTTCAGGTTCATGCCGGTCATGATCATGTGCACGTTCCGCCCGTCCTACCATCCACCGTGGGAAGGCCGGGAGGGTGTGGTCCCGCTGACGATTTCCCGCTTGGACCGGGACCACGTCCACCAGATGCTGGATGCGCTTTTGCAGTCCAAGCAAGTGACACAGACCATGAAAGACCGGATCGCGAACAGGACGGATGGCGTCCCTCTGTTTGCGGAAGAGATGGCACGAATGATCCAAGGTGGGTTCTTTGACCAAACCGACGCGTCCGCAATGCAGATGCAACAGGCACTGCCATCGACGCTCAAGGAACTCTTCTGGGCCATGTTTGACCGGCTGAGCACAGCGCGCGATATCGTGCCGGTCTGCGCCGCCATTGATCGCAACATCCTGCCTGCGATGGTCAGTTCGGTCAGCGGTCAATCGTACGAGGCAACTCTGCGCATGTTGGACGAGTTGGTCGAGGCGCAAATATTGGTGCGCCGCGGGGTCAATATGGGAGGCGCCTATGCGTTCCGCCACGCTTTGATACGTGACGCGGCCTATGACCTGATGTTGCCCAGTCGGGCGCGGGCGGTCCACAGCCGGATCGCCGAGGTCCTCGATACTTCGTTCAGTGACCTCGTGGGTCAGAACCCGGAATTGCTGGCGCAGCATTACGCCCGCGCGGACATGCCCAAACAGGCCCGGGACGCGTGGCGCCGGGCGGCAGTCATCTCGGGCGAGCGATTTGCCAACGAAGAAGCCATCCATCATCTTGATGAAGCCTTGACGGAGAACGACAAAATCGCCCCAAGCCCCGACCGGGACAGAGAAGAGATTTCGCTGCGCAAGATGCTGAACGTGGCCCTCAGTACCAGAGCGTTCGGGTCGAAAGAGGTTTTGGCCAATCTGGACCGGTTCCGCCACCTGCTTGACCGTTCTTCAGCCAGTGTGACGGATGCGTTTCTGGCCGTGCATGTGCAGTTCGGTGCTCAGTTGACTCTGGGCGATCCGATGGGCGCGTTGGCTTTGTGTAATTACCTGGAGGAGGTCGCACGGCGCGCGGAAAACCCAACGATGGAGGCGCTCGCGGCGCACAATATCGGCATGAGCAACTTCATGCTTGGGCGTCTCGAGGTCGCAATCTCTGCTTTCGATCGTGCGATTGTGTTGCGCGGGGCAACCGGCCCGGACGATCTGCTGAATTATCACGAGGCAGACATATACTTGGTTGATCAGGCGATGCGGTGCTGGGCAATGGCGCTGCAAAGCGGAGACGGCGGAACGTTTCGCGCCGAGCTGGCGGAACTGGCTGGGCGGATCGGTCGTGAACCACACGATTTCACCCGGTGCTACGGGCTGAACATCCTGGCGACCATCTATCAGATTTTGGGCGACACAGGTGCATTGCTGGATATGGTCAACCAGGCTCTCGAAATCAGTGGGCAACGGGAGTTCCACTACTGGGATGCCTGGGGCCGCATCCTGCACGGCTGGGCGCAGGCATCAGAAGGCCACCATGCCGAGGGGATCGCCGAGATCGCGGCCGGGATCGACGCCTATGTTGAAACAGGTTCAACTCAGATCGTTCTCTACGCTCAGACATTGCTCGCAGACGCGCACTTGATGGCTGGAGAGATTGCCGAGGGCTTGAAGGTGATCGAACTTGTGCGAGCGGGTGAGAAATCCTGGAGTGTCCGGTATCAGCTCCCGTTCACCGACCGGGTCGAGGCGGCCTTGCGCAATGCACAGTCCGAAGTCGCAATGAAGTGAGCCACCCGGTTCGACGCCCTTTTCGCGCCAGATCTATGGTCTAGACATAACTTCCGCAGGGCCGCCGAAAGGTGCAATTATTGAAACATATACGAAAATTTGATAGTGTTTGATGGCATTGTTTCGATTTTTAGATCAAAAAACTGGGGATAATCATGTTCAGACTTAAGGCTTTAGGCGTTTCAATTCTTGGCGCAGCAATGGCGCTTGCAATCCACGGACCAGCAACGGCACAGGAGATTTTGTCCGAAGACGGAACCGTAAAATTTGAAGATGGGATACCGCAGTACTCCGGCGGCACCGAGTTGTTTACTTTTCAGTATCATCAAGTCGTCGACGAAAATGATCCTGAGAACCTGTTGTTTTCGGCGGACCGTCAGTTGGTTTCCTTGGATCCCGTCGAACTTTTCCGGGAATACGGAGACTCCACACGGGTTTTAGAAGCCCCCGGAATGTCGGCGCTTATGGCGCAGTCCCTGGAAGGCGGTTTTGCATCGTCCTTTTCGGACATGGTTCTGACAGAACTTGCGGTGCTGCAGAAGAATTGTGTCGTCAACGGTGCTCCGATCCAAAGTGCAACCATCAAGCCGGTTTACAGCGTTCTGAGGCTTCACACGAACCCGATTAGAACAAACGCCGTGCTGAACATTTTTTCGTACAAGTTGCTGGAATGCAGTGAAGACGGAGTTGATATTTCCATCCCGCTCAAGCGCCGGTGGGTTATCTCGATTGGTTCTGGGTTGGAACAGGGGCCGATCGACAAGACAATCGGTGGGGTCCAGATGAACTACAAGATGTTCGCGCAGGGTAAATCGATCAAGCTGATGGCATATTATTCCAATCTGACACTGCATGGCGAAAGATGGGGACCGGATATGCGTCTAATTTCCGGGTTTGACCAACTCGGCAATGTCGACCCCAGAAACAAGTACTACACTCCGAAGGCCGCAAGTTGCCTTGATATCGACTTCAAGAACAAGCCGCCGAATGATGTTGACGTTTGGTCTGTTGCGCCCAGCGACATGAGGTTCTGCGCCCGTGGGTGCATTCCCGGAGATGTCAGCGCCACCAAGTAAGGCTGTTTCTGTTCAGGTTTGACCAAACCGCAGACCCTGCGCCCGCGACATTTGTCGACTGATCAAGGCGCAGGGTTTTCAAAGGATTAACCGTGTCCGCGATAGGGCGCACGCGCTGATCGGAGATCCAGACATTTTCGGGCATCGCGCATGTCTGCATGAACACGTCGATAGGGATGCCGCCACGTGGATACCAATACCCACCAATCCGCAACCATCGCTGCGTCAAAAACCTGACTCGGCGCCGGGCAATGGAACCGGTGCAGTCCTCTTGGAAGGCGCCGTGGTTTCGGATCGATCCCAGAAACAGTTTCAGCGACTTCGACCTGACAAGCCGGTCCCCCGGAATGTAATCGATCGCCAGATGGGCAAAGTCAGACTGTCGCTTCATCGGGCAGAGCGAAGTGAACGCGGGCGCGGTGAAGCGCACGCATTACTTGAAATCGGCTTGTGGATTCTGAATCCCTGTTTGCAACCTGGGTAGGCTGCAACCGGGATGCGCAGTGTTTAAAGGTGGGCAATCTACTGCCAAGCCGAAATGTTTCGTGGTCTCGAATGTCCCTGAGCTTCCTGCCGAATACTGCGCATTTTGAGGTGGCCGGCAGGTCACCGCATGACAAAAGGATCGGGAATGGGGTCGTCGCTGGTGCGCAGCCAAACGGACTTGATTTTTGTGTAGTCCAGGGCAGCCTGCAACCCGCCCTCGCGCCCGTGTCCGGACAATCCATGCCCCCCAAAAGGAGCGATCGGGCTGACCGCGCGGTAGGTGTTGACCCAGACAATGCCGGCTCGGATTGACCGAACCATCCGATGGGCCCGCGTGAGATTTTGCGTGAACACGCCCGAGGCCAGGCCAAACCGGGTATCGTTTGCGATCGCGATGGCCTCATCCTCTGTTTCGAAAGAAACAACCGACAGGACGGGGCCGAAGAATTCGTGCGTCAGGCAATCAGCATCGCGCGCCCGACTGCAATCCAGAATGGTCGGTGGAAAGTAGAATCCTGCGCGATCAAGTGGCTGGCCGCCAGTAATCAATTGCGCGCCTTGGGCCTGCGACCGGGTGACAAGTTCGGCGGCCCAATTCTGCTGTCGCTGAGTGCACAGAGGTCCGACTTCGGTCGCCATCTCATCCGGTGCGCCGATCACGACCGCTTCCGCCTTTTGCCGCAAACGGTCCAGGACCACGTCCTTGATCGATGCCTGAACCACAAGCCGCGAACCGGCAACGCAGCTTTGACCCGACGCTGCGAAAATCCCGGAGACCTGAGCGTTGACCGCACTGTCCAGATCCGCATCCTCGAACACGATGAAGGGTGACTTTCCACCCAGCTCCAACGAGGTCGACGCCAGGTTTTCCGCCGAGTTCCGCACGATATGCCGTGCCGTTTCCGGCCCGCCGGTAAAGGCGACATGGGCAATTTTTTCGTGCCGGGTCAAGGCAGCGCCGACATCGGGCCCGCCCGTCAGGACATTCAGAACGCCTTCGGGAAATCCGGCCTTGTGAAAAATCCGCGCGAATTCCAGCATTGGGGCAGGGGCCTCTTCCGAGGCCTTCAGCACCACTGTGCAACCGGCCGCCAGGGCCGGGCCGATCTTGACCGCCGACAGGAACAATTGCGAGTTCCAGGGCACGATCGCCGCGACAACCCCTACGGGTTCTCGCCGCAGCCAAACTTCCATATCTGGCTTGTCGATGGGCAAATGGGCGCCTTCGATCTTGTCCGCGAGGCCCGCGTAGTAACGATAGTAATCCGCGACATAGGCAATCTGCGCCGAGGTTTCGCGGATGATTTTTCCTGTGTCGCGGGTTTCCAACTCGGCCAGTCCGGGCGCGTTTTCGGCGATCAGATCTGCCAATCGGTATAGCAGCTTGCCCCGCGCCGTTGCGGTCAGTGACGCCCATTCCGGGGAATTGAAGGCCTTGTCCGCAGCCATCACCGCCTGGTCCACATCGGCTTGGCTGGCGGCGGGGATCTGCGCCCAAGCCTCACCTGTGGATGGATCTACACTTTCGAACCAGGTGTCGCCATCGCGGAAAGTGCCGCCGATATAGTTCTGAAACCGTTGCATCCAGAATTCCCCTATTGAAAGGCCGGCATCACATCCTTGATGAAACGCTCCAACGAGGCCTTTTTGCGTTCAAACGGCATGCTGGAGTCGATCCAGAATGAATACTCGTCATACCCCAATTCCTCGCATCTCCGAAGCCGGTCGACAACGGTATCGGCTGTTCCGATCACTAGGTCCCGCTCCATGTTCTGGGGCGAATAGAACGGATGCTCGGCGACTTCGGCATCACTCAGAGGGGCAATAAGGCCATGTGTGACGTCACGCTTGTTCATGAACCATGCGCCGAAATAGCAGTAGAACCGGTTCAACTCGATGGCGGCCTGTTTCACGTCGTTCTGATCTTCGGCCACATAAGTGTGGCGCAGCAACATGATCTTGGGGCGCGGCATGTCAGGATACTTTGCACAGGCGGCATTGAACTTGGCCATCAGGTCGATGACCTCGTCGTCGCCGTTCCACAATGGCGTGACCTGTACGTTGCACCCTGAGCGTACGGCGAATTCGTGGCTGTTGGGGTCGCGTGCGGCCACCCAGATGGGCGGCCCACCAGGTTGCAGGGGCAGGGGCGACGAGGTGGTCTTGGGAAATTGGTGGAATTCGCCGTCATGGGCGTAATCTCCCTGCCAGAGCTGTTTCACGGCGGGGACGAGTTCGCGCATACGCTGCCCGGCTTCCCAGGCATCCATGCCAGGCATCATGCGTTCGTATTCGTAACTGTAGGCACCGCGGGCAATGCCCAGATCCAGCCGTCCGTCGGTTATGATATCCGTCATCGCGGCCTCGCCTGCCAACCGGATCGGATGCCAGAACGGCGCGATCACGGTGCCGGTGCCCAGCCGGACATTCCGGGTGTGCCGAGCCACGTCAATCAGGCTGAGGAAAGGGTTGGGCGCGATTGTAAAGTTCATCCCGTGGTGTTCGCCTGTCCAGACGGCATGCATCCCTCCGTCGTCGGCGATTTTGCACAGTTGGATGAACTCGTCATACAATTGCTTCTGGTCCTGCTCTGGCGAAATCCGCTCCATATGCGCAAACAGCGAGAACTTCATTTCAACTCCCCCGAACCAACGGTTTGACCCGTCCGCTGGTTTCATCTCCGTAGTATATGCCGAAATTGCCCAAACGGCTTTCTCGGGCAAAACGTTCCAGCATCGTACAGATGGCCGGGTCCGCGACATCCATCAGCGTCGACTCGACGATTTGCGTAAAAGCCCCGTTGGCTGGGGAGCCGTCCTCGGCTTGACAAAGGAACGAGATATGCTGTCGTCGCGACTTGTCTTGGTAGACCGAATAGATGAAGCCCGGTTCTGCCTTGATCCGACATCCCGCGATCAGCTGGGCCAGCGCAGTATCGGCGCCGTTCGCCATGTCCTCGGTTGCCGGAATGGTCAGCCCGCCGTTGCCATCGTCCAGTAGAAGAATCTGGCCGTCCCGCTCGATCAGCGCGGAAACCACGACGCCCGCACGACGGTTCAGCGCCCGGGCTTCGGCGGCAGGCGTCACGTAGGCGCCGCGGGCATAGCCCAGGCCCGGTGCGATCGAGTGGTCGAAGGCCTCGACACGACCGATCAGGATCAGGTGGTCGCCGGCCTCGACCGTCTTGAAAACCGAGCAGTCGAACCAAGCTGAAACCCCGGCAAGAATTGGTGCGCCGTTGGGTCCGGGCTTCCACTCGACACCGGCAAACCGGTCCTGTGAAGGGCGTGCGAAGGTGTTCGAAACGCTGATCTGATCCTCCGACAGGATGTTGACGGCGAAACCGGTGGCTTCAGAGAATGTGTTGAAATTGCTGGAAGTATTGGCAAGACAGACCGATATCAGCGGAGGGTCCAGCGATACCGAGGAAAAGGAATTGGCGGTAAAGCCGATCGGTCGGCTGGATTTGTCATGGGTCGTGACCACCGTGACACCGGTGAGAAAGGTTCCGAACGCGCTGCGCAGGGCGCGAGGGTCGAAATCGGTCATGCGGGCGACCTTTCGTGCGTTGGGGTCTTCAGCCATTGAACAAGGGCCGCGTTGACAGTCTTTGGATCAGTGAGGTTCACCATGTGCCGATGACCGTCGACGACAACCGCCTGCCCCTTGGCGGCCGCAGCGATGGCGCGGGTCATGTCGGGTGTGGAATTCGGATCCTCAGCACCCGTCAACGCCAGCAAGGGGCAAGAGATCTGAGGGTAGCGATCGGCGTAGACCATGTCGCCGCGGGCAAAGGCATCGTAGGCCGTCGCATAGCCGGTTATGTCGACCGCGGCCAACCATGCCGCGACCCTATCCCGAGCGGTGCGGTCGGCCGGACTGTTTGCAAACCAGCGCTGTAGCGGGGTTTCCAGATCAAACGTTCCGGCGCTGATCAAGCCGGCGCGCGCCAGCACAGAGTCCCGGGCCTGATCGTCCCGACGAAACACTCCGTTCAGCAAGGCGACGCGTCGGACCCGATCGGGATGTTCGACCGCAAACCCGCCGGCAATCAGTGCGCCCATCGAATGACCGGCAAGGTTCACGCGATCCAGGGTCAAAGCGTCCAGCACCGCCTGCAGCCACTCCACAAATGCTGGTAACTGCGCCCCCACAGCGATCGGGTCGGACTGGCCATGCCCTGGCAGATCCAGTGCGTAGACCGCGTGCAAGTCGGACAAGGCATCGATCTGCGGCGCCCAGGCCTCCGACTGCATACCGACCCCGTGCAGAAGGACCAGAGGTTCGCCATCAGGCGGGCCGGCAAAGCGCAAGCCAAGGCGCCCGAATGGTTCAGACAGCTGCCGGATTGTCGACGTCATGTCCCAAATCCTTCAGATCCTGATAACGATCTCCAATGCGGTGATGTGGACGCCCTCCGATCGAAGCGCCCAAAGCGATCATGATCTCATCCGGGGCCGGAGCGTCGGCGACCTGCAGGTGGATGGTCAAATAGTGGCTGCGCCGCCCACCATCATTCTTGTCCATCAGGGGAATTTGCATGGCCGCATTTGCCGGTCCGCGCGTGTTGGTGAAGGCAAGGTAGGATTTTGCGCCAACCGCCTCACGATAGGCATTTCCGAACCTCAGTGTATGGATCAGGGCCGACCCGTGCTCGACCTCGCCGTTCACTCCGACAACGGCGGCTTTGCCATAGGCTTCAACCCGGTCACCGCCGCCGGTTGCCTCGAGAATCATCTCGGTCAGCATGTGGCCCAGCCCCGGAGCGCAATCGTGTATCTCTGGACGCAGATCTTCGACAAAGCCGCGGGCGGCCCAGGGATTGGTGACAACGGCGACCGCCGCGATCAAGGTCAAAGGGCGTTCGGCGGTTTTGCCACCTTCGATCAGCGTGTTTTCGACATGCAGCAGTGTTTTACGAATGGTGGCGGGCATCGCAAAGGTCCTGTGATTCCGTTTCCGGCATGATGGTATACCATAAGACAGGATGTCAATCATACCTTGCTGAGGCAACGCGCGACCGATAGGTTCCCGTCCATGACATCGCCAAGACTGACCAAGATCGATCATCCCCCGGCAACCCTTCGCGACATGGTGCAGGAGCGCATGCGCGAGGCCATCATCGAAGGTGTCTTCCAGCCCGGCGAACGGCTGGTGGAACGTCCGCTATGTGATCAGCTTGGTGTCAGCAGGACAGTCATCCGGGAAACGATCCGCTACCTCGAGGCCGAAGGCCTGGTCGAAATTCTGCCCGGGCGCGGGCCCATCGTGGCTTCGATCACACGGGATGAGGCACGGCAGATCTACGATATCCGCCGCATGCTGGAAACCGCGGCCGCCGATAACTGCGCGCGCAACATCACATCAGACAGGGCCAGTAGCCTGCATGGGGCGCTGGTGCGGCTCAAGCAGGGCTTCGTGGACAAGACGCCGGGCTCGATCTTCCGCGCCACTTCAGATTTCTACTCAGAAATTTTCGAGGGGGCAGGGCATCATGTGGCCTGGGATGTGGTCCAGCGCCTGAACGGTCGGATCAGCCGGTTGCGGATGATGACCTTGACGGCAACAGAACGCGACCGCCCCGGAATTGAGCATATGGAGGCCATCTGTTCCGCGATTCAGTCAGGCGACCCCTCCGCCGCGCGCCGAGCCGTTGAACGGCATCTGGACGATGCGGCGTCGGTTGCCGAAACCCTGTTCGATGCAGAAGAGGGCCTGGGCAAAGCCGCAAACAGCTAGATCATGCACCGGTCAGAGTTGGGCGCCCAGATACGTCGTCAGGGCCTGACGCGCTCCCTGATCCCAGATCACCCTGAGCCAACGGTCAAACGCATCGCGAAACGCGCCGGATTGTGACAGGTCCTGATAGTACTGGGTCTGCTCAAGCCAGGTGGTCGGGTTGTCGCGGGCCGCGTTGGCCGAGTTGACCAGATCGGACCAGTTGGGATCGTTGGGTTCGATGATACTTCCATCCTCGCGAGTGCCGGCACACATGCGGGCCCACAGCGCCTCGACCAGGGCCAGCCCGTTGATCGGCGCGGTGGCAGCCAACGCATCATAGACGGTGGGAAGTACGAAACCCACATGCCGGGATGATCCGTCAAAAGCAACGCGCCGCGTGGTGTCGACAATGGCTGGGTTGCGGAACCGCTCCTCAATCAAGGTGATGTAGTCCGCCACCGACTGATTGGGCACCGGACGCACGAAAGGCGCGATCTCTTCGACCAAAACCTTTCGGAAGAATGCTGAAACCAGCGGATCGGCCATGCAGTCTGCGATCGTATTCAGGCCGAGGGTCTCGCCGACATTGGCCAGAACCTGATGGCCCGCGTTCAGGATGCGCAGCTTCATGACCTCATAGTCATGAACGCGGTCGGTAAAGGTGGCGCCGACCTTGTCCCAGTCGGGACGTCCGGCACAGAAGGCATCCTCGATCACCCATTGGCGGAAGCTTTCATGGGTGACCGGCGCTGCGTCGTCGATCCCCAGCGCGCGCACCAACTCCAGCTCGGTCGGGCCGGTGGCGGGCACGATGCAATCGACCATCGAATTGGGAAAGGTACATTGCGTGTCGATCCAGTCGGCCAAATCGGGGTCCGACAGGCGCGCCAGCCCCAACACCGCCTGACGCAGAACCTGCCCGTTGCCGATCAGGTTGTCGCAGCTCAGCCCGGTCAGCGGACCGACGCCCGCATCACGCCGCCGTCGCAGGCCCGCGACGATTGCGCCGAAGGCGGTGCGCGGACGGTCGGGATTGGCGGCATCGTGGCGGATGTCGGGGTGGTCGGTGTCCAGCCCCTTGGTAACGGGGTGCACGAAATAGCCGCCCTCAGTCACGGTCAGCGAGACGATGCGGATCGCCGGGTCGGCCAGCTGCGCGATCAGCGGACCGTTGTCCTCTTGCGGGGGCAGGTAGTCGATCATCGCGCCGGTCACCTCGGCGCGGCGTTGGCCTTCGGTCAGCTCGACCAGCGTGGTCAGACAGTTCTGAGCAAGCAGCTTGCGCCGCATCTCGGCGTCATAGGCGCGCACGCCGGCACCGATGATGCCCCAATCCTGCGCCGCGCCCTGCTGCATCAGCCGGTGCAAATACCAGGCCTGATGCGCGCGATGAAAATTGCCCACTCCGATATGCACGATCCCCGGCGTCAGCGCCGCGCGATCGTATTCCGGGCGCAGAACACCTTTGGGCAACGCGCCCAGATTGGCCTGACACAACTGGACCGGTCGGGTATCCGCGGGGCGCTCCACCATCAGCTCATCCAATTTCCACCATCCACGTTGTATGTCTGAGCGACGATGTAATCGGCCTCGGACGAGGCCAGAAAGACCGCCATTCCGGTCAGGTCCTCGGCCCGGCCCATCCGGCCGAAGGGCACCGCTTCGCCCACTTCCTTCTTCTTCTGTCCCGGCGCCTTGCCCTCGTATTTGGCAAAGAAGGCATCGACGCCGTCCCAGTGCTCGCCATCCACCACGCCAGGGGCGATGGCATTCACGTTGATCCCGTGTTTGATCAGGTTCAGCCCCGCCGATTGGGTCAGGCTGATCACCGCCGCTTTGCTGGCGCAATAAACCGCCACGAGTGGCTCGCCGCGGCGGCCGGCCTGGCTGGCCATGTTGATGATCTTGCCGCCGGTGCCCTGCCCGATCATGTGTCGCGCGACCGCCTGCAGGGTGAACAGGGTGCCGGCGACGTTGATGTCGAAAACGCGCTGGTAATCCGCGCGGGTGATTTCCACGATCGAGGCGGCGGTGAAGATCGCGGCGTTGTTGATCAGGATGTCGATCCCGCCCATCCGCGCCACGGCGTCGGCCACGCCCGCCTCGATGCTGTCCTGCTGCGAGACATCCATTTCTACCGCGATCGCCTGCGGCCCGATCTCGCGCGCGGCCTTGCGCGCCTGCTGCACGTCGATATCGGCCAGCGCCACCTGCGCGCCCTCGGCGGCATAGGTCCGGGCAAAGGCCAGCCCGATGCCGCGCGCGGCCCCGGTGATCAGGGCCCGTTTGCCGACCAGCCGGTTCATGCGATCCGCAGCCCCGCCGCGTCGAACCGGTGGATCTTGTCTTCTTCCGGTGTCAGATGGATCGTGTCGCCATGGCGCAGGCCGACCTCGCCGCCGGCGCGCACGGTCATCGGCTCGGCAAACCCGTCCACATGGACGTGAAAGAACGTGTCCGAGCCCAGATGTTCGGACACCCCGACCGTGCCTTTCCACAGACCCTCGCTGGGTGAGGCGGCAATGTGCTCGGGACGTACGCCGATCGTGTGGGCGCTGTGTTTTTCGGCCTCGGGCCCTTCGATGAAATTCATCTTGGGCGAGCCGATGAAGCCGGCCACGAACTTGTTGCGCGGCGCGCGGTACAGTTCGAGCGGCGAGCCCACCTGTTCGATGACCCCCGCCTGCAGGACCACGATCTTGTCGGCCATGGTCATGGCCTCGACCTGGTCATGGGTGACGTAGATCATCGTGGTTTCCAGCCGGTTGTGCAGCTCGGATATCTCCAGCCGCATGCCCACGCGCAGGGCTGCGTCCAGGTTCGACAGCGGTTCGTCGAACAGGAAGGCTGCCGGTTCGCGCACGATGGCGCGGCCGATGGCGACCCGCTGGCGCTGGCCGCCCGACAGCTGGCCGGGGCGGCGGTCCAGATAGTCTGTCAGGTTCAGAACCTCGGCCGCCTGTTCCACGCGGCGGTCCTGCTCGGCCTTGTCCAGCCCGGCCATGCGCAGTGGAAACGCGATGTTCTTGCGCACGGTCATGTGCGGATACAGCGCGTAGGACTGGAACACCATGGCCAGACCCCGCTTGGCCGGCGGCACCGCGGTGGCGTCCTGACCGTCGATCAGGATGCGGCCGCCGCTGACGTCCTCCAGCCCCGCGATCAGGCGCAGCAGGGTGGATTTCCCGCAGCCCGAGGGGCCCACGAACACCACGAATTCGCCGTCGTTGATTTCGAGATCCAGCGGGGGAATGACTTCCACGTCGCCAAAGCTCTTGCTGACTTTCTCAAGTACGATGCGTCCCATGTGTCTTTCCTTACTTCACGGCGCCGAAGGTCAGGCCGCGGACCAGTTGTTTCTGACTGAACCACCCAAGGATCAGGATCGGGGCGATGGCCATGGTCGATGCCGCGCTGAGCTTGGCGAAGAACAGGCCCTCGGGGCTGGAATAGCTGGCGATGAACGCGGTCAGCGGGGCCGCGTCGACGGCGGTCAGGTTTAGGGTCCAGAACGCCTCGTTCCAGGCCAGGATGAAATTCAGCAGCACGGTCGAGGCGATGCCCGGCACCGCCATCGGCGTCAGGATGTAGAGGATTTCCTCTTTCAGCGTGGCGCCGTCCATGCGCGCGGCTTCCAGAATGTCGCCGGGGATTTCGCGGAAATAGGTGTACAGCATCCAGACGATGATCGGCAGGTTGATCAGCATCAGAACCACCACCAGCCCGGCGCGGCTGTCCAGCAGGCCCAGCTGGATGAACAGCAGGTAGATCGGGTACAGAACCCCCACCGCTGGCAGCATCTTGGTGGACAGCATCCACAGCAGGATGTCCTTGGTGCGTGCCGAGGGCACGAAGGCCATGGCCCAGGCGGCGGGCACCGCGACGATCACGCCCAGCAGGGTGGACCCGCCCGCGATGATGATCGAGTTCCACAGAAACCGCGTGTAGTTCGACCGTTCCTGAACCACCGCATAGTTTTCCAGCGTCCAGTCGAAGTTCAGAAAGATCGGCGGGCTGGCGATGGCCTGGGCCTCGGTCTTGAAGCTGGTCAGGATCGTCCAGAGGATCGGGAAGAAGATCAGCAGGCCGACAGCCCAGGCAAAGGCGGTATTGATCAGCTTGCGTTGTGTGGTGACGGTGCGGGCCATGATGTCGTCCTCCTCACGCGTCCAGGTTTTTGCCGACGATGCGCATCAGGAAGATGGCGACGATATTGGCAAGGATGATGGCATAGACCCCGCCGGCCGAGCCCAGCCCGACATTCTGGCTTTCCAGCACGCGCTGGTAGATCAGGTAGGTCAGGGTGCGGGTGCCGAAGGCGCCGCCTGTGGTCACGAAGATCTCGGCGAAGATCGACAGCAGGAAGATCGTCTGGATCAGGATGACGATCGTGACCGCGCGGCTCAGATGCGGCAGGATGATGAAAAAGAAGCGTTTCAGCGGCGGCGCGCCATCCATTTCGGCGGCCTCCAGCTGTTCGCTGTCCAGCGACTGGATCGCGGTCAGCAGGATCAGGGTGGCAAAGGGCAGCCACTGCCAGGACACGATCATCACGATCGACGGCATCGACGCCTCGGACAGCCACGAGATCGGCTCGGCCCCGAAGAACCGCCACAGATGGGCGAAAAGACCGTTGACCGGGTCCATGAACATGTTCTTCCAGACCAGTGCCGAAACGGTGGGCATCACGAAGAACGGGGCGATCACCAGAATGCGCACGACGCCTTGGCCCCACATCGGCTGATCCAGCAGCAGCGCCAGCAGGATGCCCAATACCACGGTGATGGCCAGCACACCGCCCACGATCACCAGCGTCGCCTGAACGGCGGGCCAGAAGGAACTTGAGGTTACGAACCGGACGTAGTTGTCGAATCCGACCCAACCCAGATCACCGCCGCGCAGCGGCAGGTATTTCTTGAAGGAAAAATACAGGGTCATCGTCAGCGGAACCAGCATCCAGCCCAGCAACAGGACCACGGCGGGGGCCATCATCAGGCGTGCGACGGATCGGGAGTGTTGAGTTGCCATGACGCAAGACCTCTCTGTTCAGGCGGCTTGTTGCCTGCGAGACTAACACGGGTTGTGGAAGGGGGGAGAGCGGGGGACAGAAACCTGCCCACCCGCCGGGAGGAGGCCTCAGTACCCTGCGGCTTCCATTTCTTCGGCCGTGAAGGCCTGTGCCTTGGCCAGAGCTTCGTCAACCGACTGCTGTCCGGCATAGACCGCCGAGAATTCCTGGCTCACCTGGGTGGCGATGCCCGCGAATTCGGGGATGGCGACGAACTGGATCCCGGTATACGGCGTCGGCTTGACGCAGCAGTTTTCCGGATCGGCCGCAAGGATCGACTTCAGCGTCATCTGCGCGAAGGGGATGTCCTTGTAGTTCGGGTTCTCGTACAGCGACTGACGTGCGCCCGGAGGAACATTGGCCCAGCCTTCGTTCTCGGCAACCAGTTCGATATAGTCTTTCGAGGTGGCCCATTCGATGAACTGCTTGGCGGCATCCTCTTTCTGGGTGCCGGCCGGAATGGCCAGGGCCCAGGCCCACAGCCAGTTGGCGCGCTTGTCAACGCCTTCCGAGTTCGGTGCCAGTGCAAAGCCAACCTGATCGGCGACAGTCGAGTCGTTGGGGTTGGTCACGAAGGAGGCCGCAACGGTGGCGTCGATCCACATGCCGCATTTTCCCTGCTGGAACAGCGACAGGTTCTCGTTGAAGCCGTTGGTGGCATACCCGGCGGGGCCGGATTCGTTCATCATGTCGACGAAGAAGGTCAGCGCCTCTTTCCACTCGGGCTGATCGAACTGGGGTTTCCAGTCTTCGTCGAACCAGCGCGCGCCGAACGAGTTCGCGGTCACGGTGATGAAGGCGCCGCCCTCACCCCAGCCGGCCTTGCCGCGCAGGCAGATGCCGTTGATGTCGTTGTCCCGGTCCGTCATCGCAGCTGCCGCTTCGCGGATGAACTGCCAGGTCGGCGCCTCAGGCATCTCCAGACCGGCCTTCTCCATCAGGTCGGTGCGGTACATGATCATCGAGCTTTCGCCATAGAACGGCGCCGCGTACAGCGTGCCGTCGTGGCTGAGGCCGCCGCGCATGGCGGGCAGGATGTCGTCCACGTCATACTCGGCCGACATGCCGTCCAGCGGCACAAGCCAGCCGTTCGCGCCCCAGATCGGCGTTTCGTACATGCCGATGGTCATGATGTCGAACTGGCCGCCCTTGGTCGAGATGTCGGTGGTCACACGCTGGCGCAGAACGTTTTCTTCCAGCGTGACCCATTCCACTTCGTGGCCGGTCGCTTCGGTGAATTTGTCGGTGTATTTCTGCATCCGGATCATGTCGCCGTTGTTGACGGTGGCGATCGTGATCGTCTCGGCCGACGCGGCGCCGGCGGTCAGGGCCGCGGCACTGGCCGCCCATAGAACAGATTTCAGGTACATTCTTTCCTCCCTGGTGTCGAATTACCTGGAGGAAAGCATCGTGAATTATTTGCCGCGCGTCAACTAAAATTTTACGCGCGTAAAAAAGTTGTCGAAAATCAGGCCGAACTCCGCAGTATTAGACGCGCGGGAAACAGGGTTTCGGTGCGCGCGCTCAGCCGCCCGCCGGATTCGACCAGTTGCGTCAGCGTCTCGACGGAGCGATTCGACACCGCGTTGTAGTCATGCGCCGCGGTGGTTAGCGACGGGCAGGTGAACTTGGAAAACGGATGGTCGTCATGCGAGGCGACGCGCAGGTCGCAGTCGTCGCCCAACCCGACCCGCAGGCCCTTTTCATAGCAGGCCGACAGGAACCCGATGGCCAGCCGGTCGTTGCTGCACAGAATGGTGCGCGAGGGCAGCCTGGGCTGCTCCAACAGCTTGAATGCGCCCTCGCGGCCGATTTCTTCGAATCCCCAGCCGCGCCCGTCGACCTTTATCACCTGCGGCTCAAAGCCCAGGCTCTCCATCTTCTTGACATAGGCGATTCGACGTTTGTTGGCGTTGGGGTTGGCGGGGTGGCGCATCTCGAAGAACGCGGGCGGCTCGCCGCTGCGGCACAGGTAATCGACGGTCTGTTCGATGAAGCTGGCATTATCCGATCCGACAAAGGCCGCGCCCATACCCTCCAGGTTGCTGTCAAACAGGATGGTGGGGATGTCCTTGCAGAACTTCTCGATGAACGATCGGTCGGAATCGCGCCCCAGCGGTGCCAGCAGCACGCCTGCCGGTTTCAGCGCGCGCAGGCTGTCGAGGATCTCGGCCTCCTGCGCGGGGTCGCCATAGGCGCTGTAGAGCGTCGGGCGGAACCCGGCCTCGATGCATTTTTCCTCGATGTTGCGGGCGATCTCGGCAAAGAACGGGTCGGCCAGATAGGGCACCACGATGCCGACATTCTTGGTCAGCTTGCGGTTCTGGTTCATGGCAAAGATGTTGGGGCGATAGTCGAACCGCTCCAGCGCCTGCTCGATCCGTTCGCGCGTCGACCGGCGGACGCTGTCGGGATCGTTGAAGTATTTCGAGACCGTCGGGCGCGAAATCCCGCTGACGGCGGCGAACTCCTCCATGTTCCGGATTTTTCTGGGTGCCATGCCTTGCCTCTGGCGCGGGGATACGGCCCGCGCCACTCTGAATTTGTCGGTGTTTTACCTTTTCTTATCGCGCGACAAATTTCAACGGCAGAGTTCCGGGACGGCCATTCCGGTCAGATCAGCATCTCGAGCCGGGCCTCAGGGAAGCGTTGCAGAACCGGCGCGATCCGGTCGGCGGGCAGCAGGCACAGCGCGGTCGACAACCCGTCGGCCAGCGCCGCGTCAGGGGCCGAGACCGAAACCGCCCGATGTCGGACCGGCTGACCCTGCGGGCCCAGAATGTGGCCATGACGACCGGCCAGTTGCGTCGCATCAGGGGCCGAGGTTGCCACCGCCCGGTCGCGCAGTTCGATTCGCCGGGTCACGCCCTCGGGGCCGGCCAAGCCGACGCGCCAGTCCGACCCGTCGACGCGGGTGCCGATGGCGGCGATCTCGCCCATGTCGACCAGCACATCGGTCAGCCCTTGCGCCCGCAACAGCGCCGCGATGCGGTCGGTCACGGCGCCCTGCGCGATGCCATTCAACGTCAGCGCCGCGCGGCCAGGATGGGGCAGGCGGATCGCTTCGGTCGAAACCGAAACCCCCTGCCACCCGACCAGCGCCCGCGACCGTTCCACTTCGGCATCCGGGGCGCCGCTCGCCAGCGCCATCCACAGCGGTTGAACGGTCGGGTCGAATGCGCCGCCGGTTGCGTCATGCAAGGCGGCGCTTTGGGTCAGCACCTGCAGCAGTTCCGGCGCCGGGGCGGGCAGGGTGCCGTCACGGTTCAGGCGGCTCAGCTGCGAATCCGGGCGGTACAGGCTGAAGATGTTCTCCAGACGGTTCAGTTCGGCTTCGAGCGCGGCGATGATCGGCGCGGCTTGCGCGTCGCTCAGCCCGACCAGTTGCAGGCTGGCGGGTGCCCCCAGCGCGATGCCGCGCCAGCGGGCAACCGGGGCGGCGCGCGCCATGGTCGGCAAGGCCGAACAGGCGGCCGAGATGGTCAGGAAACGGCGTCGGGACAGGAGGGTCATGCGGGTGTCTCCAGGGATTGGGTCAGATCGACGGGGCCAAGCGCCGCGTCGTCGGGAATGTCGGTTAGGGGCAGTGCGGTACCGCCATAGGATTCGATGAACCGTGCGGCGGCGTCCGGCGTGGCAAAGGGCACGATCTCGGGCGCGCCCATGCCGCCGGCCACGCCGGCGCCCACCACGAAGGTGGCCTGATCGGCGGCGATCCAGTTCGATATGCCCGGCTCGTGCCAGCTGGGGGCCGCGCCCATGTCGCTGACATAGACCGCGGTGATCTCGGCATCCCGCTCGGGGCTTTTGAGATAGGCCACCATGTCGCGCACCTGCGCGAAGAACAGAGGCGCGGGATAGCCCTCCAGATGTATCTGCCCCTTGGGCCCGCCGTGTTCGGCCACGTTCATCTGGCAGAAATAGCTGAGCGCGGTTTCGGTCAGATCGACCGGATCCGGCGGGGCGGCGGCCTGTTCTTCCTTGCAGGCTGCCAGCGCGATCAAGGCAATCAGGGCAAGGCGTGTCATGGCTCGACTCTCCGGAACGCCAACCGGGCCAGGGCAAAGGCCAGCACCGGCCAGATCAGCAGCGAGCCGGGCGCCGCCCAGGCGGGTAGGGCCTGCGCCGCGCCGGTCATGCCGGACGCCATCGCCACGCCCTCGGTGGCGGCGATGTTCCACAGACGGAAAGCGTCGGCCGGGTTGGCCACCATCACCCAGGGAAAGACGGATTGGGTGAAGACGCCGCCCTTGTCCATGACGACGGCTCCCAACAGCCCAAGATCATAGAGGACGACGAAGACCAGCCAGAGCCCGGCCGACAGACCTGCCGCCGCCGTTGCGCCCCTCGCCAGGGCGGACAGCAGGTATCCCAGCGCCAGAAATACGGCGCCCAGCAGGATCGAGGTGATGATCAGGCGGCCAAGCGCGAACAGGCTGTCCGCGCCCGCGCCGCCGAACCACGCGGCGACCGCCCCGGCGGTGCCGAAACCGACCGTCATGGCAAAGGCCAGCGCCGCCAGATGTGCGGTGAATTTGCCCAGCAGAATTTCCCCGCGCCCCGCCGGATAGGACAGAAGCAGCGACAGGCTGCCCCGGTCCACGTCACCGGCGATGGCGTCAAAGGAAATCATCAGCGCCAGCAACGGCGCAAGATATACCGAAAGCGTGGTCATCGAGGCGACCGACACCGTCAGCATGTCGACCCCCAGCGTGCCGGTGGGCGCGCTTCCGGCAAAGGTCAGGGCCAGCGCGAACAGGACCATGATCAGCGTCGCCACCAGCAGCCAGCGGTTGCGGCGCAGGATCAGCATCTCGGTCCGGGTGATGGCAAGGAAACGGGTCATTGCAGCGCCTCCTGAGCATAGTGGCGATAGAGGTCTTCCAGCTTGGGCGGGGTCATTTCCACGTCGGCCACCGCATCGCCCAGCCCGGCGATGCGGCGCAGCGCCTGCATCTTGTCGGCGGGCGAACACAGCAGCTCGACCGAGGCGCCGTTGATCCGGTTGCCGCCCAGTTCGGCGGCCAGCGCGTCGGCATTGGCGCGGGCGCGGACCCGCAGCCGGATCGGCAACCCTGCCAGAGCCGACAGGTTGGCCAGCGTGTCATTGGCCACCATCCGGCCCTTGCGCATTATGGCGATCCGGTCGGTGCGGGCCTCGACCTCGGTCAGGGCGTGGCTGGCGATCAGCACCGCGGTGCCCTGCGCGGCCAGCTCGTCGATGATGGCGTACAGGTCCTGGCGCGAGATCGGGTCCAACCCCGAGGTCGGCTCGTCCAGCAGCGCCAGTTTCGGCTGGCCCAGCAGCACCTGCGCAAGGCCCAGCCGCTGCCGCATCCCCTTGGAATAGGCGCCGATCCGGCGGTCCATCGCGTCGCCCAGCCCGACACGATCCAGCAGGGCGGGCACGTCGGCGCGGGTGCCTGACAGCTTGGCAAACAGGGTCAGTTGCTCGCGCCCGGTCAGGGCCGGGTGGAACGAGACCGCCTCGGGCAGATAGGCCGTGTCGCGACGCGCCTGCGCGCTGCCAGTGGCGGCGGTGCCGATGCGGATCGTGCCGGCCTGGATGGGTGTCAGGCCCAGGATCGACTTGATCAGGGTGGATTTTCCGGCGCCGTTGTGGCCCAGCAGCGCCACGCGCTGTCCGGGCTCGAGCGTCAGGGAGATATCGCTCAGAACGCGGGTCTTGCCGCGATCTTTGCAGACCGTTTCGATGGTCAGGGCCTTATCCGTCATGAGGCACCTTTTTCATGGCTGGGGGTTGAGGGGCTTGCATCAAGGGGTGGCTGTCGATCACGCCGCCCGGCAGCAGCGCCGGGAAGGCCGATTGCGACCAGCGCACCAGCTGCACGGCGGGCGAGCCGAGCAGCAGCTTGGCTGCGGGTTGGGTCCACAGCACATGGTCCATGCTATCGTTGGGGCGATAGGGGGCGTCGGCAATGCCGTCGCCGTTCACGTCAAAGGCGGCAAACTCGGACCAGTAGTTGCCGCGGCCGTCTTCCGACCACTCGACCCATTTGGTCGAGACGTATTTCACCTGTGTCCGGTTGCCGACAAAGGCGTTGCCGACGATACGGTTGCGTTCGCTGCCGGCGGTGAAATGAATCCCGATGCCGCAGCCTTCGAACCAGTTGTCGGTGAATTCGTTCTTGTTGGAATTGTACAGAAAGGTGCACTTCTCCTTGGCGCCTTTCACCACGTTGCCCGAGATCACGCTGTCATTGGCATAGTTCAGCATGACCCCGTGTTCGCGGTCGCCGACTGAGACGTTGTTGATCACCTGCACGTTCGAGGTGAACATCACCGCATAGCCCAGATCGTTGCCGATCGAGACATTGTCGCTGACGATGGAATCGTCGGCATACATGTAGTGCACGGCAAAGCGCAGATCGCGGAAGGTGTTGCCGGTGAAGGTGTTCTTCTTCGACGAGTTCACGAAGATTCCGTCGCGGCCAAAGCGGATGTCATTGCCTTCGACCACCGCGCCCGGCGCGTTCCAGACATAAACACCGTTGCCGCGGTCGTTCATCCGGCGGTCCTGCCGGCCCTCGATGCGGTTGCCGCGCACGATGCTGTCATCGGCACCGTGGATGTCGATGCCATAGAGATTGCCCAGTAGCACGTTGTTTTCCACCACGGCGGCGCGGGCCGTCTTGGTCAGTTGGATGCCGCTGTCGATCTCACCATGGTCCGACCCCGACCCGATCACGGTCAGGCCGCGCAGGTTGATGTCGGGTCCGGTCACGGTGATGACGCTGCCGGTGCCTTGTCCGTCGATTGTGGCCTGGCCCTGCCCGTCGATGGTGACGGGCCGGTCCAGAACCAAGCGTTCGGCATAGACGCCGGGGCTCAGGCGGAGGGTGTCGCCATCCGCCGCCTGCGCCAGTGTCTCAGTGATGGCCCCCGCCCGGTTGGGCACGTCCCAGTCCGCCGCCCAAAGCGGCGAGCCGAGCAGAAGCGGGATGAGCAGGGGCCAGCGCATGGGTCAGGCTCCCTGCGGTTCGACCAGCATCCGGCCGCGCATTTCCATGTGCAGCGCGTGGCAGAACCACTGGCAATAGAACCAGTGCACGCCCGGACGGTCGGCAGTGAAGGTGATCGAGGCGGTGGCCTGTGGCGCGACCTCGAAGGCGATGCCGTAGTTGCCCAGGCAGAAGCCGTGGGTCACATCGTCCACGTCATCCAGGTTGGTGACGTAGATCGTGACCTCGTCGCCCTGTTTGACGGTGAACTTCTCGAGGCTGAAGGTCGGCGCCTGCGAGACCATGTAGACCCGCACCTTGTTGCCGTCGCGGATCGGCTCTTCGGCGCCTTCCTCCAGATCGACGCCATCGGCCTCGGCCTGTTTGCGCGCATCTTCCCAGGTCGGGTCGTTGCGGTCCCAGACGTTGACCGGGTTGACGATGTCGCGGCGTACGATGATCGAGTCATGCGGCTCGGCGAAGGTCGGGCCGTCATGCACCACCTTCATCTCGTCGGTCGAGATGTCGATCACCTGCTCGTTCTCGGGCTTGAGCGGGCCGGTGTTCAGGAACCGGTCCTTCGAGAACTTGTTCATCGAGATCAACCACTTGCCGTCGGCCTCTTTGGTTTCACCCATCGAGGTCGAGTTGTGGCCCGGCTGGTAGTGCACATCCACCTTCGAGATGATCGGGTCGACGTCCTCGCCGTTGTAGGCGCGGATGGCCTTGTCGAGGTTCCATTTGACGATCTGGCTGTCCAGGAACAGCGTGGTGAAGGCGTTGCCCTGACCGTCATAGGCGGTGTGAAGCGGGCCAAGGCCCAGCTGCGGCTCACCCACGATGCACGACCGCGGATCGGCATCGCTTTCGAACAGCGCATCCAGCTTGGTCACGTCCATGATCGACACGGTCGGCGACAGCTTGCCGTTGATGCAGACGTGCTTGCCGTCGGGTGCGGTGTTGATGCCGTGCGGCGAGTTCGGGATCGGGATGTAGCGGGTATACTTCTTGTTCGACCCCTTGCGCCCGTCCAGAACCTTGACGCCCTTGATCTCCTGATAGTCGCCCGCGGCGATGCCGGCCTCGATTTCCTTGAGGTTGAAGACGACGACGTGGTCCATCTCGCTCTCGGTCATCTCGGCCAGGTTCATGCCCATTTCCGAGTTGTACGAGGTCGAGTAGGCGTATTTGCCCTGATAGTCGCAATCGGTGTTGTCGAGGTTGCCCGACACCATCACCTGCCAGGCGATCTCCATCGTGTCACCGTCGATGGCGGTGAAGATGTTGACGTATTGCGACGGATCGTCCAGCACGCTGCCGTCGTTGATCAGCGGGGTTTCGTCCTCGCCATTGGCAAAGACATAGCCGGTGCGCGGGAATTTCTGCGGGCGCAGACCGTGGATCGCCTTGGCGTTGGGGATCTCGATGATCTTGTCGCATTTCATCACGTCGCAGCGCACGCGGGCCACGCGTGTGTTGGCCTTGTCGTTCATGAAAAGATAACGGCCGTCATAGGTGCCGTCGGTGAACGACATGTGCGGGTGGTGCAGGTCGCCGTTGTCATAGGTTTTCATGCCGCGCTTGGCCAGGAACTCCTTGGTTTCCGGCAGAAGGCCTTCGGTCATGATCTTCAGCGACTCGTTGGTCTGGCCCCATCCGGTGGCCGAGCAGCGGTTGAACACCGGCACCCGCATCAGTTCGCGCATGGAGGGGAAGCCCATGATGCGCAGCTCGCCAGTCTGGCCTGAAGACCAGAAGCCGTAATATTCGTCCAACTCGCCTGGCGCCAGTTCGACCTTGGCCGCGGCGCTGGCCTGTTTGGCGGTCATCATCGTGGACCCAAGGCCGGTTCCGGCCAGCACGGCCCCGGTGGCCGTGGCCCCCAGCATCCCGCGGCGGGTGATGTTCAGTTTGGTGTCGTGGTCCGACATGGTCGTTCCTCCTTTTAGGAAACGGTTTGCGGTTTGGCGTTCGGATGGTTCGCCGGTGGTTGTCCGAGGGGGGTCTTGATCTTGACCGACCCGGTCTTGGCCCGCCGTTTCAGTTGGCGGATGACGACGGGACATTTGCTCTCGGACTGATAGAGCACCTGACAATGCAGGCAGGTGACGCACTCGTTCGGGTTGATCTCGCCGGAGGGGTGGATGGCCTGAACGGGGCATTCGTTGGCGCAGGTCTGACAGGGGTTGCCGCAATCCTTGTAGCGGCGCAGCCAGTCGAACATGCGGATGCGGGCGGGTATCGCCAGCGCCGCGCCCAGAGGGCACAGATAGCGGCAATAGAACCGTTCGATGAACAGACCTATTACCAGCAGACCCACCGCAAAGACCACGAAGGGCCAATCGCGCATGAATTTCAGGATGATCGCGGTCTTGAACGGTTCGACCTCGGCATATTTCTCGGCCAGCGGGATCGACACCATGCTCAGGCCGAACAGCGCCAGGAAAATCATGTACTTGATCGGCCACAGGCGCTCGTTCAGGCCCCAAGGCAGGGTCCATTGCGGCACTTTCAGCGCGCGGGCGATCTTGTTGGTCAGCTCTTGCAGGGCACCGAAGGGGCACAGCCAGCCGCAATAGGCCCCACGCCCCCAGAACAGCAGCGCCGCGGCCACGGCAAACCATTGGATGAACACCAGCGGGTCCAGCAGAAAGGCATCCCAGGTGAAGCCGCCGCGCAGGCTGCCGGCCAGCGCCATGATGTTCACCACGCTCAGCTGCGCATTGGCGTACCAGCCGACGAAGAACAGTGTCATCGTCAGGAACCCGATGCGGAACCAGTAGAAGACCCGCGCGTTCATCGTGGCGTGGAACTGGAAGAAGAAAGTGATCGTCAGCACCAGCAGCATGGCGCCCAAGACGGCGATCTCGACTTGGCGGTCCTTCCAGATGCGCTGCCACAGGGCCGATTTGGCGGCGGCCTCGCCGGTGGCATCGTTCACGACTTTGGGCGCGACCGCGACCGGCAACAGGTATTGCTCGGGCAGCTTGTAGCCTAGATCAAAGGTCAGGAAGGTCTTTTCCACCGCGCCGATGGCCCGCTGCACCAGCAGTTGCAGGCGGAACGGTTCGGTCGGGTCGAACTCGGCATCGGCGGGGATCTTGAAGATGTCCAGCTCGGTAAAGCTGGGCGCATCCTCGGCGGCCACCGTGCCCAGGCGACGGTGCTGACGGTCGAAGAACCGTTCCGAATTGTCGCCCTGGATCAGCTGGATCCGATCGAAGATCCCGCCGCGCACATAGCCCGAGCCCTTGAAGCTGTACTTGCCGCGGCCCAGCACCAGGATGGCGTGTTCGCCCTCGTCCAGCCAGTTGACCAGGTTCTGGTACTCGGCCTCGCCCAGCAGCGATTTGCCGATCGAAGGCACCGAGACCAGCGCCATATGCATGTCGATGAAAGTGTCGTCGGGGTTGCCCTTCTCGGGGCGCTTGATTGCGCGCTGGTCGCCGGTGGCCTCGAAGGCGGCGTTGACCTGACCCACGTCCAGCGTCAGCCGCCGGGTCGAGCCGTCGCCCGAGAGCGTTGACCAGTCATGAGTGTCGGCCTTGGTCAAATCGACTTCGCGCTGGGGGCCGTCAGCCTGCACTTCGGACAGACCGCCCAGACCCAAGGCGCGGGCCACCTTGATGCCGCCGCGCACAAGGCTGTCATCGATCACCATGATCGTCACGGTCGCACCCGAGATGATGTCCAGATCATGTCCCTCGCCGCCTGTCTCGACCTCGCGCTTGAGGTCCAGACCGGCATAGCCTTCGGTCAGCTCGACCATGCGCGCGTTGGGAATGCCGATCAGAACGATGGGTTCGGAATGTTTGACCAGCTTGACGCCGGTCAGCACCGCATCACCGTCGATGGCGGCGACGACGTGAATGGGCTTGCCGGAATAGCCGGTGGTGCCCACGAAATCGGATGTGAGAAAGGCCCAGGCGACGGTTTCACCGCCCTTCAGCACCGGGGCCACCGGCACGTCTTCACGCACCGGACCGATGGCATCGGCACCGGGCGCTAGTTCGGCGGGTTCGATCTCGGGCAGGAAGCTGGCCAGACTGTCGGCCCGCGCGCCAAGCGCCAGCAGGCAAAACAGGACAAGGGCAACAAGGAAATGGGCAGCGCGGGTCACGACCACGGCGCACCTCCTTCGGTTCGGGTTGACGCCATGGACGCTCGGGGCGCGCGTTCGGTTCTGATTTCGGGCTCGGCCGGGGGGCCGCGGGTTTCGGGCCACAGCCGTTCGGAGCTGTACGAATCCAACAGATCGGCGCACTCACAACGTGTTATCTGCACAAATCCGGGCTGTTGCACCTGCGGCAGGTCCGGGACCGGTGCCGCCGCCGTGATCGCGCACAGGGCGCAATCGGCGCATTTCGGGCAGGCCGCGGTCGGGTCGCCAGTGTCGCCTTCCAGGTCCACCTGCACCCAGACCGCGCCTGCCTCCGAGCAGATCTCCATCCAGGTGCCCTGGCCGGGACTCGCCAGCGCTGGCCCAAGCACCTGCAACATCAAAAGAAGGATGCCCGCCAGCCCGGGTGCCACGCGTATCGCGCGGACAGGGAGGCTGTGGTTTTTGCGGGCGGCGGGCATGGAGACTCCGACTCGAATTTGATGTTGCCCGAGTCGTAAGTGAATGGTTGGCGGTGCGACTTGACTTCGATCAGGTGGTCAAAAAAATGGCACTTCGGTTTGGCGGCCGTGCGCCAGGGATCAGCCGTCGGCCTCATCCATCAGCCGCCGCACCCAGCGCCCCGCCAGCCAGCTGGCCGGAACCCCAAGGGGCACACACCAGATCAGCGCGGCCACCGGTGGAACTGCGCCGAACCCCAGCGCATGGGCGATCAACCCGGCCAGAAACAGGTTGATGGCGACAGTCAGCGCCGTCGCCGGATACAACAGAATGGCCAGTTTCCAGACCGGCCAGCGCCCGTCAGTGGCTGGTGCCTTCCGAGAAGGTGATCTTGTTCCAGACATTGTATTTCCCCGAAGGTTTGCGCATCGGCAGGCGTTTGATTTCCTCGAGCGTCTGCGCGTCATAGACGATCACCGCGCCGTCATCCTCCCAGATCGACACCAGCGCATGGGCGCCGTCGCGGGTGAATTCCACATGCGCCACGGTCTTGCCCGGCGCGGGCCGCAGGGTTTTGACGATCTCGAGGCTCTGCTTGTCGATCACATGCATCGCGTCCTTGTTGGGGCCGAAGAATACGTCGGCCCAGACATAGGGCGAGTTCTCGTGGCTGCGCATGAAAAAGCCCGGGCCTTCGGTCTCGATCCGCTTGATCGTTTCCCAGGTGCCCATGTCGATGACCGAGATGGTGCCTTCGGTCAGGTGCGGCGTGGCCATCACCGTAGTGCCACCCCGCTGCCAGGTGATGCCCGAGCCCAGATGCGGCATGCCGGGCAGGTCCAGATCCGCCACTTTCTGCCCGATCACGAGGTCGATCACCTGACCGTCCTTGCCATCGCGCGACGCGCCCATGACGTATTCATAGCTCTGGTCGAAAAAGAAATCGTCCAGATAGTCGGGCGTGGTGATCTTGCGGACGGGGAAGGGGTCGGGATTCTTGAACTGCCCCTCGATCCGGAAATCATGACCCAGCCCGAATTGCGGCGGGTTATCGCCATAGAACACTTCCCAGATCTCGGGCACATCCTTGAGCGCCAGCACGAAGCTTTCGCGCGGGGGGGCCTGGTACACGGCCGAGACCCGGCTGGGCTTGCCCTGTTTGCCCTTGACCTCGACCACCTTGGCGACCGACAGATCCTCAGTCGACAGCAGGGTCAGGCTGTTGGGCAGATAGTTCGCCACGGCCAGCCATTTGCCGTCGCCCGACATGGCGATGTTGCGGCTGTTCAGGCCGGCGCGGATGCGGCCCACCTGTTTCAGCGCCCAGATGTCGTATTTCTGCACCCAGCCATCGCGGGACATGATGAACACATAGCGCCCGTCGGGGCTAAACTTGGGGCCGCCATGTACGGCAAAGGGGGTCTCGAACCGGTCCAGAACCTCGAACGTGTCGCCGTCCAGAACGCTGACATGGTGATCACCGGTTTCCACCACAAGCGTGATGTTCATCGGGTCGCTGTCCCAAACCGGCGCATCGACCGGTGCGTAATCGGCATCCAGCGTGCGGCTGGCCATGATCTGTTCGGCATCCCATTCGGGGTCCACCTCCAGCGGAGATTTCAGCCAGCCCGCCAGTTCCTCGATCTGAAGTGAGTCCAGCTCGTGCGCGAAGGCAGGCATCTGGGTCGCGGGGCGCCCTTCGGCGATGACGGCGGCCACGCGGGGGCCGCGCATGCGTTTGAGTGTTTCGGGGATCAGCGCCGGGCCGACGCCGCCCAGCCGCGCCTCGCCATGGCAGCTGGCGCAATGCTCGGCGTAATCCGCCTCCGGGTCGGCCAATGCCGCCCCGACCGCCAGAACCGAGCACATCACGGCGACCGTCGTGGTGCGGGTGATGCGTGTGCGCGCGGCATTTTTTGATGCGTCAGGGCAGCGGTCGTCAGAAGAACTGATGCGCCGGATCATGGCTTTTCCCCCGGAAAGGCGTGACCTGCAGGCGCTCGCCGGCACCGTCCACGCCGATTTCTTCATTGGTCAGATAGCAGGCCGGATCTTCGGCCCATGGATCGCCGGTCAGCTGCAGAGCGCGAATGCGGGTGTTGCCGCCGCAGACATCCTGCAACCGGCAGGCGCCGCACCGCCCTTTCAACGGGCGCGGCCGCGTGCGCAGCAGGGCCAGCATCGGGTCATCCCCGGACCACAACTCGGAAAACGGAGTGAGTTTGACGTTGCCCACCGTGTAGTCCGACCAGTAGGTGTCGGGATGGACGCGGCCCAGATTGTCGATATTGGCCACGCCCAGACCGCTGGAATTGCCGCCCCAATGGGCCAGGTGCTCGCGCACATGCGTGACGGTATCGGAGTTGAACCGCGCTGCGGCCCAGTTCAGGAAATACCCGGCATCCGCGTCGTTGTTGCCGGTCACGATGTCCAGCGGGCTTCCGCCCGATGCGGCCTCCCATGCGCGGTCCAGCAACAGGTCGAGCCCCTGCCGGGTGCGCTGATGTTCCGCGTCCTCGCCCCGGTTCTTGTCGCCGCGCCCCGCATAGACCAGATGCGAGAGATAGAACTTGTCTACCCCCTCGTCGTCGCACAGTTTCAGCAGGTCGGGCAGGTGGTGCCGGGTGCCTTCGGTCAGGCAAAACCGCAGGCCCACCTTGATGCCGCGCTTCTTGCATTCGCGGACGCCGCGCAGGGCGTCAGAGAAGGCACCCTCGACCCCGCGGAACCAGTCGTTGGTGGCGCCGATCCCGTCCAGCGAGATACCGACGTAATTAAATCCGACTTCCGCAATCATGTCTGCGGTTTCGTCGTGGATCCGCGTGCCGTTGGTCGATAGCGCCAGCATCGGCACCAGCTGGCGCGCGCGCCGGGCGATGTCGAAGAAATCGAACCGGTCCAGAGGCTCCCCGCCCGAGAGGATCAGGGCCGGGACGCGAAACTGGCCCAGATCCTCAAGGGTGACCATGGCTTGCTCGTGGCTGAGCTCGCCCGGGAAGGCCACATCCGCAGACACGGTGTAGCAATGGCGGCATTTCAGGTTGCAGCGCCGGGTCAGGTTCCAGATCACCACCGGCTTCACCGGTCCGGGGCGGCGTTTGCGCACCGGCGTCGGGTTGACCAGCTGCTGCATGTATTCTGTCAGGCGGAACATCGGTCTCAGCCTTTCGCTTTCAGGCGCAGCCCGGTTTTTTTCAGGATGCGCGTGGAATAGAGGATGTCGCTGCCCCGGCAGGCCGATCCCAGGATCGCGGCGATCTGGCCGCGTTTGTCTTCGACCTCATCGGGCGAGCTGCCATGAACCATGGCGAACAGGTTGTAGGGCCAGTCGGGCAGGGCGCGGGGCCGTTCATAGCAATGGGTGACGAAGGGCAGTGCTCCGATATGGGCGCCGAGTTCGGTGATCAGGTCGTCCTGCACGTCCCAGACGGTCATGCCGTTCGATGTCATGCCCAGCTTGTAGTGGTTGGGGGCTGCGGCGATCCGCCGGATCACCCCGCGCGCCTTCAGTGTGGCCAGCCGGTCCAGCAGGGTGGCCTCGGGCACACCCAGGTCGTCGGCGACCTGCGCATAGGGCGCGGGCACCAGGGGCAGCCCGCCCTGCAGCGCCTCGATGATCCGTCTGTCGGTTGCGTCGATCATGCTGCCACCCGGAAGCCGATAAAGAATTCCTGCAGTTTCGGGAACCGGTGAACCGTGATTCCCGTCTCGCGTTCGATCGCGTCGGCCGTGGCGGTGATCGCTTCGGGCGTTTCGGTCGCCAGAACGAACCACATGTTCAGCCGGTGCGTGCGCTCATAATTATGTGCCACCTCGGGGTGCGCATTGACTTTGGTCAGGACGGTTTCGAACTCGACCTCGGGCACCGCCATGGCGCACAGGCAGAAATCCCCGCCCATGGCGGCGGCGTCGAAGAACGGGCCGAACCGGGTGATGACCCGGTCGGCCTTCATCCGAGCCAGCCGGTCCAGCAGGTCCTGTTCGGTGATCCCCAGTTCGGTTGCCACATTGGCATAGGGGCGGGGGGTCAGTGGCAAGTCCTCCTGCAGGCGGTTCAGCAGGCGGCGGTCGGTGTCGTCCAGCGGGGTCATGCGGCGGCCTCTTTCGGTTTGATCAATGCGCCGGTCTGTTTGAAGCATCGGGTCGAGAATAGAACCTTGTGCGCGGCGCCTGCCAATTCAGGCAGGGCGGCGGCGCCGGCCAGGATGCCCCGCGCTTCGGAGCGCGACCGGGCGTGGATCATGGAATAGAGCCGATAGGGCCACACGCCCTCGACCGGCTGGCGCTCATAGCACAGGGTCACGCCGGGATGGGCGGCCAGTGCGGGGCCCGCGTGGTCGATCCGGTCGGCGGGCAGGTCCCACACGACCATGGCATTGGCCGACCACCCCAGCGCCCGATGCCGCACGATAACCCCTAGGCGCGAGATGACGCCGGCCTTGTGCAACACCCGGATGCGGTTCATTACGTCCTCGGGGGTGCGGTTCAGGGACCGGGCCAGCGCCGCGTAGGGGTCGGCCATCAGCGGCAGCCCCGCGCTGAGAGCCTGCAGGATGTCGCGGTCGCCTTGGCGCAGAACGCTCCGGTCCACCGCACGCGGCCGTGGCACGCGCCGCGAGCAATCCGACATGCGGAAACCCAGATCGACGTTGAACGGGCGGACCAGACGCAGGTCCAGCACGCGCAGCCCGGTGCGGTCGCTGATCCGGGCCAAAGTGGCGTCCACATGCGCCCGGTCGGGGCCGGTGGCCACGAACCACAGGTTCCAGTCATCCTCGCGCTGGTAATTGTGGTTCACACCCGGCTCGGCGTCGATCAGGGCGGCGATCTGTTCCACCTTGTCCTCGGGCGCGGCGACGGCAGCCAGAGTGCTGGCCGAGGCCACGCCGGGCGCGACCGTCGCGCCGACGCGGGTGATGCGCCCGGCGGCGCGCATGCGGGCCAGGCGGTCGATCACCTCGGTCTCATCCAGCCCCAGCGCCGCGGCCAGCACCTGGAACGGCCGGTCGGCAACGGGAAAATCGCGCTGCCAGTCATCCAGCAGCCTGCGGTCGATCGGGTCGGTGATATGGCACATCGCTTACAGCCCCGTTCTGTGCGCACGCGCGGTGAAGAAGATGCCCGAGGGGCTGTCGGCCGGGATTTCCCGCAGCTTTTCAAAGCTGTGGGTGTCATAGACCATGACCGTATTTGCATCGCGCACGCTGATCCAGACCTCGTGCCCGCGCGGGGTGAACTCCATGTGCAGCACCGCCGGGCCGGGTTTGAACTCGTGGATGACCTGTTTGCTGACCGTGTCTATCACTTGGATCGTGTCGTTCAGCGGGTGGGCGAAATTCACCCAGACCTGCCGGCCGTCGGGCCGCGCCATGGCAAAGACGGGCTGGCCGTATGTCTGGGTGCGCCCGGTTTCCGTGAGTGTGTCGGCATCGACCCAGAGCACCTGGTGATGGCCGACGGCCGGCAATATGAATTCGGCGCCCGTATGCGCCCAGCCTTCCAGATGGGGCATCTTGTAGACGGGCAACTCCTGTTGACCGCGCCCATAGCCAGGCAGCACCCGGATCGGTTCGGGGGTGTCCGCCCACAGGTCCAGCGCGGTCAGCCCGTCCTGCCCGAACAGACCGGTGATGTAGGTGCGGCCATTGGCGGTGATCAGCGCGTCATAGGGGTTTTTGCCCATGTCGGTGATCTTGGTGATCTGCGGGTCGGTGCCGCGCGCGAAATCGGCGATCCAGGTCTCGCCCGTATCCCACATGGTGAATACGAAACGGCGGCCCGGCGCATCGACCAGGCCGATGGTCTTGCTGCCGGTGGGGATGTCGGCCACCAGATCCAGCGTGTCGGCGTCAAAGACGCGCACCCCGCCGGGTTCATAGTTCGACACCGCAACCAGCGTGCCGTCGTCAGAGATCGCCCCGCCGATGGCGTTGCCGGCCTGTACGACTCGATTGGCGATCTGCCGGGTCACGATATCGACTTTGGTCAGCCCGCCGTCGCGCCCGAAGACATAGGCAAAACGTTCATCCGGCGAATAGACCAGCGAGGCATGGGACAGATCGCCCAGCCCCTCGATCCGGGCCAGCGCGGCGCGGTCGGACTGATCGACCAGCAGGACCGAACCGGCGGCCCGTTCTATCACCAGCCCCAGGTCTCCGGTGGCGGTGGGTTCGGCATGGGCTGCGGTCATCAGCAGCGAGGCCGCGAGGCCAAGGACAAACTGTTTCATTGCGCCTCCGGTTTCAGCAGATAACGGGCGATCCATTCGGCTTCTTCCGCGCTGATGAGGGGCCGCCAGGGCGGCATGGCCGTGTCGGGGATGCCGTCCAGGATTACGCCGGTCAGGATTTCGGGGTCATAGTGCTGCAGGTTTCCTGCGCGCAGATCGGGGCCCAGCCCGCCTTTCAGGGTCAGGCCGTGGCAGGACCCGCAATCCTGATGCACCAGACGTTTCAGCGCGTTAGGGTCCAGCGCATCGGCCGCAAAGGCCGAAGTGGCCACCAGCACGGCGGCGGTCAGCACCGCGCGCCCGGGCCAGTCCCGACGGGCCGGTTCAATGGGCAGAGTCCTAGCCATGAGCGTGCTCCAGCAACTCGGCAACGGGCCGTTCGGCATACAGCGACACGACCTTGCCGATGATGAACAGGGTAGGGGCGGCCAGACCGGCCGCGCGCACGTCGGAGGCGACACGGTCCAGACGCGAGACAAGGCGGCGCTCGTCCGGGGTGGTCGCCTTGCCGACGGCCAGGACGGGGGTCGATCCCGGCAGGTTCTCGGTCATCAGGCCCATAGCGATCTGGCCGATATTGGCGACGCCCATGTAGATGACCAAGGTGGTGTCAGGGTCCGCCAGGCGCTTCCAGTCGAGGTCCAGCACCTTGTCGGCCTGACGATGTCCGGTGACATATTGCACCGAGGTGGCCAGCCCGCGATGGGTCAGCGGCACGCCAGTCGTACAGCTTGCACCCTGCGCCGCGGTGATGCCGGGCGCGTATTCCAAGGCAATGCCATGGTCCGTCAGAAACGCCGCCTCTTCCGAGCCGCGGCCAAAGATCATCGGATCGCCCCCCTTGAGGCGGGCAACTATGTGGCCCGCGCGGGCCTGTTCCAGCAGGATCTGGTTGATCCGGTCCTGTGGCACGGTATGGCATTTCGGCGCCTTGCCCACGGGGATCAGCTGCGCGCCGGGGGCGTGCATGGCCAGGATCTCGTCCGAGACCAGGCGGTCGTAGACCACCACATCCGCCTCGCGCAGCATCCGCAGGGCGCGCAGGGTCATCAACTCGGGGTCTCCGGGTCCGGCGCCGATCAGAAAAACCTTACCGCTCATGGTGCAATCTCGCTTGGTCTGAATGTCATCGGGACCCGGGTGTTCCGGTAGGTTCCGAGCGCGGACAGAGCGGCGGATCGGGACGTTGCTGGGGTGGCCGGGCGTGTCATGGCCGCAGACTGGCGCATTCGCAAAGGGGCCTCCTTGACATAAGTTAAGGAGCGCGGGATTTGCGCCCGCGCTCCTGTTGTTTGCCTGTATGTCTGCTGCGTTCAGGGTTCGACGGTGACCATACCGACCATGTTCTGGGTTTCCCAATGAGGGCCGCACAGATAGTCCTGCGGGCCGGGCTCAAGGAACGTCATCTCGACCGACTCCTCGGGGAAGATGCGGTCGGATTCGGGCTGGCTGCCGTCCTTCAACAGCACCGAATGGCTGGTGCGCTTGTCCACGTTGACCCAGCGAACCGTGGTGCCGGGTTTGACCGTGATCCGGGCCGGGCAGAAGTTGTACTTGTACATCAGCACCACCTCGGCATCCTGCGCTGCGTCAGAGGGTTCGCCGAAGAGTTCGACATAGCGCTCCTCGGCCTCGGCGCAGATCTGGTCGGTTTCATCGGCCAGGGCCGGCAGGGCCGCAACAAGGGCCAGGACTGCGGTCAGAAGGGGCTTGGTCGTCATGGTCGCATATCTCCTCGGCTGTGGAAAAGGGGCCGGATCGCCGGCCCCTTTTCGCTACTGTTTGACCACGTTGATGTCGGCGCTGTCGTCATCCAGCGCGAGGCTGGTGTTCAGCGTGACGTGATGGAACCGCGCCGCCGTATGGTCATCGTGGATGGCAAAGCCCACCGTGTAGGTCTTGCCCGGCTCCAGCGGGACGTCGCCCGGCGCGCCCGAGTTCAGCGGACGCGAGAATACCACCGTCCACATGCCGCCCGACAGGCTGGCCGAGGCCGAGATCTCGCCATCATTGACCACGCGCTGTTCCAGCAGATAGCCGTTGGTGGCGCTGCCGTCGGCATAGACGCGCATCAGGTCAAGGAAAGTGCCGTCCTGCAGGTACTGCGCGATCTGCTCTTCGGCCTGCAGCTTGTCCCAGCCGCCCAGCGGCTTGCCGCGCCGGCCTTTGACTTCGACCTCGGTGCGGCTTTCGCTGATGTACTTGGTGACGGTGTCCTTGGCCGTCAGGCGTCCAGCCACGTCCGGGTTGGCGGCGATGGTTTCGGCATCGGGCGCAAAGGGCATATAGGTGTTGTCGGCGTGGCACGAGGCCCAGCACCCCACCTGTTCGCCCAGCTCGATCCCGGTACCGGTGATCATCATGGCGACCTTGATCGGGTTGTCCGGGTCCATCTTGCCGCCGTCGACGAAGGGCACGGGATTGTGACCCGCATCCGCCCATTGCAGCCGGATATACAGGTTTTCGTCGTCATGCGCGGCCTGAACCGTGGCGTCGATCACCCCGCGCTTGCCGGGGATCGGGGTCGGTTCGAGATCACCGCCGGCGACAATCTTGTTGCCGATCGCGTCCAGTTCCTTGGCGTGGCAGGTCGAGCACTGGTCGCCACCCTTGGTCAGCGGGCGTGCGCCGCCGTGGGTCTTGCCGTTCTGTACCCATTCGAACGAAGCCTGTCCCGGATAGAACAGTTTCAGATCGGTGCTGGCCACGGCGTTCCAGTCGATGTTGCCGCCCACGTCGCCGCCGCCCGAGGCCGTGGCGTCGGTTGCGGTGCCATCGGCCTTGGCGCGCTCCTCGGCCACTGCAGCGTCGACCGCGTCGGCGATCTGCGCCTGCACAGCCTCCTGCTGGGCCTTGCGGGCGGCTTTCTCGGCTTCGGCCTCGGCGGCCTCCTTGGCTTCGATCCGTTCCAGGCTGGCCAGGTATTCCGGCGGGATCGGACGGGCGAAGGCCGGGTTCGGGGCTTCGAGCTCTTCCAGGAAATCTTCGGGTGCGCGGTCACGGATGTTCGAGTGTGCGATACCCTTGTGGCAGTCGATGCAGGTCTGGCCCACCTCCATCGCGTTCAGGTGCTGCTGCCGCGCGCGTGGCTTCTGGAACTCGGGCATCATCGACTCGAAATCGTGGCAGTTGCGGCACTCGCGCGAGTCGGTCTTTTTCATCCGCTGCCATTCGTTCATGGCCAGATGGATGCGCTTGGCCTCGAATTTCTCGGGCGTGCTGATCGAGCCAACCATCTTGCCGTACAGCTCTCTCGAGGCTTTGATCTTGCGGATGATCTTGTGCGTCCAGTCCTTGGGCACGTGGCAGTCCGAACAGACCGCGCCCACGCCCGAGCGGTTCACATCATGGATCGTGCCCTTGTACTCGGTGTAGATATAGTCGCGCATCTCATGGCACGAGACACAGAAATTCTCGGTGTTGGTGGCTTCCATGGCGGTGTTGAACCCGCCCCAGAAGATGATGCCGGCGACAAAGGCCGCGGCGATGCCGGCCACGGGCATTCCCCACAGGAAATACCGGCGCCAGATCGGTTTTTTCTTTTCCGGTTCGGACTGGGTCATGTCCAGGCTCCGTTTTGGCTGTCATGTCTGGCCTTGGATTTCAGGCCGGTTGGAATGGCGGTTGGGATGCCGGGCAGGGCGCCGCGGACAAACGTGGAAAGGGCGGGCGAGGGGCCCGCCCTTTCCTGTGCTTGCTGCCAACCCGTCAGGTGACGTGGTTCGAGCGGTTGTAGACGTTGAACTTGCCGGTCGGCGCATAGAGCCCGTCGATACGGCCGATCTCTTCCAGCGTCTTGGCGTCGAAGATCACGATTTGACCGTTGGGCTCCTTGGAGTCCGACAGGTTCCACTTGGAGACCCAGACCTCGGTGCCGTCGGCATTGAATTCAAAGTGAACGGCGGCACTGCCTTCGTCTTCGGTGATCTGGATCGTTTTCACGATCTCGCCGGTCTCTTTCGAGATGACTTGCACCGACTGCTGGATTTCCGGCTCGGGGTGTTTGGTCTGGTCAGCCCAGATGTAGTCTGAGTTCGGGTGGGTGCGGACAAACAGGCCGGGGCCGTCCGTCTCTACTTCGTAGCAGACCTTCCAAGCCTGATCCGGGTGGCCTTCGGGGTCGTTGCCCCAAACGGTCACGGTACCCACACCCAGGTGGGTCGTGCCGGCAACCGGTCCACAGTTCGGATCGACCCAGTTTGCGCCCGGTCCGGGGTGCGGCAGGGCGGCGGTGTCGATCATCGCCTCCAGCTTGTGGGTTTCGGTATCGACGACTACCATTTTGTTCGACGCGTTCGCGGCGATCTGGAAATAGCGGCCCGTCGGGTCAAAGAACCCGTCATGCAGGAACTTGGCGCTGTCGATCTTGTCGATGCGCAGGTTGTCGAGGTCCGTGTAATCGACCTGCCACAACTGGCCCAGTTCTTTCACGGCGACGATCCAAGTGGGTTCGTTCGGTGTCGTGTAGATCGCGGCCACGCGGCTCTCTTCGACATAGTCGCCGTCCACGTTCACGCCGCGGGTCGAAACGACCTTGAGCGGTTCCATGGTTTTGGCGTCAACGATCGCGAAGTGCGGCGGCCAGTAACCACCACCGATGACGTATTTGCCATCGCCGGAAACTGCGACGTCGCGGGCGTCATAGGCGATCTTGACCTCCGAGACCAACATCTTGTCTGGCGTCTGCCAGAGGTCGATTTTGGTCATCTTGCCGTCGCGACCCATGGTGTACCAGAAGCGGCCGGGATGTTCCGGTTCGGTCAGGCTGTGGTGTTCGGACGCTTTCAGAACGTGCACGGCATATCCGGTGGGGATGTGGGTCAGCACCTCTTTGGTGTCGCCGTCGATTACGGCAACCTTGCCCACGTCACGTTCGATGACGACGAAGAAGTTCTCCCAGTTGCGACCGTGCAACGGCTCGGTCGGATAATCTGCCTCTTCGACATAGACCTTGCGGGTCGCCTTCATCTGTTCAAGCGACATTTCCGGCGGCTTGGGCGCGTCCATCATGATGTAGGTCGCCATGTCGCGAATCTGCTCCTCGGTCATGATGTCCGAGAAGTTGTTCATGCCGCCTTCGGTGCCCCACGCGATGATCTTTTCAAGGCGCTCCTGGCCCAGTTGCAGGGTGCCGCCTTCGGTCACGGTGCCGTCGGCTGCGGTTTTCTTCCAGTGCGGCTCGAGGTTCTTGCCGGTGGCGCCTTTGCGCAGCACGCCGTGGCAGCCGGCACATTGTTCGAAATAGAGCTGTTTCGAAGCCTCGAAGGCCTCGTCGCTCAGGGTTGGCTCTTCGGCGAATGTCGGAGCAGCGACGCTGCCCAACAACATGGCCAGACCGACCCTGAAGGCGCGGCCGGTGGTGTAATGGCTGATTCCAAGTGACATGATCACTCTCCGTTTGCTGGTGAGGCAGGCCGGACACTGCGCCGGGACGGGCGTCTTCTCCTTGACGAAAGTCAACGGAGGGGGCGTTCAGAGGGAAATGGGGTGGAAAAAAGCCATGAAAATAAGTGCTTTTTGGGGTCATGTTTTCGCCGACGCTTGATTTTGGTTAAGGGGCGCGGGCCCAGCGGTTGCTAGTGCTTGGCAAACGAACAGCTTGGCCAAGGAGAGCAGGCATGCCATCGGCAATCACGCGCGTTATGGGTGAGGGGTTCCGGGTCTTTTTTCTGTTTGCAGGTCTTTACGGCGTGTTTGCCGGTCTGGCCTGGGGCGGGTGGCTGGCAACGCTGGCCGGGATCGAAATGTGGACCAAAGCGCCCTATGCCATGAGCCCGCCGATGTGGCACGCGCACGAGATGATTTTCGGCTATGCCAGTGCCGCACTGGGCGGGTTCTTTCTGACCGCAGTTCCCAACTGGACCGGCGCCCCCGAGGCGCGGCGCCTATTTATTGCCGCTGCAGCGGCGCTGTGGTTGGCCGGGCGCGTGGCACTGTGGTTCTCGGGTGCGATCGACCCGGTGATTGTCGCAGTGCTCGACCTCGCCTTCGTGCCGGTTCTTGCGGCCAAGATCGCCACCCAGCTGATCCGGCGTCCCAAGCCGCAGAACATGATCTTTCTTCTGTTGCTGGCCTACATCTGGGTGTCAAACCTGTTGACCCATCTGGACTGGATCGGTGTGACGGCCGGAACCCTGGATGTCGGTCTGCGCACAGGTTTGCTGGCCTTGTGTTCCATGATCGCCATTCTGGGAGGTCGGATCACTCCGGCCTTTACGCGCAACGCAATGAAGCGCGCAGGCGTGCCCGAAGCTGACTGGCCTGTCAGTCGTGATTGGATGGAAAAAAGCAACATGGTGCTGGCCCTGCTGCTGCCCGCTGCGATGCTAATCTTCGGGGCCGGGTACGCAGTCGCGATAATGGCACTGGTCCTCGGAGTGATACAGGGCTTGCGCCTGTCAGCTTGGCGGGGGGCTTGGGCGCTCCGGCAGCCGATCCTGTTTGCGCTGCATCTGGCCCTGGGGATGCTGGGCCTTGGCTTGGTTCTGTGGGGAATGAGCCTGTTGGGCCTCGGCAGCGAACTCGGTGCGCTGCATGTGTTGGGCATCGGCTGTGTGGGCGGGATGACCCTGGCGGTCATGAGCCGCGCTGCGCTTGGCCATAGCGGCAGGGCGCTTGTCGCCCCCGCTCCGGTGGTCGTCGCCTACGGAGCGATGGCTTTGGCTGCGATCTTGCGCTGGATTGGGTCCGGGTTGGACGCGCAATTTCTGACCACCATGCTGGTCGCCGACGGGCTGTGGATCAGCGCGATGGCGCTGTATGTGGTGGCGATGTGGCCGGCCTTGGTGGGTCCGCGTGCGGTACCGTCCTGAGCGGCTCAGGCCCGGTCGATCAATGGTCGCGCGTTTTTGACATGCCGATGGATCATGTGCCGCGCACGCTTGCCGGTTTCGGGAATGGGCCGAGCGGCGATCGGGACATGATCCGGGTCGTCAAGCTCGGGGAATATCTCGAAGATCTCGTCTCGGGCATCGCGGCCAATGCTTTTGAGAGCCTCGGGCCCGGTGTACAGGCTTTCCGACGGAGCCCCCTCGGCGGTCACGATTTCATGGCGGTCGAACAGAATGTGGTAGTACGGCACGCTGCTGGCAGTTTCATCGACATGAACGCCGGGAACGCCGACCAGCTTATGGGCGGGGATCAGCACTTCTTGGGCGTCGAACATGCGCACGGCAATCGCCGAGCGGACCAGCATCCGGTGCTGCGGAGAGACCCGCAGATCGCGCCGCGGTAGACCCGCCCCCAGCGCACCCGCAGACACGCAGACCGGCCGCAGCCGTGGCTTGGCTCGCAGCTCGGCCGACGTCAAGGTGCGCGAGCCGATCCAGCGAATCGGTTGCGGGCCGTGATCGAGCGTCAGAACCAGGTCGCCTTCGGCCAGATCTTCTATCGCTTTGGCGCCGGTGGGTGTTTCGATCAGCGTACCGGCGGTAAAGCAGGGCACGTCGACAATAGCTGTAGGATCGGTGGTGTCCGGCGCGTTCGACGGGGTCACATTCGAACGAATGAAGGAATAGGCGGTACCGGGTACCAAAGGTTCGGACGTGATGTATCCGACAAGACTTCCTTCAACCTCGACCCGAAAAACATCGATCGTACCGCCGCCCGGTTTGGTCAGGGCGTAGGATTCTTCCAGATAGATAGCGCCGGAATCAAAGGTGGTTGATCCGTCAAGACTGGTGACAACGCCTGTCTGTGTCAGGTCATCGCCGACTTCGTTGTTGAAGCGGTCGCCGTTGAAATCAGTTCCGTTGTCCGGATCTCCGTTCACGAGCGTTCCACCGGCCGCGTCGGTTACGTCAAATACCCGGCGATCGGTGTTCGGATCATAGCCTGAACTCAGAGTGATGGTACCGGAGTTAAACCCGGTAAAACTAAGTGAAATCACCCCCGGCGCGTAGCCGATATAGGAATAGTTCGCCATCTTTTACTCGTTCACTCACTCATTCAAAGACACCGGAACCGCACAACACAGACCCGGCAACTCCATCTGACTTGGCACCCTGATAGCAGCGGTTCAAGGCGATTTCGGGGCATTTCACGCTTATTTTAAGGGAATGTAGCCTATTGGCCGCGTGCCAGGACAGAGTCTTGACTTTCGTTAAGGCGGCAAACCGCCCATCCCGCCATTGTCCCACTACCAGCAAAGCGGCGCAAAGGAGAGCGCAATGCGAGAAGTCATGACCAAGAGCATGGCCCGCAACATATTCTATGGCGGGTCACTGTTCTTTATCTTAATCTTTCTGGCCCTGTCGGCCCATTCACACCTGTACATCGTCAATTCGCCGAACTCGGCGAAGCTGGATGAAAGCGTGATCCGGGGCAAGCATGTCTGGGAAAAACACGCCTGCATCAACTGCCACTCGATCATGGGTGAGGGTGCCTATTTCGCCCCCGAGGTCGCCAACGTGATGACCCGCTGGGGCGTTCTGGACGACCCGGAATCGGCCTTTGAATCCCTCAAGGGCTGGATGGAGGCGCAACCCACCGGCATTCCCGGTCGCCGGCAGATGCCCCAATTCAACCTCAGCGACGAAGAGATCCGTGATCTGGCCAACTTCCTGATCTGGACGGACAATATCGACGCTCAGGACTGGCCCCCGAATGACGCGGGCTGAGAAGGGAACGGAGCAATGAAATACGAATCCCAAAAAGTGGCCTATGCCTATTTCGCATTCGCAATGGCCCTGTTCGCGATCCAGGTGATCGGCGGTCTGCTGGCCGGCTGGATCTACGTATCCCCGAACTTTCTGAGCGAGCTTCTGCCGTTCAACATCGTGCGGATGCTGCACACCAACGCGCTGATCGTATGGCTGATCACCGGCTTTTTCGGCGCGGCCTATTTCCTGATCCCCGAAGAGGCCGAGCGCGAGATCCACTCGACCAAGCTGGCCTATATCCAGCTGGCGATCCTGATTCTGGGCACGCTGGGTGTGGTGCTGACCTATGTCTTCAACCTGTTCGAAGGCAACTGGTTGCTGGGCAAAGAGGGGCGCGAGTTCCTTGAGCAACCCAAATGGGTCAAGGCCGGCATCGTCGTGGCGGCGCTGATCTTCCTCTACAACGTGTCGTTGACCGTGCTGAAGGGCAAGAAGACCGCCATCACAAACATCCTGCTGCTGGGCCTGTGGGGTCTGGCGCTGCTGTTCCTGTTCGCCTTCTACAACCCGGGCAACCTGTCGCTGGACAAGCAGTATTGGTGGTATGTCGTCCATCTGTGGGTCGAAGGCGTGTGGGAACTGATCATGGCCTCGATTCTGGCCTACCTGATGCTTAAGCTGACCGGTGTTGACCGCGAAGTGGTCGAGAAATGGCTTTATGTCATCGTCGCCGCCGCGCTGTTCTCGGGCATTCTGGGCACCGGGCACCACTATTACTGGATCGGTACGCCGGGCTACTGGCAGTGGATCGGGTCGATCTTCTCGAGCCTCGAGGTAATCCCGTTCTTCGCGATGATGGCCTTTGCCTTCGTCATGGTCTGGAAGGGCCGCCGGGACCACCCCAACAAAGCCGCGCTGCTGTGGTCGCTGGGCTGTGCCACGCTGGCCTTCTTCGGCGCCGGGGTCTGGGGCTTCCTGCACACGTTGCACGGGGTGAACTATTACACCCACGGCACGCAGATCACCGCGGCTCACGGGCACCTGGCCTTCTACGGCGCCTATGTCTGCCTCAACCTGGCGATCTTCACCTATGCGATGCCGATCCTGAAAAACCGGGATCCGTACAACCAGGTGCTGAACATGGCCTCGTTCTGGCTGATGACCAGCGGCATGGTCTTCATGACCTTCGTGCTGACCTTCGCCGGTACCGTCCAGACGCACATGCAGCGCGTGGTGGGTGACTACTACATGGATGTGCAGGATCAGATCGCGATCTTCTACTGGATGCGCTTCGGCTCCGGTCTGGTCGCGGTCATCGGTGCGCTGCTGTTCATCTACTCGATCTGGGTTCCGCGCAAGGAAATCGTCGAACCCGGACCGGTCGAACGCGAGCGTCTGGAAAGCGATCCTGACCACGTGGCAGCGGAGTCATGAACATGGATGGATCGATGCAACTGGGAAAGGGGGCGGCAGACGCCCCCTTCTACCTGCCCCAAGGCGATGAATGCGACGTGTTCGCCGCCGCCTATACCAACAAGCTGCCGGTCCTGCTGAAGGGGCCGACAGGGTGCGGCAAGACCCGTTTCGTGGCCCACATGGCCGCCAGCCTGGGCCGGCCGCTCTATACCGTAGCCTGCCACGACGACCTGGCCGCCGCCGACCTGATCGGGCGCTATCTGCTGAAGGGCGGCGAGACGGTCTGGGTCGATGGTCCCTTGACCCGCGCGGTGCGGGAAGGCGCGATCTGTTACCTTGACGAGGTGGTCGAGGCGCGCAAGGACGTGACCGTGGTGCTGCACCCGCTGACCGACGATCGGCGCATCCTGCCGATCGACCGCACCGGAGAAGAGCTTGAGGCCGCGCCCGGCTTCATGCTGGTGGCCTCGTACAACCCCGGCTATCAGAACATCCTGAAAACCCTCAAACCCTCGACCCGGCAGCGGTTCATCTCGCTGGAATTCGACTTTCCCTCGCCTCAGATGGAGGCCGAGGTGGTCGCGCAGGAAAGCGGACTGCCGCTGGAACGCTGCAAACCGCTGGTGCGGCTGGCGGGAAAACTGCGCGGGCTCAAGGGTCAGGACCTCGAGGAAGGCGTATCCACCCGTCTGGTCGTCTATGCCGCGACGCTGATCGCGCAGGGCATGTCCACCGACCGCGCCATCCTTGCCGCCATGATCGAACCTCTGACCGATGATGAGGATATCAAACGCGGGCTCCTCGATCTTGTCACCGCCGTCTTTGGGTGAGGCCGGCGATGGTCAGGATCGACTTTGAGCCATGGGAACCCGAAGAAACGATCGGGAAACTGTGGCACACCCTTGCCAGCCGCCTTGATGCACCAGAGGTGCACGAAGGAGCCGCGGTCGACCTGTCGCAGGTCGCGGGGCGGCTGGCCGTTCTTTTCCGGGGGCTGGGCGGCAGTCCGGGCGTCGAGCTGCGCCCGGTTTCGCCCGAGCTCTCGCGCCACCGGCTGGGCTGGCGGCGCAAGCTGGCCACCGAGGCCGAGCTGATCCCACGCGCCAGTTTCGACGGCGAGGTCCTGCGCCTGCCCGACCGGCTGGCGGTGTTTCCCGCGCGCGAAGCCAATGGCGCGCTTTATGTCTGGCTGGCGGCGGTCGCTGCCCATGCCGGAACCCGCATCGACGAGGACGACCCCCTGCGCGCCGATCTGCGCGCCCTGCAGGCGGCCGGCGCGATGGTCGCCTCAACGCTCGAAGACGCGCCGGGCCTGCGCCCGCTTTACGCCGAGCTGTGCAAGGGCGTGCTGTATCAGCGCGACTTGCCGGGCCTGCCCCCGGCCGAGGCCGCCGTCGAAGACCTGATCCGCCGGATGCTGGGCGACCCAGCGCCCCTGTCCGCCCGCGCCCAGGCCTACGACGCCCTGGGCGATGACGTGGCCGCCCCGCGCGGGTACCAGCCGTTCCGCCCGGTGCCCCTGTGGCCCGAACTGCGCGCGGTCGCCTTTTCAGAACACACCGAGGTCGAAAGCCGCGACACCGACGGCCCACCCGAGGAATCGGGCCATAAGACTCACCGCGCCCGTCGCCGCAAGTCCGACCAGGCCGAGCGGCAGGACAGCCTGATCCTGCACAAGTTCGAGGCGATCCTCAGCTGGGCCGAGTTCCTCAACCTCAACCGCCGGATCGACGATGACGATCCCGACAACGCCAAGAAGGCCGCCGACGACCAGGATGAGATCGGGTTGGGCCAGATCTCGAAGGCCCCGCCGACCCGGCTGAAACTGCATCTCGATCTCGCGCCCGAGGACGTGAACCGCGAGCGCCTTTCGGGGCGTGTGCTGTACCCGGAATGGGATGTGCGCACGGGGCAGTATCTGCCCGATCACGTCAACGTTCTGACCTCGGATGCCGAGATCCGCGAGGATGCCGCCGAGTTCGGCAAGGACCCGGCCACCGCCCGCCGCATCCGCGCCGTCAAACGCCAGTTCGAGGCGCTGCGCCCGGGCCGGGTGATGACCCGCGGCCATCTGGACGGCGACCAGCTGGACATCGAGGCCGCCGTGCGCAGCGCCGTGGACCGCCACGCCAATGGCGAGGGCAATGAGCGCATCTGGATGCAATCCCGGCCCGAGGCGCGCGACCTGGCGGTGTCGATCCTGCTGGACATAAGCCGCTCGACCGAAAGCGCGGTCGCGGGGCGTGCGGTGATCGATATCGAACGCGAGGCACTGGCGGCGCTGGCCTGGGGCCTGAACGCCTGCGGCGACGATTTCGCCATTCACGCCTTCAGTTCGCTGAAACGCCAGCGGGTCTATGTGCAGCGCTGCAAAAAGTTCAGTGAGCCAATGACCGCCACCGTCGAGCAGCGCATCGCGTCGCTGCGGCCGGGCCACTATACCCGGCTGGGGGCGGCGATTCGTCATGCCTCGGCCGATCTGGCGGCGCAGGCGCGCAAACGCCGGCTGCTGCTGGTGATCACCGACGGCAAGCCCAATGATCTCGACCACTACGAGGGCCGCCACGGCATCGAAGACACCTGCATGGCCGTGCGCGAGGCGCGCCGGGCGGGGCAGTCGGTCTTTGGCGTCACCATCGACAAGACCGGCAAAAGCTGGTTCCCGCGCATGTTCGGGCAGGGCGGGTTCGCGGTGATCCCCGACCCCAACCGCCTGACCATGGCCCTGCCGCAGATCTATCGCCAACTGGTCGGCGCATGAGTGATACGTCCTTGATCGACGAGTTGCCCGGCGAATTGCTGATGTGGGTTCTGATCGTCTCGGAGCTGCTGGTGTTCGGGGCCGGGCTGATCGCCTTCATGGGTGTCCGCCTGACCGATCCGTCCGGCTTTGCCGAGGCGCAATCGCATCTCTACCGCACCGGAGCCGCGCTCAATACCGGGGTTCTGGTCACCTCGGGCTTTCTGGCGGCGCGGGCGCTGCGCTGGCGGCGGGCGGCACGCCGTGGCGCCGCGCGGCTGGCCCTGATCGGCGCGGCCCTGCTGGGCGTGGTGTTCCTGATCATCAAGGGCGCGGAATATGGCGGCAAGGCCGCGCAGGGCATCAGCTATGAGACCCACCCGTTCTTCCTGTTCTACTACCTTCTCACCGGGTTCCATGCCGCGCATGTGCTGGCCGGGGTCGTCATTCTGCTGCTGGTCGCCTGGCGCGACGATCCCCGCAATATCGAGGCGGGGGGCCAGTTCTGGCACATGGTCGATCTGGTCTGGGTCCTGCTCTTTCCGGTGATCTACCTGCTGGGGTGACGCGATGCCGAGTTTTTCCTTTGACCGATACACCCGCGCGGATCGCCTGACCCGCGCCTGGGCCGGCCTGATCGCGCTCAGCCTGGCCTCGGCCCTGCTGACCCTTGTGCCCATTGAGCCCCGGCTGGTCGGGGGCGGCATCCTGCTGCTGGCCTTGTGCAAGGCTCGCATCATCCTGGCGCGGTATCTCGACCTTGAATGCAGCCCGGCCTGGCTGCGGGGCTTCACGCTGGTGCTGAGCGCCTTTGCGGCATTGATCTTCGCGCTCTGTCTGGTCTGAGGCAAAAAAGAACCGCCGCGCACAGGGGCACGGCGGCTTGCCAGTTCAGGGACAGAAATCTATTGCGCGGCCATCGGCATCCGGGCGATCTGGCACCGCTGCCACAAAGCCGACAGCGCGCCGACCAGATGGTCGATATCGGCATCGGTATGCACGGGCGAGGGCGTGATGCGCAGCCGCTCGGTGCCTTTGGGTACGGTGGGATAGTTGATCGGCTGGATGTAGATGCCGAACTCTTCCAGCAGCGTGTCCGAGATGAACTTGCACTTGACCGGGTCGCCCACCATCACCGGGATGATGTGGCTGGGGTTGGGCAGATGCGGGATGCCCTCGGCGTCGAGCCGGGCGCGCACCTGGGCCACGCGCGCCTTCTGAAGGTCGCGTTCCGCATTCGACTGCTTCAGATGCCGGATCGAGGCCGCAGCCCCGGCCGCGACCGCCGGGGGCAGGGCGGTGGTAAAGATGAACCCGCTGGCAAAGCTGCGCACGAAATCGCACAGCGCGGCCGAGGCGGCGATATAGCCGCCCACAACGCCGAAGGCCTTGCCCAGCGTGCCCTCGATCACGGTCAGGCGGTCCATCAGACCCTCGCGTTCGGCGATGCCGCCGCCGCGCGGGCCGTAGAGGCCGACGGCATGCACCTCGTCCAGATAGGTCATGGCGCCGAATTCATCGGCCAGGTCGCAGATTTCCTTGATCGGCGCGATGTCGCCATCCATCGAATAGACCGATTCAAAGGCGATCATCTTGGGCGCCTCGGGGTCGGCGGCGGCCAGCTTGGCGCGCAGGTCGTCCAGATCGTTGTGCTTCCAGATCACCTTCTGCGCCCGCGAATGGCGGATTCCCTCGATCATCGAGGCATGGTTCAGCGCGTCCGAGAACACGATCAGGCCGGGGATCTTGGCCGCCAGCGTCCCCAGCGCGGCCCAGTTTGAGACGTAGCCGGAGGTGAACAGCAGCGCCGCCTCTTTCCCGTGCAGGTCGGCCAGTTCCTGCTCCAGCAGGACGTGGTCATGGGTGGTGCCGGAAATGTTGCGGGTGCCGCCCGCACCGGCGCCGCAGCGGTCCAGCGCATCATGCATTGCCGCCAGAACCGACGGGTGCTGGCCCATGCCCAGATAGTCGTTCGAACACCAGATGCGCACGTCCCGTGCCGCCGCGCCATCGGTCTGGCGGGCATTGGGGAAGGCGCCGCATTTGCGCTGCAGCTCGATGAAGACACGATAGTTGCCCTCGGCCTTCAGGTCGCTGAGGCTCTGGCTGAAGAAACGCTCGTAATCCATGTCTCGATCTCCCCGGAAAACTGGCTGTTGGCGGGCAGACTATGGGTGCGCGCACGCCGGGAACATGACAATAGTCAAGCGAGGCTGGGAAAAGGGTGGTGCGCGGCGCGCGGGTTTGGCATAGGCTGGCGCAGGGATGGATGGGCCGGGTTTTCGGCCGGACAAAAGGGGATGCCTTCGTGGCGCATGAAGCACAAAAAGCCATTGCGCGGCAGTCGCTGCTGCTCAAAAGCCTGCCGGATCAGCATGTCGAAAACCTGCTGAGCCACGCGATCTGGCGCCAGTATGACCGTGGCGAGACGATCTTTGTGCAGGAAGAAAGCGCTCAGGCCGTGCATGTCGTCCTGGCCGGATGGGTCAAGCTGTTCCGCATGTCGCCCACCGGGGCTGAGGCCGTGGTCAGCGTCTTTACCCGCGGCGAAAGCTTTGGCGAAGCGGTAGCGCTGCGCAACGTGCCTTATCCGGTTTCGGCCGAGGCGGTCTCGGCCTGCGAGATCATGCACATTCCCAGCCCGGTGTTGATTTCTTTGATGAAGACCGACCCCGAGATCGGGATCTCGATCCTGGCTTCGACCTTCACACATTTGCATTCGCTGGTGTCCCAGCTGGAACAGCTCAAAGCCCAGACCGGGGCGCAGCGGGTGGCCGAGTTCCTGCTGAACCTGTGTGACTGCGACGACGGCGCCTGCGAAGTCGAGCTGCCCTATGACAAGATGCTGATCGCCGGGCGTCTGGGTATGAAGCCCGAAAGCCTGAGCCGTGCGTTTTCGCGGCTCAAGGCGGTGGGGGTGAAGATCAACCGCAACCACGCGGAAATCTCGGACATTCCGCAGCTGCGAGACTATGCCGACAGCGACCCGGCCGACAATTGGGGGCGCTGAACGGGCCCGGTCAAACCCGCAACCCGTCCTCTCCGAACGTCAGTGCATTGGCCGGATCATAGTCGATGCCGACCTGCGTCCCCGGGGACACCTGATGCTGACCAAAGGCCCGAACGGTAAAGGGCTTGTCGGTACCGATATCGACCAACACGTTGGTATCTGCTCCAAGGTTTTCCACGTGAACGACTGTGCCCGAAAGCGGACCCGACTGCCCAAGGCGAGCGTATTCAGGGCGAATGCCGATGAGTTGCCGGCCAGATCCACCGATCCGATCGGCGGGCACGAAATTCATCGCCGGAGACCCGATGAACTCGGCCACGAACCGGTTGGCGGGGTTGTTGTACAGCTCCATCGGGCTGCCGATCTGTTCGACCCGGCCGTCGCGCAACACAACGATCTTGTCCGCCAAAGTCATCGCCTCGGTCTGGTCGTGGGTCACGTAGATCATGCTTGCGTCGATCTGGCGGTGCAGGTTTGCGATTTCGACCCGGGTGTTCAGGCGCAACGCGGCATCCAGATTGGACAACGGCTCGTCAAAAAGGAAAAGCTTCGGGTTCCGTACGATCGCGCGGCCGATCGCGACGCGCTGGCGCTGACCGCCGGACAACTCGGCCGGGCGACGTTCAAGATACGGATCCAGCGACAACATGCGGCTGGCTTCGGTGATGCGGCGCGCGACTTCGTCCTTGGGATGACCGGCCTGCTTCAAGCCCAGTTCCATGTTCCCCCGAACAGTCAGATGCGGATACAGCGCATAAGACTGGAACACCATTGCGATGCCGCGCTTGGCCGGTGGGACCTCGTTGACGGTCTGGCCATCGATTTCGACCGTTCCTGAGGTCGCCTCTTCAAGCCCCGCGATCACGCGCAACAGGGTGGACTTGCCGCAACCCGAGGGGCCAACAAAGACCACGAATTCGTTTTCCTCGACGGTCAGGTCGATGTTCTTCAGCACGTTTACCTGTCCGAAGGACTTGCACACATTGGTCAGTTTCAGGGCGGTCACGTCACGTCTCCTTCAGGTCGACCGGCTGGCCGGATCGAATGCTTTGGTCGGCGGCAAGGCAGATCCGCAGGGATTGCACCGCGTCATTCATGTGGCGGGTCAGGTCGATGTCCTGCGCGATGGCTTGCAGCATGTAGGCTTGTTCGGCGTCGCACAGTTCCTGGTGGCCAGGTTCGCCATCCATCTCGATCAGGGTGTCGCCGCTGGATTTGTGCACAAGAATGCCGCCCACTTTTGTGTGGCCGTCCACATCATCGGATGCGCCCTTGTTGCCTTCGGTAATGGAAACCGCGCCATTGGGTGAAACGATGTCTTTCACGAAGAACGCCGTTTCGGACATCATAGGACCCCAACCGGCCTCGTACCAACCAACCGAGCCATCTTCGAACACCACCTGGAACTGGCCGTAATTGTACATGTCGGGCGCGATCTCGTCCGACAATCGCAGGCCCATGCCGTTGACCCGAACGGGCCGGGCATCGGTAATCTGGCACATGACGTCGACGTAATGCACACCGCAGTCCACGATGGGTGAAGTGGTTTGCATCAGCGCCTTGTGCGTCTCCCATGTCGGACCGTCGGACTGCTGGTTCAGGTTCAGGCGAAAGACATAGGGGCCGCCCAGGTCACGCGCCTCGGATATCAACCGCATCCACGAGGGGTGATGCCGAAGGATGTAACCAACCACCAGCTTTCGGTTGGCGTCAGTGGCCTTCTCGACGACACGGCGTGCGTCTGCGACCGTGGTGGCCAGGGGTTTCTCGACAAAGACATGCGCACCGGCGTCCATTGCGGCACAGGCATAGTCGGCATGGCTGTCGGAATAGGTGGCAATCACGGCCAGATCAGGGTTAGTGTCTGCAAGCGCCGTATGGAAATCGGTGAAGACCGGATACCCCTGCAAATCCGGGTGATCCACTGTCCCGGATCGGTTCACCAGACCCACGATCTGGGCGTCGGGATGGTGATGATGCGCCAGCGCGTGGCTGAGGCCCATGTTTCCCAAACCTGCGATCAGAACCCGGATCATTTGACCGCCCCCGAAGTGATCCCGCGGATCAGTTGCCGCGAGAAGATGACATACAGAACCATGACCGGCAGGATCGCCATGCTGAGTGCCGAAAGCACCGCGTTCCAGTCGGTGACGAACTGACCGATGAAGACCTGGCTACCGAGGGTCAGGGTCTTGGTCTCTTCGGCCGGGGCCAGGATCAGCGGGAACCACAGGTCGTTCCAGATCGGGATCATGTTGAACACGGCCACGGTCGCCATGGCCGGACGCACCAGAGGCAGAACCAGGCGGAAGAAGATGGTGTATTCGCTCAGCCCGTCGATGCGGCCTGCATTCTTGAGGTCGTCGCTGACTTGCCGCATGAACTCGGACAGGATGAATACGGCCAGCGGCAGGCCCTGTGCGGTGTAGACGAGGATCAGCGCCATCAGCGTGTTGACCAGACCGGTCGCCACCATCATGTCAAGGATCGCAACCGTGCCGATGCGGATCGGAATCATGATGCCCAATGCAAGGTACAGGCCCATCAGCTTGTTGCCCTTGAACCGGTATTCGCTGAGCGCGAAAGCCGCCATTGCGCCGAACAGCAGGATCAGGAACAGCGACACGACGGTGACAATCATCGAATTCTGGAAATACAGGAAGAAGTCGCCCTGTTTCATCACCGTCTGGTATCCGATCATCGAGAATGAGTCGGCATCGGGCAGGGCCAGCGGTTCACGGAAGATCGCCTTGCGCGACTTGAAGCTGTTGATCACGATCACGAAGACCGGAAACAGGGCGATCAGCGTATAGAGGATCAGCGCGCCATGCATGGCGGCGATGTTGAAGGGGTTTCTGCGGGCTTTGTTCATGCTCTTCGGGCCCCTCAGAACTGATACCGGCGGATGCGGGTCTGGATCAGGAACAGATAGATGCAGACCCCTGTCAGGATGATGGCGAACATGCCCGTTGCTATGGCCGATCCCATGTGCGGGTCACCGAGTTGCAATTGGAACCCGAAGAAGGTTCGGTACATGAACGTGCCAAGGATGTCGGTCGAGAAGTCCGGCCCCGCCAGAGCGCCCTGGGATGCGTAGATCAGATCGAACGCATTGAAATTGCCGACAAATGTCAGGATCGAGATGATGCCGATAGAAGGCAGGATCAGCGGCAGCTTGATCTTCCAGAAGGCGGACATGCCGGTGATGCCTTCGACTTCGGCGGCCTCGAGGATCTCTTCGGGGATCGACAGCAGGGCGGCATAGATCAACATCATCGGAATGCCCACGAACTGCCAGACCGAAATCAGGGCCAGCGTGGTCAGCGCGTATTCTTCTTTGCCCAGCCAAGGCGCGAACAGAGATTTGAGTCCCACCGCGGCCAGCATATCGGGGGCGATGCCCCAGATCGGCGACAGGATCAGCTTCCAGGCGAAGCCAACGATCACGAAGGACAGGATCGTCGGGATGAAGATGGCCGATCGATAAAACGCAGCAAAGCGCAGGCGTGGGTGGCTGAGGATTGCCGCCAGTGCGATCCCGATCGGATTCTGCACCAGCATGTGAATGAAGAAGAACCAGAAATTGTTGCCCAGTGCGTTCCAGAACGCATCCGACCAAATCGGGTCGCCGAACAGGGTGCGGAAGTTGTCCAGGCCTACGAACACACGGGCCTGATCGACCTCGGCGTACAGTGCCAGCCGCAGCGTGTTGAACAGCGGAAAGACCATGACGGCCGAGTAGACCAGCACTGCGGGTGCCAGAAACACCACGATGTGCCATTTGATCCGGCGATTGCCCATGTTGTTCCTCGAAAGCTCAGGGTGGCTCTGGCCGTCTGGCCAGAGCCGTTTGTGTCTCGAAAGACGGGTTACTGGTGCGGGGCGTACCAGCTGGCCAACCCGTCCTGCAGGCGCTTGCCGGCGTCCTCGGGCGATTCCTCGCCTTTGATCACCTGAGCCGATGCGTTCCAGGTCTCGTTCTCAAGATTGGGCGTTCCACGCGACAGGATCTGATAGGTGGACCGGATGGTCGAGTTGCACTCGTTCCGCCAGCTGACGAATTCCTGTGCCAATGGGTCCTCCATCGCCACATCGAAGCTGGAGAGAGAGAAGAAGCCGGGCAGGGCGTTTGCATAGATCTGCGCGAATTCCTCGGACCCGACCCAGTTCAGGAAGGTGCGTGCCGCATCGGCGTTGGGCGACGCCGCGTTCAGACCAATGGCGATGTCGGTGTGATCCGAGATATAGCACTCGTCCCCGGCATTCTGGACTGGCGGCTTGAAAGCGCCCATCTCGAAATCGGCCAGGTTGTTGAAGCCGCTGATCTCCCAGCTGCCGGCCGGATAGATGGCGGCGCGGCCCAGCGTGAACAGGTTCTGGCTGTCAGGATAGGTCTGCGCTTCGAACCCGTCGCCCAGATAGGCACCCCATTTGGCCAGCTGGCGGTAGGGGGCGACCCACGGCTCGTCCGTCAGTTTCTGAGAACCTTCGATCAGGGCGAGGCGACCTTCTTCGCCTTTCCAATAGTTCGGCCCGATGTTGTTGTAACCCATGGTGGCCGCTTCCCACTGGTCATTGGTGCCCATGGCCATGGGGATATAGGTGCCGTCTTCCTTGATCTTGTCCAGAACGGCAAAGAACTCGGCTTCGGTTTCCGGAACCGACAGGCCCAACTCGTCGAACGCGTCCTTGTTGTAGATGAACCCATGGATCACCGAGGCCATCGGCACGCAGAAGGTGGCCGAGCCGTCATCGGTCTGCCACGCCGATTTGGCGACGTCCGAGAAGTTCGCCATGCCTTCAAGGTCCGAAAGATCGGCCAGCTTGCCCGCCTCGTACAGGCCAAGTGAGGTGTCGAAGGGGCGGCAGGTGATCAGGTCTCCGGCCGAACCGGCATCCAGCTTGGCGTTCAGGGCGGCATTATACTCCGCCGGGGCCGATGGGGTGAACTTGATCTTGATGTCGGGATGCTTGGCCTCAAAGGCCGGGATGATCTTTTCCTGCCACAGGGCCAGGTCGTCGTTGCGCCAGCTTTCGATGGTCAGCGTGGTTTCGGCCATTGCCGCACCGGCCAGGGCCGATGACGCCAGCAGCACGGCGGTCAGTGTGGTTGTTCTCATGATGTATTCTCCCTTTTGGTCTTCTTCTTGGTTCAAATCTGGTCCAACGCAGGGCGCAGATGGCCGCCCGATGCCGTCAGCAGTTCACTGGCCTGCGCCGGTGTTGCGGCACCGGCGGCCAAAAGTACGGCAAGCTTCAGGTTGCCTTCGGCACGATTCAGGGCATCAGCGGCGTGCTGAGGTGTGGCGCCGGTTATGTTCCGGATGATTCCTTCTGCGCGCTGACGCAGCTTGGCATTGTCGGCCACCACGTTGACCATCATGCCGTCATGCACATGGCCCAACCTGACACCCATGAGGGTCGAGAGCATGTTGAGCGCCGCCTTTTGCGCGGTTGCGGCGCCCAGTCGGGTCGATCCGGCAATGACTTCGGGCGGGGTGTTCAGGCAAATTGCGCAATCGGCGTGCTCGAACAGCAAAGCGTCGGCGTTGTTGGCAATGCAGATGGTTTTGGCGCCGCGGGACCTTGCAATTCCGGCAAAGGTCAACGGGTAAGGCGTGGTGCCGCTGGCGGATATCGCGATCACCGTGTCCGTGGGGCGGAGGTCGGCGGCTGCGATTTCGGCAGTTCGGGTGTCATCTTCGGTGTGACCCGGCATCTCTGCCCCGGTCGGTATGCCGCCGGCCATGCAGATGGCGATCGACTCTGGAGACAGGCCGAATGTCCCCGGTATCTCCGCCCCATCGGCCAAGCCCATCAGCCCGGACGACCCGGCGGCGGCATAATAGAGCCGCCCCCCGGTGCGGATGGTTTCTGCCATCAATGCCGCACCTCTTGAGATATCCTGAAGGCATGCATCCAGCCCGTTCAGTGCGGCTTTCTGCGCATCCAGCAGCAGGCGCAGAACTTCGGCGTCCGGCCGCAGGTCCAGTCCCTCGGATTCGTCGCGCAGCATTTCGGTTTGCGGCAGCATGTGCGGCGTCATGTGATTCCCCTTTGGCATCGAAGATAATACCTATATAATACCTTTTGTCTACCATTCGTTTTAAATCGCGAAATATCGACCGATAAGCATGAAAAATCACGATCTCGGCACACAAGAGGTCTTTTTTTCAGACAAAAGGTATCGTAAAGGTATCTATATGGATGAGTCCCTCCAATATCTCATTGCAATTGACGGTGGCGGTACACGCTGCCGGTTTGCCATGGTCGGCCCCACCGGGCGGCATGATCTGGTTCTGGGAAGCGCCAATGTCTATTCCGATCGTGCGGCGGCTATCTCAACGCTGAATGCCGGGCTGCGGGCTCTGGCCGAGCGTGCTGCGATGCCCGAAGCGGCTTTGACCGGGATTCCGATCTACGCAGGGCTGGCTGGCGTGACCGACGCGGACACCGGTGCTGAAATCGCACGGCACCTGCCATCGCGCATTGTGCAAGTCGAGGATGACCGTCGCTCGGCCGTGGTTGGGGCGTTGGGTCCGGTCGATGGATGTTTGATCGGGATCGGCACAGGATCGTTCCTGGCCCGGCAAAGTGATGGCGAAATCCGGTTGCTTGGCGGATACGGCGCGCTCATCGGTGATGATGCGTCCGGATATTGGCTGGGAAAGCAGTTGCTGCGGCGGGTGTTGCTTGCAGCGGACGGAATAATCCCCGACAGCGCGCTGACGCGGTCCATACGCAGACGTTTTGACGATGACCCGATGCAGATCGTGCGATTTGCGGGGCAGGCGCGGCCGGCCGAAATCGCAGACTTCGCGCCCGAAATCATTGCGGCGGCTCAAAAAGGCGATGTGGTGGCCGTGGCCCTGATGCGCGAGGGCGCCGACTATGTCGCTGCAGGGCTTCAGGCCCTTGGTCGCGATGCTGACGAGCCGGTCTGTGTAGTAGGCGGGGTGGCATCGCATTACATCGACTATCTTTCCGCCGAGGTGCAGAGCGCGATGATCGAACCGGCGGGCACCGCCCTTGACGGGGCGCTGCAGCTCGCCGCACAGCTGGCCGAGCGCGCCAGATTGGGGGCAGCATGACCGCCGAAACGATCGAAACTTTCCTCAGGACCGGTGACTGGATGCAGCAGGCCGTGGGGCCTCGGTACGTTCGGCTGCGCAAGCGGATCGAAGAGGGCATCGAGAATGGTCTGCTGGCGGAAAGTGCACCGCTCCCGGCCGAACGCGAGATCGCAAACCTCACGGGCCTTTCCCGCGTCACCGTGCGTCGGGCGATGCAGGATCTGGTAGATCGGGGAATCGTCATTCAGCGCCAGGGCTCGGGCAGTTTTGTGGCCGACGGAACGCCTCGGGTCGAGCAATCCCTGTCACGGCTGACCTCGTTCACCGAGGACATGAACCGACGCGGTCTTGAATCCTCAAGCGAGTGGCTCGAGCGCGGTGTTCACACTCCGTCGCCCGAGGAGGTGGTGGCGCTGGCCCTGTCCTCGGGCGAAGCGGTCGCGCGCATCTCGCGCCTGCGTATGGCCAACGATCGGCCCATGGCGATCGAACGGGCCTCGCTGCCAATCGACATTCTGCCGCGCCCGCAGGAGGTCGAAGCCTCCCTGTACGAAGTCTTGGAGCGGGATGGAAACCGGCCCGTACGGGCGCTGCAGCGCATATCGGCGATCAATCTGGACAGCGCCGACGCGGGTTTGCTTGGGGTCGAACCCGGTGCGGCCGGGCTGCGCATCGTTCGAACATCATACCTGTCCAATCGGCGGGTCGTTGAATTCACTCGGTCGATCTATCGCGGCGACGCCTATGATTTTGTCGCCGAATTGCGGTTGGCCAACAGCTAGGACACATCATGCAACAGCAGATCACCCGGATGCGCCGGGAAATTGATGAAATCCCCGTGGCCGTAGAGAGGCTTCTGAGTCGGGGCCAGACCGACATTGAGGCGGTCGCCTCGGTTGCCCGCGAACTGGACCCGACATTTGTCGTGACGGTCGCGCGCGGGTCCTCCGATCACGTCTGTACCTATCTCAAATACGCCTCGGAAATCCTGTTGGGTGTGCCGGTGGCCTCAGTAGGGCCGTCGATCGGATCGATCTACGACTCGGTTCTGCGCATGCGTCAGGCGATGTGCCTGTCGGTGTCGCAATCCGGCAAAAGCCCTGACATCGTGGCCATGGCTCGCAATGCCCGGCGCGACGGCGCATTGACAGTAGCGTTGACCAACGACGCCGCTTCACCGTTGGCCGAGGTCAGCGATCACACCATAGATATTCAGGCGGGCCCCGAACTGAGTGTTGCGGCAACCAAGACCTTCGTCACATCGGCGGTGGCCGGCTTGTGGCTGTTGGCAGAGTGGGGGCAGGATGCGGCGCTGCTGGCGGCGTTGCGCGACCTGCCCGAGCAGCTGGATCAGGCGGCCCGGATCGATTGGCCCGAAGTGCGTGACGCTATCGGTGCTCATCCGTCACTGTTCACACTTGGCCGGGGCCAGGCACTGGCCGTATCGAACGAAGCTGCGCTGAAATTCAAGGAGACCTGCCAGCTGCACGCTGAAAGCTATTCCTCGGCCGAGGTTCTGCACGGGCCAGTGTCCATCGTCGAGGACGGTTTTCCGGTACTCAGCTTTGCAGCGGCAGATGCGGCGGAGCCTGCGTTGGCGGAGGTGGCCGACGCGATCAGCGCCAAGGGTGCCCGTGTCTTTGCGACCACGGACAGGGTTACTGCAGCAACGCGCATTCCGCATGTCCGCACGGGCCATGCTCTGACCGACCCGCTGAGCCTGATCGTCTCCTTCTACGCGATGGTCGAGGCATTTGCCGCTTCGCGCGGGATCGACCCGGACGCACCGCGGCACCTGAACAAGGTGACGGAAACCGTATGACCAGCGAATTGCAGGCTCTGGCGGGCGCGGACATTTTGACCCCTGCAGGTATCCTGCAGGATCATACTCTTCTGTTCGCGGAAGGACGTATCGAGGGCGTGACGCTTGTCTCCGACACTCCTGGCACAGCGAGGGTGTGGCAGCTGGACGGTGGCCTTCTGGTCCCGGGCTTCGTCGATCTGCAGGTCAATGGCGGCGGCGGGGCAATGCTGAACAACGCCCCAGATCTGGCCACTCTCCGCACGATGTCGCAGGCACATGCGCGTATCGGAGCAACGTCGATCTTGCCAACGCTGATCACGGATACGCCTGAGATCACGCGCCGGGCGATCGCGGCCACGATTGCGGCCGTGACCGAGGGTGTTCCTGGCATCGTCGGCCTTCATCTGGAAGGCCCGCACCTGTCCCAAACCCGCAAGGGTGCACATGATGCTGCCCTGATCCGACCGATGGCGCAGGCTGATCTGGACTTGTTGCTGGACACAGCCGCGCAGTTGCCGGTTCTCAAGGTTACGGTGGCGCCGGAAAGTGTGACCGATGATCAGATACACGCCATGACCCAAGCGGGGATCGTCGTCTCGCTGGGCCATACGGATGCGAGTTTTGAAACCTGTCAGAAAGCCGTTCAGGCCGGGGCGCGCTGCGTCACACATTTGTTCAATGCTCAGAGCCAGATGGGCAACCGAGAGCCCGGCGTCGTAGGCGCGGCGCTGGCGCTTGGCGAGCTGTCCGCGGGCCTGATCGCTGACGGAATTCACGTCCATCCGGTTTCAGTGCGCAATGCCATCCGGGCCAAAACAGGGCCGGGCTGTGTCTTCCTTGTCAGCGACGCGATGGCGACCGCCGGGTCGGATATCGACGGCTTCCTGCTGAACGGCCGTCAGATCTTGCGCGACGGCAACCGGTTGACCCTCGCCGATGGAACGCTCGCCGGTGCGCATCTCGAGCTGTTGGACGCGGTTCGAAACGTGATCGCATTCGCACAACTGCCTTTGGAAGCTGCTTTCGACATGGCCACCCGGTTGCCCGCGGACCTGATCGGCAGATCAGATCTTGGCCGTTTGGCGGTTGGTGCCCGCGCCAATATGCTGCATGTCTCCGACCAACGGCTGCTCCAGGTCTGGCAGGAAGGTCAAGCACTGAGCTGACGGTGTTCAGGCCGACGCATCGTCGTCCGATTTTCTTCGACATGTCGGATCCTGGGCCGTTCATGTCGGGAATCTGCATTGTGCACATCTTGTATTTTTCTTAGCCTTGGTGTCGGGCGCAAGCTTCATGTGTGCCCGGCAAGAGGATTGAGATGACGCCTGTGTTCAGATTTCAGGGGATATACACCCCGGTGGTGACCCCGTATCACGCGGATTTCAGCGTTGATTGGGATGCCTTGGCCGAGGTGATCGAATACCTGGTCGAAAACGGCGTGCACGGTCTGATCTCGGGCGGGTCCACGGGCGAAAACTATGCCCAGACCGTCGATGAAAGGCTGGAACTGGCGCGTTTTACCCACCAGCGACTGAAGGGTCGGCTGCCTTTGGTGGTCGGGACCGGCGCGATGTTGACGCCGGATTCGATCGCGTTGGCCCAAGGCGCGCGCCAGATCGGGGCCGATGCCATCCTGCTGGCCAGCCCGCCCTATTCGGTGCCGACGGATCGGGAAAACGCCCTGAATGCGCTGGCCATCGACAAGGCGGCCGATTTGCCAGTTATGCTGTACAATTATCCGCACCGCACCGGCACGATGATGGGGGCTGAGTTCCTCGATCGCGTCGGGCGCAGCCGCAATTTCTGCGGCATCAAGGAAAGCTCGGGCGACATCAACCGCATGCACATGCTGGCGCGGGACTATCCGCATATCCAGCTGGGCTGCGGCATGGACGATCAGGCGCTGGAATTCTTCGCTTGGGGTGCGCCGTTCTGGGTCTGTGGCGGGTCGAATTTTCTGCCGCGCGAGCATGTGGCGCTGTATGAGACCTGCGTGTTGCAAGGCGATTTCGCCAAGGGCCGCCGGATCATGTCGGCGCTGATGCCGTTGATGCGGGTGCTCGAACAGGGCGGCAAGTTCATCCAGACCATCAAGCATGGGGTCACGATGAACGGCATCCCGGCGGGCGCGGTTCGGCCGCCCCTGAAGGGGCTGAACAAGGATGACAAGCGCGCGCTGGAACAGGTGACCCGCGTGTTGAAACACAAGATCACAGACATCATGGCGGAGGGCTGAGGCATGGGCATGCTGACACGGGACGAATACGCATCCATCGCCGCCGGGCTGGACCTGCCCAACGGCGCTTTCATCGACGGTTGCTATCGTCCGGCGATCTCGGGCGCGGTGTTTCCCACGGTGAATCCGGCCACCGGCACGGTGCTGACCGAGGTCGCGGCCTGCGCCGCCGCCGATGTGGACCTGGCCGTGGAAAAGGCGCGCGAGGCTTTCGATGACGGCCGCTGGTCGCGCCTGCACCCGTCGGCGCGCAAGGATGTGTTGATTCGTCTGGCCAAGCTGATGACCCGCAATGCCCGCGAACTGGCGGTGATGGAAAGCATCGACAGCGGCAAGACCATCTTTGACTGCGAAACCGTGGATATCCCCGAGGCCATCCACTGCCTGAAATGGCACGCCGAGGCGGTTGACAAGATTTACGATCAAGTCGCGCCTGCCAGCGACGACCACATCGCGATGATCCTGCGCGAACCGATCGGGGTGGTGGGGTTGGTGCTGCCGTGGAACTTCCCCCTGCTGATGCTGGCCTGGAAGATCGGCCCGGCGCTGGCGGCCGGGTGCTCGGTGGTGGTCAAGCCGGCGATGGAAACACCGCTGACCGCGCTGCGTCTGGCCGAACTGTCGGCCGAGGCCGGGCTGCCGCGCGGGGTTCTGAACGTGGTTCCGGGTGGCGGCGGCGAAGTGGGTGAACCCATCGGGCGGCACATGGATATCGACATGGTGTCCTTCACCGGCTCGACCGTGACGGGCAAGAAATTCCTGTCCTATGCGGCCGAAAGCAACGCCAAGGAGGTGGTGCTGGAAATGGGCGGCAAGAACCCGGCCATCGTGATGGAGGATGCCGAGAACCTCGACCGGGTTGCCGCCCATGTGGTGAACGGGGCGTTCTGGAACATGGGCGAGAATTGCTCGGCCACGTCGCGCCTGATCGTGCACCGCGCGGTCAAGGCTGACCTGCTGGAGCGCATCGCCCACCACACCCGCCAGTGGACTGTGGTCGACCCGCTGGACCCTGCAACCCGTCTGGGCGCGCTGGTCAGCAAAGACCATTTCAACAAGGTCTGCGGTTATCTGGACAAGGCGCCTTCAGTCCTTCTGGGCGGCAAGGCCGAAAACGGGTTCGTCGAGGCAACCGTGGTCGAGCTTCCGGACAATGACGCGCCGCTGGCGCGTGAGGAAATCTTTGGGCCCGTTCTGTCGGTGATCGAGGTCGCGGGGTTCGACGAGGCCATCGCGATGGCCAATGACACGCCATATGGGCTGTGCGCATCGCTGTTTACGGCCAACGCCAAGCGCGCCCTGCGCGGCGCCCGCGCGATCCGGGCCGGAACCGTGACGGTGAACAGCTTTGGCGAGGGCGACATCTCGACCCCGTTTGGCGGCTACAAGCAGTCTGGTTTTGGCGGGCGGGACAACGGGCTGCACGCGCATGACCAGTACACGCAGCTGAAGACGCTGTGGATCGACCTGTCGGATGATGCCGACGAGGCGGTGGATTGACGCGGTTCACCGCTTGCCGCCTGCCGGTGCAGCGCGGTCCAGCTGCGTGGAATGCCCTGCTGGGCCCGCAAACTCCCGCGCGGCAGCTTTCGGGCAATATCACCGCAGATTTCACCATCGTGGGCGCCGGTTTTGCCGGGCTGTCTGCGGCGCGGCGTCTGCGGCAGCTGGTGCCCGATGCGCGGATCGTGGTGCTTGAAGCTGGGCGCGTGGCGGAAGGCGCGGCGGGGCGCAACTCGGGCTTCATGATCGATCTGCCGCATGACCTAGCCTCGGACGACTATGCTGGGGCGGGCGATGACCGGGCGATGATCGGGCTGAACCGGCAGGCCATCGCCTTTGCCCGCGCAGCGGTCGAGGAATACGGCATCGACCCCAACTATTTCGGTCCGACGGGCAAGGTGAACGGCGCGGCCAGCCCGGCGGGACATGCGCACAACCAAAGCTATGCCCGTCATCTGGACAGCCTCGGCGAGCGGTTCGAGATGCTGGACCCGCAGCAGATGCAGGAACTTACCGGGTCCGGGCACTATGTCTCGGGGCTGTATACGCCGGGCACGGTCATGCTGCAGCCGGCGGGCTATGTGCGCGGTTTGGCGGCGGGTTTGGCGGCCGATGGGGTGCAGATTTATGAACACAGTGCGGTCAACGCATTTCAGCGCGACGGGGCGGGCTGGCGTGTGCAGATCGCGCGCGGGCAGGTCTCGACCGGCCGGCTGATCCTGTCGGTGAACGGTCATCTGGAAAGTTTCGGTGTCGAACGTGGCCGGCTGATGCAGCTGTTTCTGTTCGCGGCGATGACGCGAGAACTGGAGGCCGATGCGCTGGCCCGGCTGGGTGGCCAGCCGCGCTGGGGCGTGACCCCGTCCGATCCGATGGGCACCACCATGCGCCGGATCGACACCGGGCAGGGCGGCAACCGGATCATTACCCGCACCTGTGCGGTGCTGCGTCCGGGCATGGAGGCGCGGGCATCGGACCTGCGGCGCACAGTTGCGGTGATGCGACGCAAGTTCGACCGGCGCTTTCCGCAGTTGCGCGGCATCGCGATGGAGTACGAATGGGCCGGCCATCTATGCCTGAGCCTGAACGGCGTCTCGGTCACCCGCGAGGTCGAGACCGGCGTGTTTTCCGCCTGCGTCCAGAACGGGTTGGGCACCGCGCGCGGCACCCTGACCGGGATCGCCGCGGCCGAAATGGCCTGTGGCGTGCGGTCCGGGATCAGCGATCATTTCGGTGCCGAGGACCGGCCCAGACGCCTGCCGCCCCGACCGTTGTCCGAAATCGGTGCCAACATGGTGCTGCGCTGGAAGGAATGGCGCGCGCGCGACGAATGAAAAAGGCCCGCCTGATAGGCAGGCGGGCAAGTGGAGTGTTCCTAATAGTGCTGGTTCAATTCGTCGGCGGCGGGAATTTCCCGCTCGCGCCGGGCGATGTAATCTCGCAGCGCCTCGTCGGTGGCCGGGTCCATTCGGGGCTCTTGATACTCGGCCAGCAGCTTGCGGGCGTGGTTCAGGGCGCGCTCGGTGATCTCGACCTCGCCCTCGGCCACCCATTGTTCGATCGAGTTGTTGTCGAACAGTTCGGGCATGAAGAACGCCTCCTGGAAATTGTCCTGTGTGTGCGGATGGCCCAGGTAGTGCCCTCCGGGGCCGATATCGGATACGGCGGCAACTGCCTCGTCGAAGTCGTGCCATTTCGGGCCCTCGGCCATGCGGTAGGCCATGGCGCATTGCTCGGCATCGACAACGAATTTGGCGGTCGAACAATGCATCCCGGCCTCGTTCCAGCCCGCCGAATGCCAGATATAGTTTGCCCCCGCATGGATCACCGCCGACAGCGTGGTGGCGGATTCGTAGCCCGCCTGCGCATCGAACGTCTTGGCCCCGCCCAGCGTGTTCGAGCTGCGCCAGGGCACGCCGTAGTGTCGCGCCATCTGGCCGATCATGAAGTTCATCAGGCTGATCTCGGGCGTGCCCGCCATCGGCGCGCCGGATTTCATGCTGACGGTCGACAGGTAGTGCCCGTAGATCGCGGGACAGCCGCGCCGGATCACCTGCGTGTAGGCCAGCGCGCTCAGCGCCTCGGCGTTGAGCTGCGCGACCGTCGCCGGCACGCTGGCCGGCGTGTTGGCCCCGCCCAGTACGAAGGGCGAGCACAGCACCGGCTGATTGCGGTGGCAGAAGGCGCGCATCGCCCCCAGCATGGTCTCGTCCCAGACCAGCGGTGAGTTGCCGTTGCAATTGCCGGTGGTGACGGGGTGATTCTCCATGAACTCTGCGCCGAACAGGATCGCGCACATCTCCATCACGTCTTCGGCGTTTCTGGGCGAGGTGGTCATGCCCATGAAGGTCTTGTCGGAATATTTCATCGACGAATAGGTGATGCGCAGGTGGCGCTGGCTGATCGGGTGATCATAGGGTTCCACGATGTGATGGGCGCTGGAATGCAGCGCCGGCAGCATGTGGCTGAGCTTGTGGAACATCGCCAGATCGTCCAGTGTCGGGTTGCGGCGTACGTCGTCGAGATCGCGCAGAAACGGCGCGCCGGTCATCGGCACGAAGATCGCGTGCGGCCCGCCCAGGCGCACATTCTTGCGCGGGTCACGGGCGTGATAGGTGAAATCCGAGGGGATCGTCGCGATCAATTCGCGGACCAGCCCGCGATCAAGATACACCCGCTCGCCGTCAACTTTGGCTCCAGCCGCCTTCCAGTCGACCAGCGCGATCGGGTCGCGGAACTGCACGCCCACGTTTTCGAGGATGTCCATCGAGGCCGCGTCGATCCGCTCGACCTGTGATCCGTCCATCACCTCGCACAGCGGGATGTTGCGGGTCAGACCCGGCAACATGTCAAAGCAGGGCGCGGTGCGCAGGGCGCGGCGGGCGGCGCGGCCTCCGGTTCGGACACGGGTGGCGGTCTGGGTCATTCTGGGCCTCCTTTGACACCAGTCTGACCACCGACCGTGGGCGCGACCTGCAGGATTGCGAAATACTGTTGCGGAATGCGACATCGAGCCCGTGCATTGCCCGCAACAGCTGCTAAGCTGCGCTCCGCAGGAGCAGGAACAATGCACAGAGCAGACCGAGAATGAATTCCGCCACATCTGAAACCACCCGGCTCGAGGGCGAATACGACTATATCATCATAGGCGCGGGTACCGCGGGCTGCGTGCTGGCCAACCGGCTGACCGAGGATTCCAGGACACGGGTTCTGCTGCTCGAGGCGGGCAAGTCGGACAATTACCATTGGGTCCACATCCCGGTGGGGTATCTGTACTGCATCGGCAATCCGCGCACCGACTGGATGATGAAAACCGCGCCCGAGCCTGGGCTGAACGGGCGGTCGCTGGTTTATCCGCGCGGCAAGGTGCTGGGCGGGTGCAGCTCGGTCAACGGGATGATCTACATGCGCGGGCAGGCGGCCGACTATGACCATTGGCGGCAGCTGGGCAATGCGGGCTGGGGCTGGGACGACGTGCTGCCCTATTTTCTGAGATCCGAAGATCACCACGCCGGCGACAGCGAAATGCACAGTTCCGGCGGCGAGTGGAAGGTTCAGAAACAGCGGCTGAGCTGGGAGATCCTGAAAGCCGTGCAGGACGGAGCGCGCGAGATCGGCATCCAGCCGCGCGCCGATTTCAATGACGGCAACAACGAGGGCTCGGGGTTTTTCGAGGTCAATCAGAAGAACGGCGTGCGCTGGAACACGGCCAAGGGATTTCTGCGGCCCGCGATGAAACGGCCCAACCTGCGGGTCCTGACCGAGGCCGAGACGCTGGGCCTGATCCTCGAGGGCAAGACCGTGCGCGGCGTACGCTTTGCGCGGGGGGGCACCGAATACCGCGCTGTGGCCGGGGCCGAGGTTCTGCTGGCGGCGGGGTCGATCAACTCGCCCAAGCTGCTGGAACTGTCGGGGATCGGCGACCCTCAGGTGCTGGTGGCGCACGGAATCGCGGTTCAGCATGAAAGCGCGGGCGTGGGGGCGAACCTGCAGGACCACCTGCAGATCCGAACCGTGTTCAAGGTGCAAAACGCCAAAACCCTGAACACCATGGCCAACAGCCTGTGGGGCAAGGCGCGCATCGCGGCGCAGTACGCCCTGACCCGGTCGGGCCCGATGGCGATGGCGCCCAGCCAGTTCGGCATGTTCACCAAATCCGACCCGATGCTGGCCACGCCGGATCTGGAGTATCACGTGCAGCCACTGTCGACCGACCGGCTGGGCGACCCGCTGCATCCGTTCCCCGCGATCACCGTCTCGGTCTGCAATCTGCGACCCGAAAGCCGGGGGCACTGCCATATCACCACGCCCGATCCGACGGCCCAGCCCGAGATCAGGTTGAATTACCTCTCGGCCGAGCGTGACCGGCAGGTAGCCGTCAAATCCGTGCAGCAGGCCCGGCAGGTGATGGCGGCGCGGGCGTTGGCACCCTACCACCCGCAAGAGGTTCTGCCCGGCCCCGAGATCAACGACCAACAGGGCCTGCTGGATGCGGTGGGCGACATCGCCACCACGATCTTTCACCCGGTCGGCACCTGCCGCATGGGAAGCGACGACGCCGCGGTGGTCGATCCACAATTGCGCGTTCGGGGTCTGGAGGGGCTGCGGGTGGTCGATGCCTCGGTGATGCCTAAGATCGTCTCGGGCAATACCGCCTCGCCCGTGATCATGATCGCGGAGAAGGCTGCCGACATGATACGCGGACGGGCATGAGCGCGGGGCTTGCGCCTTGGCCCGTCGGACATAAATGACCGCCAGCCTCATCAACCGGAAAAGCTGAGCCGATGCAGGACACATTGATCTTTGAACGCCGGTCGCTGAACGCGGCAAAATGGGCCAGCCTGTTCATGGCGGGTGCCGGGGTTGTGGCCGGGTTGCTGGCAAACTCCGATGCGCTGTTGCTGGACGGGCTGTTCTCGGGGCTCAATTTCGCAACAGCTGTGGTGGCGGGATGGGTCGCCGCCTCGATCCGACGGGCCCCGGACCAGAACCGCCCCTTCGGATACGAGATCGACGAATCCGTCTTCGTGATGTTCCGCAGCCTGCTGCTGTTCGGGATCATCCTGATGGCGGCTGGTTCGGCGGTGAACCGTCTGCTGGCTTATGCCAAGACGGGCGAAGCCGCGCCGGTGGTTCTGGAATGGATCCTGATCTACGCCGGGTCGATGGCGACAATCTGCCTGGCGCTGTTAGCCTATCACCGCTGGAACTGGCGCCGCACGGGAAAGACCAGCGATCTGCTGCGGGTCGAGTCCCGGGCCGCGATGGTCGACGGGGTGCTGAGCCTTGGGGCCGGGGCGGCGTTTTTCGCGATCAACCTGCTTGAGGGCGGGCCGCTCGCCGGTCTGATTCCGGTGTCGGATGCGCTTGTGGTGTTGCTGCTGTGCCTGGCGCTGCTGCCGCAGCCGATCAAGGTGTTTCTGGGCGCGCTGCGCGATATCGTGGGTGTGGCGCTGCCGGCCGATGCCCGGGCCGAGATCATTGCGCAGGCCCGCCGGATCTGTGCCGACAGCCCGTTTCAGGTGCTGGACGTGGCGACGGTGCGCAGCGGGCGGGCACTGTTCCACCTTGTCTATCTGAAACCCGCCGAACCCGTGACGATCGAAGCCTTCGAGGCCGTCCGCGACCGGCTGGCCCAGGCCGCAAGCCCGGGCCGGGTCGCGTTGACACTGGCCTCGGACCCGCCCTTTGGTCCGGCCCCGCGCGCTCAGTAATCGGCGACCAGCAGGAATTCGGGCGCGGTATCTTCTTCGATCGTGGCAAAGCGCGGGATCGGCTTCTCGAACACGTTGTCGGTGCGGTCGTCATTGACGGTCGAGACCTCACCGATCAGACAATCGCCCTTTTCCGCCCAGAAGGCATGCCAGATGCCGGGCATCAGCGTGACGCTTTCGCCCGGTTTCAGGCGCAGATGCTCGCCGGGCTGGATGGTCACCGGGCAGGCGTCGCTGGGTACGGTGACGGGGGTATCGCGGTCGATGCTGCCATCGGGGGCCGAGGCGTAGATCTCCATCACCAGATCGCCGCCGCCGCGGTTGATGATGTCCTCGGCCTTGACGATGTGGCGATGCATCGGCGACAGCTGTTTGTCACGCGAAATCAGCAGCTTCTCGGCATAGAGCATACCCCGGCCCGCGCTCAGATCCTTTTCGTCGCCATTGCGCAGGGTGAACAGGAACAGGCCCAGCTCGTCGAACTTGCCCTGGCCGTAATCGGTGATGTCCCAGCCAAGACCACGGGCGCGGATGCCGGCGGCCTGCGGGCTGCGCATCTGCTCGGGCGTCCAGTCGGCAAAGGGCGGCAGGGCAAAGCCGAACGAATTGATGAAGGCCTGCGCCTCGGCCTTGATGCGGTTGATCTCGGATCGTTTCATATCGGTGCTTTCGATGAATTACAGCTCGTGCGCCCAGGGCGGGTTGGCCCCGGCGCGGGATACGGTGACGGCGGCGACCTTGCCGCCCAGTTCCAGCGCGGTGCGCAGGTCGTCGGGCGAGATCGCACGGAGCGCCTGTTTGGTCAGCAGCCCGTCGCGGTGCATTTGCGCCAACACCCCGGCGTTGAACGTGTCGCCCGCACCCACCGTATCGACCACCTGAACCGGCGTGACGGGCACCGAAATCGTGCGGCCATCGGCCAGATACCCGGTCGCGCCCTGGCTGCCGCGCGTGACGATCACCACGGCGGGACCGGCCTGCAGCAGCAGCGGCACCTTTTCTTCCAGCGATTCAGGGCCGGGGACGATCCAGTCCAGATCCTCGTCCGAGACCTTGACGATGTCGGCCTGCGCAATCATCCGGTTCAGCCGGGTGCGATAGCGGGTCTGGTCCTGGATGAAGCCGGGGCGGATGTTGGGGTCGATCATCACCGCGCGCTCGGCGCCGTGGCGGTCCAGCAGGGCGGCATAGGCATCGGCGCAGGGCTCGCAGGCCAGGCTGATGCCGCCGAAATACAGCGCCGAGGTCGCGGTCAACTGGTCCGGCATGTCTTCGGGGCGCAGCATCCGCCCGGCCGAGTTTTCATCGACGAAGGAATAGGTGGCGTGCCCGTCCTGCAGTTGCACGAAGGCCAGCGTGGTCGGACGGTCCGAAAGAACAACCTGCGAGCCATCCACATGACTGTCTTTCAGGGCCTGAGACAGTTGCTGGCCGAACATGTCGCTCGACAGCCCGGTCAGCATTCCGGCAGGCGCATCCAGCCGGCCCAGGGCGATGGCGGTATTGAACACCGCCCCGCCCGAATGCGGCACGAAACCTTGCGCGCCCGAAACCGTCGGCTCTGCGATCATGTCGATCAGGGCCTCGCCACAGCACAGGATCATGTCCCGGCTCCTTCCTTCTGCAAAGATCAGGCGGTGAGTTTACCGCGCGAGCGCATTTTTGCAGAAGTTGTTAGCGCCAACAATGCCAAATTCGGCCTGTTCCGACACATAAACGCCAAAGCCCTGCCGCAGCGCGTCGAACCGGCCTCCGGCGTTGAAGGCCGCCAGGAAGTCGTCGCCGAACAGCCAGCGGTTCTTCTCGGCCACGCCGCCCACCAGGAAGACGCCGCCCGTGGGCATCACGGTCACGGCCATGTCGCCCATCACGGCGCCCAAGTGGGTGGTGAAGATCTGCGCGGCGCGCATGGCGAGCGGATCGGATCCGTTCTGCGCGGCCTGCAGGATGTCCTTGGCGGGCAGGACGGGCGTGTCGGGCTGGCCCGCGGCCATGCCCGCGGCGCGGTACAGGATCGGCAGGCCCGTACCGCTGAGGAACATTTCGGCCTCGAGCGTCAGGCTGTCGCCAAAGAAGCACTCGGGCGCGATCCGGCGGGCGGCTTCGAACACGTCCACCTCGTCGCGGGTGCGGGGTGACAGGCCGACATGGCCGCCCTCGCCCGAGACGGTGTGATAGTGGCCTTCGGAATACAAAAGCGCGCCGACCCCCAGCCCAGTGCCGGGGCCGACCACCAGTCGGGTGCCCTTGGGCGGGGTCGGGTCGCCCTGCAGGGCCTGCACGTCATCGCGGGTAATCTCGGCCACCGACCACGCGGCGGCGGTGAAGTCGTTGATGACAAAGGTATGGTCCGCGCCAGTGGCTGTGGCGATGTCGGCCTCGGACAGGTCCAGATTGGCATTGGTCAGACGGATCGTGCCATTGCGCACCGGGCCCGCGCCCGCGGCGACCACGGCGCGCGGCGGCGTTCCGATTTCGGCGCACAGGTCGTGCAGGGCGGCCAGAAACTCGGGCAGGCTGCCGGTGGGCGATTTGCGCAGATCGGTGAGCGTGCCATTTGTGACGACCCCTAGCCGCGTGTTGGTGCCGCCGATATCGGCCACCAGGTTCCAGTGGTCGTGCATCGCGCCTCTGGGCTGCGCCATCGGGACCGAGACCGGTTCGCCCTGGGCCAAAGCCGCCTGCATCGCCCGGAACGAGGCCTTGGGGCGCCGTTCCAGCGTGTCGAAATCGACATCGACCAGGCCGAACCGCTTTTCGTATCCCAGCGCCCATTCGTAGTTGTCCAGCAGCGACCATATGAAATAGCCCTTGACCGGAACGCCTTGATCCAGCGCGTCCTGCACCGCCGACAGATGCTGATTCAGATAGTCGATGCGGTCGTCATCCTGCTGCCGCTCGGGGCTGGCCATGCCGTTTTCGGTGACATAGATCGGCAGATCGCCTGTGTAGTCCCGTGCCGTACGGGTCAGGAACCGGGTCAGCGCGCTTGGCTCGATCTCCCACCCCATCTGCGTCTTGGGCAGAGGGCCAGGCACCTCTTGCAGACTGGGCCAGGGCGTGTCGACGGGCGCGATCAGCTTGCGGGTATAGTAGTTCAGCCCGCACCAGTCGACCGGCGTGCCGATCGTGTCGAAATCGTCCTGCCACCCGTCGGGCAGGTGGGCCTGCAGCCCTTGCAGGACGTTCTCGGGGTAGGCTTTGTTGAACACGCCGCCGAGGAAGAACCGGTTGTAGATACCGTCATACAGATCGGCGGCTTCGCGGGCCTCGGGGGTATCATCGGCGGGTTCGGCCCATTCGAGGTTGAACACCGCGCCCAGGTTGGACATCCCAAGGCCCCGCATCGCCTGAATCGCGCGGCCGTGGGCCAGAAGGACGTGATGCATGGCGCGGGCCGTGGCGCGGATGTCGCGCAGGCCGGGGGCGTGGTGGCCTTCGAAATGGCTCAGCCAGCTGACGCACCAGGGCTCGTTGATCGGGGCGACGCTGTACATGCGGTCGCCGATGCGGCCCATGATGATCTCGGTGAAATCGGCGAACCAGTCGGCGATGTCGCGGTTGCGCCAGCCGCCCCGATCGGCCAGGGCTGAGGGCAGCTCCCAATGATACAGGGTGGCGCAGGGGCGGATGCCGCGTTCCAGCAGGGCGTCGGCCAGCCGGTCATAATAGTCCAACCCGGCCTGGTTCACCGGACCGCGCCCTTCGGGCAGTACGCGCGCCCAGCTGGTGGAAAAGCGATAGCAGTCGAACCCGGCCTCGCGGATCAGGTCGAAATCCTGTTCGAACCGGTGCAGGTGGTCGCAGGCCAGATCGCCGTTTTCGGAACGCACCACGTTGCCGGGCGTGGCCGCGAAACTGTCCCAATGGGTCGGGCCGGCGCCGCCCTGTGCGTGGCCTTCGATCTGATAGGCCGAGGTTGCGACACCAAAGAGGAAGTCTTTGGGGAAATCAGCGCGGGTGTATTTCATGTTCAGAACCTGTTGGGGGCGGGACCGGTCGAGCCGCCGACTACCAGTTCGGCCTCGAGCAATCTAGTCTTGGCCGGATCGTGGGGCGCGCGGATGCGCTCGATCAGCATCTCGGCGGCTAGTTCGCCGGCGTGGCGTACCGAAGACCGGGTGGCGGTAAAGATCGGAACGTCTTGTCCGTTCTTCAGATAGGACAGGTCATCGTCATGGGCGATCACCGATACGTCGCGGCCCATTTTCAGCCCGGCCTCGTCCAGCGCGCGCCGCACCCCGATCGCCGAGATCATCGACGAGGTCAGGATCGCGGTCGGCGGATCGTCCAGCCGCAGCATGTCGCGGGTTTCGTGATGGCCATAGACCTCGGTCATCTCGGCGCTGCGCATCAGGGCCGGGTCGGGCGACAGGCCGGCCTGTTTCAGCGCCTCGAGATACCCGTCGCGGCGCCTTTGGGCAAAGTCCATGTCCTCCAGCCCGTTGATCAGCGCGATCCGCCGGTGGCCCAGGTCGATCAGAAAGCGGGTGGCGCGCAGGAATGAGCTTTTGTTGTTCACGTCGATCCAGTCATAGGGCACGCTGACGCCGGTGGATCGGCCATGCACGATGAACGGAACCTGCATCCTGGTCAAAACCTCAATCCGCGGCTCGTTCACTTTTGGGCCCTGCAGCACCACGCCGTCGACTGCCCCGCGTTGGAACAGGCTGCGATAGGCGTCCTCGATCGAGGTGTCGTCAGCATTGGTAAACATCATGTCGTAGCCGTGCTCGGCATATTTCTTGACCGCGCCGGCGACGAAATCGCCGAAGATCGGGTTCACCATCTCGTGGCGCGACGAGCTGGGGATCACGTGGCCAATCACCATCGACCGACCCGTCGCCAGCCCCTTGGCCCGCGCGTTCGGCCGATAACCATGTTTGGCCGCCGCCGCCTGAACCCGCAGGCGTGTCTCTTCGTTCACCTCTGGGTAACCGTTCAGCGCGCGGCTGACCGTCGTCTGTGACAGACCCAGGATCTGAGAGAGCTGCTTGAGGTTCATAGCGGTTTCAAAACGCTTTCAATGCTTGTGTGCGCCCTGTTGTGTGGGGATTTGCCGCTTGCGTCAAGTTGTTTTGCCATTCTCTGCAATATACCATGAAAACATGGGCACAGGCGGCCCAAGCCAAAATCTAGCCATTGACAGGGCCAACATGTTAGCGGATAACGGCCGCATTCAAAGCGCTTTGAAAATTGAGTCTCACACGCGCGGATACAGTTGGGAGGAAAATCAATGAAACACTCGCTTTTGGCAGGTGCGGCCACGTTCGCCCTGATGGCGGGCGCGGCGCAGGCCGAAAAGGTCACCGTGTTCGGCCCGTGGCTTGGCCCGGACCAGGAGAATGTCGAAAAGGTTCTGGACGGCTTTGCCGCGGCCACCGGTCATGAATATGCCTATGTCGGGTCGGACAGCTTCGAGCAGCAGATCCGCATCGACGCCGAGGCCGGATCGGCACCGAACATCGCCGTGTTCCCCCAGCCGGGTCTTGCTGCCGACATGGCGAAGGCCGGGTTTCTGACGCCGCTTGCTGACGGGACCGCCGACTGGATCCGGGACAACTACGCGGCCGGGCAGTCCTGGGTCGATCTGGGCACTTACGCTGGGCCGGACGGTCAGGATCATTTGTACGGCTTCTTCTACAAGGTCGATGTGAAATCGCTGGTCTGGTACGTGCCCGAGAATTTCGAGGACGCGGGATATGAAGTCCCGACCACGATGGAAGAGCTCAAGGCCCTGACCGACCAGATCGTCGCCGATGGAGGCACACCCTGGTGCATCGGTCTGGGGTCGGGCGGCGCAACAGGTTGGCCTGCGACCGACTGGGTCGAGGACATGATGCTGCGCACCCAGTCCCCGGAGGATTATGACGCGTGGGTTGCCAACGAGCTGAAATTCAACGATCCCAAGGTCGTAGCCGCGATCGAGGAATTCGGTGCATTCGCCCGCAATGACGACTACGTCGCCGGTGGGGCCGGTGCGGTTGCAACCACGGATTTCCGCGACAGCCCCAAAGGCATGTTCAGCTCGCCGCCGCAGTGCTACATGCACCGTCAGGCCTCGTTCATCCCGGCCTTCTTCCCCGAAGGCACAGTCGTGGGCGAAGATGCCGATTTCTTCTACTTCCCGGCCTATGAAGGCAAGGATCTGGGCAGCCCGGTTCTGGGCGCGGGCACCCTGTGGGCGATCACCAATGACAGCCCCGCCGCGCATGACCTGATCGCCTATCTGCAGACGCCCGAGGCGCATGAGACCTGGATGGCGCTCAGCGGTTTTTTGACCCCGCACAAGGGTGTCGATACCTCGGCCTTCTCGGACCCGACCCTGAAGAAGATGAACGACATTCTTCTGGGTGCGACCACCTTCCGCTTTGACGGGTCTGACCTGATGCCGGGTGCGGTTGGCGCAGGCACGTTCTGGACGGGCATGGTCGACTATGCCGGTGGCAAACCCGCGCAAGAGGTGGCGGACGAGATCCAGGCGTCTTGGGACGCGATCCAGTAAAGCCATGAAACCGGGCAATCCGACCTCCGGGTTGCCCTACCCATTGTCGCCAGGGAGGGTGACATGCATCCCGCATTGCAAGGTCTGCTGACGATCGCCATCGGCGTATCCGGCTGCGTTGGGTACTTCTACCTGTCCAACCAGTTTCTGGACAAGATTCTGTTCCCGCCGCGCGGCCCGAACGCCGGACGCAACATCAATCGGGCAAACATGGTCCGGCCATGGTTGTTTCTATTCCCCGCTCTGGTCGCGCTGGGGCTGTACCTGGCCTACCCTGTGGTGGAAACGCTACGCCTGTCCCTGACCGACCGGGTGCCCGGCGGCGGATACGAATGGGTGGGTCTGGACAACTACGCCCAGATGATGGGAGAGCCCAAATTCTGGGAAGCGATGCGTAACAACATGCTGTGGCTGATCGTGGTCCCGGCGCTGTCGACAGCATTTGGCCTGTTGGTCGCCCAGCTGACCGACCGCATCCGATGGGGCAATGTCGCCAAGTCTCTGATCTTCATGCCGATGGCGATCTCGTTCGTGGGCGCATCGGTGATCTGGAAGCTTGTCTATGACACCCGTCCCGTCGAGCAGGACCAGATCGGCATGCTGAATGCCCTGTACATCTTCTTTGGCGGAACCGACCCGCAGACCTGGCTGACGATCCCGTTCTGGAACAATTTCTTCCTGATGATCGTGCTGGTCTGGATTCAGACGGGCTTTGCCATGGTGATCCTGTCGGCTGCCCTGCGCGGCATTCCCGAAGAAACGGTCGAGGCCGCCATTCTGGATGGCGCAAGCCCGTTCCAGATCTTCTTCAAGATCAAGGTGCCGCAGATCAAGACCACGATTCTGGTGGTGTGGACCACGATCACCATCGTCGTGCTGAAGGTGTTCGACATCGTTTTCGCCATGACCAACGGCCAGTGGGAGACACAGGTCTTGGCCAACTACATGTTCGACAAGCTGTTCCGCGCCAATGACTGGGGCGTGGGCTCGGCCTCGGCCATGGTGATCATGCTGCTGGTGACGCCGATCCTCGTCTGGAACGTGCGCAACGCGCGCAAGGAAATGGAATAGGAGGGCGCGTCATGAGTGAGATCGCAGGAACCCGCCCGGCGCTCAGATGGGCCGTACATGCCTCGGTTCTGTTTCTGGTGGTGCTGTGGGTGGTGCCAACGCTGGGCCTGTTCATCTCGTCCTTCCGCACGGCGGACCAGATCGCGACCAGCGGCTGGTGGCGGGCGATTTTCCCGTCCGAGCAGAACCTGACGCTGCGCAGCGCCGCGCCCGACACCCAGATGCAGGAAAACGGCCTGTATGTGATCGAGGGCAACCTGTTCGACGCCGGAACCAAGGCGCGCATCTCGAAATGGGGCATCAGCTCGCGCGAGATCGATGCGTTTGAGCCGGGCCAGACCGCCGAACTGCGCAAGGGCGGTACGATCACCGTTCAGGCCAATGGCGACTACCGGATGGAGAACGCCGAGGAATTCACCGGCAGCCGTGGGTCGCGCGTCTTCGTGACCGCCGAACTGCCGCCCGAGTTCACGCTGGACAACTACCACAAGGTCCTGCTGGCCGAGGACAGCACTGACAGCATGGCCAAGGCGTTCTTCAACACGTTGACGGTCACGATTCCGGCCACGATCATCCCGATCCTGGTGGCGGCCTTTGCGGCCTATGCGCTGGCCTGGATGGATTTCCCGGGCCGTGCGCTGTTGATCGCCGCGGTAGTCGGTCTGCTGGTGGTGCCCTTGCAGTTGGCACTGATCCCGCTGCTGAAATTCCACCTGAACATCGGCATCGGCAAAGGGTATCTGGGCGTCTGGCTGGCCCATACCGGCTTTGGCATGCCGCTGGCGATCTATCTTTTGCGCAACTACATGGCCGGGCTGCCCCGCGACCTGATTGAGAATGCGCGGGTCGATGGCGCCACCGAGTTTCAAATCTTCACCAAGCTGATCCTGCCGCTGAGCTTTCCGGCGCTGGCCTCGTTCGCCATCTTCCAGTTCCTGTGGACATGGAACGACTTGCTGGTGGCCAAAGTGTTCCTGATCGACGCATCCGGAGAAACCACCGTGATGACCAACAGTATCGTCGAGCTTCTGGGCACCCGTGGCGGCAATTGGGAAATCCTGGCCACGGCCGCATTCGTGTCGATCGCGGTGCCGCTGGTCGTCTTCTTTGCAATGCAGAAATACCTGGTCCGCGGATTGCTGGCCGGTTCAGTCAAATAAGGGCGTGTGATGAACGTGCAGAACAACGTGGACCTCAAGCACTCAACCAAGACGGCGTCTGACTGGTGGCGCGGCGGGGTGATCTATCAGATCTATCCGCGCAGCTTTCAGGACAGCAACGGCGACGGCATCGGAGACCTGCGGGGCATCACCCAGCGGCTGGACTACATCGCCGGTCTGGGGGTCGATGCGATCTGGATCTCGCCCTTCTTCAAGTCGCCGATGAAGGATTTCGGGTACGATGTCAGCGACTATCGCGCCATCGATCCGATGTTCGGCACGATGGAGGATTTCCAGACGCTGCTGGACCGCGCCCATGGTCTGGGTCTGCGGGTGATGATCGACCTGGTTCTGTCGCATACCTCGGACCAGCATCCGTGGTTCGTCGACAGCCGTAGCAACCGCGAAAACCCCAAGGCCGACTGGTATGTCTGGGCTGACCCCAAGCCCGACGGGACCCCGCCCAACAACTGGCTGTCGATCTTCGGCGGCTCGGCCTGGCAGTGGGATACGCGCCGGCAGCAGTATTACCTGCACAACTTCCTGACCTCGCAGCCGGATCTGAATTTCCACAACCCCGATGTGCAGGACGCGCTGCTGGACGTGGCGCGGTTCTGGCTGGACATGGGCGTTGACGGGTTCCGGCTGGACACGATCAACTTCTACTTCCACGACGCGCAGCTGCGCGACAACCCGGCGCTGCCGCTGGATCAGCGCAACGCCACCATCGCGCCGATGGTCAACCCCTACAACCATCAGGATCACCTGTATTCCAAGAGCCAGCCGGAAAACATCGCCTTCCTGGAACGGCTGCGCGCCCTGACCGATCAATATGACGGTCGCGCCTGTCTGGGCGAGGTGGGCGACGCACAGCGCGGGCTTGAGATCATGGGCGAATACACCCGTGGCGACCAGCGCATGCACATGTGCTATGCCTTTGAATTTCTGGAAAAACGCCGCCTGACGGCAGAATACACCAAGCATGTGTTCGACCAGCTTCTGTCCAAGGCCGGCGACGCCTGGCCGTGCTGGGCATTCTCCAACCACGACGTACAGCGCCACGCCTCGCGCTGGGATCTGGACGAGGCCGGCATCCGGCAGCACGCGGTTCTGATGATGTGCCTGCGCGGCTCGGCCTGCCTGTATCAGGGCGAAGAGCTGGGCCTGCCCGAGGCCGACGTGCCCTTTGAGCACCTGCAGGACCCCTATGGCATCGAGTTCTGGCCTGAATACAAGGGCCGCGACGGCTGCCGCACGCCCATGGTCTGGGCCGCGCAGGACGAACAGTCGGGCTTTACCACCGGTGCGCCCTGGCTGCCCGTCAGCACCGCGCAGGCCGAGCGCGCCGTTGACCGGATGGACGCCGACCCGCAGTCGGTGCTGAACAATTATCGCCGGGCCATCGCTTTGCGCCATGAATACCCGGCGCTGATGTCGGGCACCCAGTCCGACATGCGCGAAACCGGCCCGATCCTCAGCTTCCTGCGCGAGGATGACACCCAGCAGGTGTTCTGTGCCTTCAACCTGGGCGATGGCGCCGCCGAAATCGCCCTGCCCAAGGGCAACTGGCGCTGCATCGGTCAGGATCTGGGCGCAGTCGAGGCACAGGGCCGCGCCACGCTGGCGTCCTCGCAGTTCTGCCTGATGGTCCGAGAGAAAGGGTAACCCATGTCCGAGCTCAAGCTGACCGATGTCGCCAAGACCTATGGCAATGTCGATGTCCTGAAAGACATCAACCTCGAGATCGAGCGCGGCGAGTTGATCGTGTTCGTCGGCCCCTCGGGCTGCGGCAAGTCCACCCTGCTGCGGATGATCGCGGGGCTGGAACGCATTTCGGGCGGAACGTTGGAAATCGAGGGGCAGATGATGAACGATGTGCCCCCGGCACAGCGCGGCATCGCCATGGTGTTCCAAAGCTATGCGCTGTATCCGCACATGACCGTGCGCGAGAACATGGCCTTTGCCCTGAAGATCGCCAAGATGCCCGCCGATCAGATCGACGCCGCGGTGAACCGCGCGGCGCAGATCCTGCAGCTGGAACCGTTTCTAGACCGTCTGCCCAAAGCTCTGTCGGGCGGTCAGCGTCAGCGGGTCGCCATCGGCCGGGCCATCGTGCGCGACCCCAAGGTCTATCTGTTCGACGAGCCGCTGTCGAACCTGGATGCCGCGCTGCGGGTGGCCACACGGATCGAGATCGCGCGCCTGAAAGAGGCGATGCCCGACAGCACGATGATCTATGTGACCCACGATCAGGTCGAGGCAATGACCCTTGCCAGCCGGATCGTGGTTCTGGCCAACAAGGGCATCGCACAGGTTGGTACGCCGCTGGAGCTGTACGAGACGCCCGACAATGAATTCGTGGCCCAGTTTATCGGCTCGCCTGCCATGAACCTGCTGCCGGGCACGATCACCGGCACCGGTGCCACCACGACCGTTGCGTTGGACTGTGGCGGAACGGCAGTTTCGGCCATACCGACCGAGGACGCCGACGCCGGCAAGAAGGTCAACGTGGGTGTGCGGCCCGAGGATCTGGTGGTCGCCGACGGTGACCCCATCGTGACCGGGACCGTGGACTTTACCGAAGCCTTGGGCGAGGTGACGCTGCTCTATTTCGCGAAAGCCCCCGGCGCTGAGTCGGTGATCGGCAAACTGCCGGGCATCCATCGTGGCTTGCGTGGCCAGACGGTTTCGGTGACTGCCGCGCCGGAGAAGATCCATCTGTTTCATGACGGCCGGTCAATGCGCAAATAGCTCCGACCGCGTCGTGATTCTGGTCTGAATTTGTCGCAAATCGATTTTTGCGGCTGAAATGATGCGCATCGATTAGGCGGATGCGTAAAAATTCGCGTGATCTCCCTGTGTGACATGAGGCCAGTTCCGATGCGCCGTTAGGTATCGTCGACCCTTTTGATATATGATCCTTGCGCGAATTCCCGCAGAGGCGCGTGCTGTTTGGGCAGGCTCCGGGCTTGGGCTTCCGAGGGAACTGGACCTAAGAATTTCGCAAACTGTCACTTTTTGGACTGACGGGGCGACCGCAAAACTCTAACGTGACGCACGGATAAAAAACAATACTCAGTCCAAACACGGGAGAAACACGAATGACCAAATCGTCAAACTTCAGCCGTCGTACGGTGTTGAAAGGGGCCGGCGCAGCTGCGCTGGCGTCACCTCTGTACAGCAAAAGCGCCCTGGCATCTTCGGGCGAAGTCAACATCCTGATGTGGTCGGATTACCTGCCGCCCAGCTTCATCGAAGAGTTCGAAACCCTGACCGGGATCAAGGTGAACTACACCGGAATTGGCTCGAACGAAGAGATCATCAACAAGATGAAGGCCACCAAGGGCCAGGGCTTTGATATCGTTTCGCCGACCAACAACCGGTCGCTGCAGTGGGAGCCGCTGGAGCTTCTGCAGCCGTTCGACATGAACAGGGTCCCGATCGACAAGGTCAACCCGGCGATGGCCAAGATCGGCACCGATGCCTGGAACTTTGGTGACAGCGGCGCGCATTGGCTGCCGCATATCTGGGGTACCGAAGGCATTGCCTATCGCACCGACCTGTGGCTGCCCGAGGGCGACGCTCCGTCCTATGGTGACGTCTGGTCGGAAGAAAACGCCGGCAAGACCATGGGTCGCGCGCATTCGATGATGCTGGGCGCGGGTCTGTACATGGAGCGCATCGGCGAGATGGAGCCCGGCTCGGTCTGGGCCGCATATGGCGACGAAGACACCATGCGCAAGGTCTGGGGTCAGATCACCGACTGGTGCATCGCCCGCAAGGACCGGATCAAACTGATCTGGAACGATGCCGACACCCAGAAGAACGGCCTGCTGAACGAAGGGGTTGTCGTCGGACAGACTTGGGATGGTCCGCCGCTGGCACTGAAATCCGCTGGCGAACCGGTGCACTACCAGGCTCCGGTCGAGGGTGCGATGGCTTGGGTCGACGGTATTTCGATGCCGACCGGCGCAACCAATATCGACCAGGTCTACGCCTTCATTGACTTCGCCTATCAGGCCAAGCCGGCCGGTGTCGCAATCGACAGCCACGGCTACAACTCGCCGGTTCTGGGTGCCGACCAGTATTCGGGCGACACCTACAAGAAGAACTTTGCCGAGGCCTATCCGGGCGACTCGCTGGCCAACCTGAACCCGTGGCCTGCCGAAGCACCGTGGTACGCCGAGACCCGGACCGAGTTCGTTAACAAGTTCAAGAGCGCCTGATCGCCTTGAGATCGCGCCCCTCGCGTTGTCGCGCGGGGGGCCTTTGGACCCCGCACGCGTTTGCCCCGCGTGACGGACAACGATGCGGTGCGGCCTGAGGCTGCATCACAGGGAGATACCAAAAATGAGTGCAGGGATCGGAGTTGATCTGGAAAACCTGTGGATCCGCTTCGGCGATTTTGTCGCTGTGCGAGATGCGAACGTGAACATCAACGGGGGCGATTTCTTTTCGTTCCTTGGGCCTTCGGGCTGCGGCAAGACCACGATCCTTCGGGCGGTCTCGGGGTTCCTCGAGCCCAGCGAAGGCAATGTCCTGATCGGCGGCAAGAACATGAAGGGCATCGGGCCGAACAAGCGTCCTACTGCTCTGATCTTTCAGAACCTCGCGCTGTTTCCGCTCATGAAGGTGTGGGAGAACATAACTTTTTCGATGGAGATCAAAGGGGCCAGCGCCGCCGAACGGCGCAAACGCGCGGACGAGCTGCTGGACATGATCGCCCTGCCTGATCAGGGCGACAAGCTGCCCAGCGAATTGTCGGGCGGTCAGCGCCAACGAGTGGCCATCGCGCGCGCTCTGTGCGCCGAGCCAGACGTGCTGCTGCTGGACGAACCGCTGTCGGCGCTGGATCTCAAGCTGCGCCAGCACATGCGCACCGAGCTGCGCGAAATCCAAAAGCGTGTGGGCATCACCTTCATCTACATCACCCACGACCAGGGCGAGGCCCTGACAATGTCGGACAACATCGCCGTGATGCGCGCTGGCGTGATCGACCAAATCGCCGATGGCAAGACCATCTACAACGACCCGACAACCGCTTTTGCCGCCTCGTTCGTGGGCGAAAACAACGTCTTCCGCGGCAAGGTCAAAAGAGTGATGGGCGAAGAGGCCCTGATCTCGACCAACCGGTCCGGCGATTTGGTGGCGCGGATATCGACCGCCAATCAGGGCAAGTTGGCCGAAGGTGACGACGCCATGATGTTCATCCGACCCGAGGCGTTCTCGATTGCACCCGAGGGGACGAGCGGCGATCACTTCGTCACGGCACGGGTGACCCACGAAGAATTCGAAGGCAACGTCTTCAACATCTTCACCGAAGGAGAGGGCGGCAAGGAGATCAAGGTTTCGATCCCGAACCACGGGCAGTCGTTCAAAGATCACACCGGGCAGAACATCACGCTGGAATACGAAACCCGCAACGCGGTCGTCGTTCCGGCGGGTGAGCTGGCTGCGGAATAAGGAGGCCCGACGATGCCTGGCTTCCTCAGGGACTTCTTCAACCGCAACGGTTTCGGCATGGGGATCGCGATTCTGGGACTTGTCCTGTTCTGGACGATCGGCCTGATCATCCTGCCGCAGCTGTCGATGCTGGACTTTTCCTTCCGTCCCAACCTGCCGCCGCCGGAAATCGGCGGCCCCAAGGACGTGTACACGCTGGAGAACTACAAATACCTGATCTACGGCCCGGAAGGCGGCAGCCAGTCCTACAACGCCGTTGATCTGCGTGTGTTCTTCCGGACGTTGATCGCCGCGGTCTGCGTGACGATCTTCAACCTGATCATTTGCTATCCGATTGCCTATTACCTGGGTCAGTCCAAGGGCAATCACATCCGTATCTTCGCGATCATGCTGATCATCCCCTATTGGATCAACGAGATCCTGCGCGCCTTTGCGCTGCGTATCATCTTCGGAGAGACGGGTGTTTTGAACACGCTGTTCGTCGGATTGGGGATCTGGGACACGCCGTTTGATTTCATCCGCAACGACATCGCGCTCTATGCGGGCCTCGGCTACGCGTACATCCTGCTGATGATCTTCCCGATGTACAACGTCATCGAAAGCCTGGATGGAAACCAGATCGAAGCGGCGCGCGACTTGGGCGCTCCGTGGTGGCGGATCCACTGGAGGGTGGTCATTCCCTATGCCAAGCCTGGCATCAGTTCCGGCTGTACGATGGTGTTCATGCTGTCGGCCGGTGCGCTGGCCGCACCGCAAATCCTGGGCGGGCCATCCAGTCTGTGGTTCACGCAACTGATCTATCAGCAGTTCAATGACAACAACGACTGGCCACAAGGCGCAGCCTACGCCATCGTTCTGCTGGTCACCTGTATCCTGTTCGTGCTGGCAATGATGCGCCTGTTCAAGGTGAACATGGGGGATATCGGGAAATGAACATGTCCTTCCTCCGTATCAGCATCTGGGTCTATCTGGCGATCTTCTTCGCCTACCTGCTGGGTCCGCTGGTGATCATGTCGATCACCGCCTTCAACTCATCTGGTTTCCCGCGCATGAGCCCGTGGGAATGCCTGACCTTCCAGTGGTTCGGCGAGTTGTTTCAGGACCAACGCATCCTGAACGGCATCAAGAACTCGTTGATCATCGGCGCGGGAACCGTGGTTCTGTCGGTGGCGATGGGCTTGGCTGGAGCGTTGATGCTGACCCAGATCTGGCCCAAGCTGCGCGCGACCTACTACACGATCATCATCGCACCGATCCTGATCCCGGGCGTTGTTCTGGGTATCTCGACGCTGGTCTTCTGGGACCGGATCAACCGGATGCTGGGGCTGGGTGCCGACAGCTTCTTGTCGAACGGTATTTTCCTGACCGTGATTGGCCAATCCACCTTCATCGCCAGCTATTGCATGTTGGTTCTGGTGGCTCGGTTGCAGCGATATGACCTGGCGCTGACCGAGGCGGCACTGGACCTTGGCGCAACGCATGCACAGGCGTTTCGCAAGATCCTGCTCCCGTTCATGCGCCCGGCGATTGCTTCGGCGGCGGTGCTTGCGTTTCTTGCCTCGTTCGAGAACTACAACACCACCACCTTCACGTTCGGCGAATATCCGACACTGACAATCGAATTGGCTCAGAAGGTGCGCTACGGCATTACACCTGCGATTTCGGCGCTGGCCTTTATCATCGTGGCGCTGACCGTTTTCTTCGCCCTGTTGAACGAAGCCAAGTTGAAGCGTCAGGAACTGGTCGCCGCCGCGCGCAAGGAAGCCACGGTCGAGGAGCTGGCGGGCAAGATCAAGTTGCCCAGCTTTTTCTCGGGGAACATGGCGGCCGTGCTGCTGGTCATGTTCGCCGTGGCAACGATCACTGTCGTCGGGACGGCCATGGCCTACAACCCGGCCCAGTGTATCGCGGACGTCAAGGAAGAAAAGCGTCTGGAAGCCGAGCAGCGCATTCAGGAATTGCGCAAGCAACGCGAGGAGCAGCGCAAGCAGCGCGAGGCCGAGCAAGGCGACGCTCAGCAATCCACGCCCAAACCGTCTAACAACAGCGGTTTTGGCAATGTGTTCGCTCCGAACACATTGGGTGGTCAGGACGACGAAAGCTCAGCCGAGCCTGACGATCAGCCTTCGGGCAACAGTGGGTTCGGCAACGTCTTCGATCCAAACAGTCTGAAGACCGACGAGTAGGAAGAAGCGCCTACCAGAGCACCACATCCGCCCGGTTCAGGTTCATTCCTGGCCGGGCGGATTGCGTTTCAGGATGGCGACTCCGCAGGCAGCGATGCTGTGGCCGTTCCAATCCACCGGTGTGGCGTTGTAGTTGATCAGGAAGTCATGGGTCGCGGTCTCGCGCCGCCGCAGGCCAGGCGGCATCGGGTGCAGGGTCAGCCCGACCTTCTGCGCGGCCATTTCAATGATCCGGTCCCACAGGTCCTCGTCCGGGAACCCGGCCAGATACCAAAGCTGGTCACTGCCCTTCAGCGCAGGGGTCCCGTCTTCGAAGGTCTGCAGGTCGGGCGCGTCACCGGTCAGCCGCTCGACCCAGTGCTGCGCCGCTCCGCCGCTCTGAACCGGGCGGGTGATTTCGGGCGGCAGGGATTCCACCAGCGCCACATCGCAGTCTAGCGCTTGCAGGCCGGGGCGGCCTTGGGCCGGGATCTGAAAATCAGCCGTGATTGCCCCGCTGCGTGGGCCCAGAACCGTCAATTTGGCGGCCGTCTGCAAGCGGTCGGCCAGCGCGTCGTCCAGCGTGGCCAGCCCGGGGGCGAGGATCAGATCATAGTCCGCGCTTGACAGGCCCGAGGCCGGTAAGACATCGATCGACAGCCCGGCGCGGCGCAGGGCGCGATAAGCGGAAAACACCAGCCGGAAATAGTTGAACCCCGCGCCTTGAGGCTGGGTCGCCCAGGCCCAGTCCGACGGATAGTCGAACAGGATGGCCACCCGCGCCTGCACCGGTTCGACCGGTCCCAGCGTGGCCAGATCCGCGGCCGTCTGCTGCGCCTCGGCCAGACCGGGCGCGGGGTGGTTGTTCGGCGTCAGCAAGCCCGCGTGCATCTGTTCCTGCGCAAAGGGCGCCTGCCGCCAGCGGAAATAGCTGACCACCTCGGCCCCGTGGGCCACGGCCTCAAGCGACCAAAGCCGCACCATGCCCGGCAAGGGGGCCGGGTTGTAGGGCGCCCAGTTCACCGGTCCGGGCTGTTGTTCCATCACCCACCAGCGGCCGCGTCCGACGGCGCGGTACAGATCGTGGTGAAAGGCCTGCATGTCCGGGTCGCCCTGTTGCAGAAAGGCTGCCTTGTGCGCCGCGTCCGCCTCGAGCCGGTCGGACAGGAACCCGATCGGGTAGCTGTCCCAGGTGGCGATGTCCAGATCCGCGCCCACCTCGAAATGGTCGAAATCCAGAATCCGGCCCATGTAGTTGTGCAGCAGCGGCGCGTCGGTCAGGGGCCGCAGCGCCTGAACCTGTGCCCGGTTGAAGGCCACCACCTGATCCGAGCTGAACCGGCGGAAGGCCAGCACATGCGCGGGGTTGGGTTCGGTCACGGTCAGGTTGGGCAGGTCGATCTGATCGAAATCACCGTATTCCATCGACCAGAACATGTTGCCCCAGGCCGCGTTCAGCGACTCGACCGAGCGATAACGCGCCGCCAGCCAACGGCGGAAGGCCTGCCGCGCAGGCGCGCTGTAGCTGACGGTGGTGTCGTGGCAGCCATATTCATTGTCGATCTGCCAGGCGGCCACATGCGGGTTGCGGCCATAGCGTTCGCCCATGATCCGGGCAATGCGGACGCACTCATCGATATATCCGGGATGGCTGAAACAATAGTGACGGCGCGAGCCGAACTTGCGCGGTTGCCCGTTTTCATCCATCGCCAGCATGTCCGGGTGCCGGTCCAGCATCCAGCGCGGCGGTGTGGCGGTTGGGGTTCCCAGCACCACTTTCAGCCCGGCCGCACCAAGGGTCTCGATGGCCTGATCCAGCCAGTCGAATGTCAGCCGGCCCGGTTCCGGCTCCATCCGGCTCCATCCGAATTCGCCGATCCGGACCCAGCGCAGACCGGCCTCGACCATGCGCGTGGCATCTTCGGCCCACATTTCTTGCGGCCAGTGTTCAGGGTAATAGCAAACGCCAAGTTCGGGGGTCATAGGATGACTCTGTGTTCCGCCTGACCTTGGCCCGCGTTTTCGGCGGCAAAGGTCATTCCGTTGGTGGGGTGCGAAGCGATTGTGTCCGCATCCAGCCCTTCACGGGCCGAGGTGCAGAACAGCGTCGTAAGTTCCGGCCCGCCGAATGCGGGGCACGAGGTATGGGCCGCCGCGAAAGGCACCGCGCGCAGGAAGGCTCCGCCGGCGTCATAGGCCGCAACCCGCGCCGCGCCCCATTGTGCAAGCCACAGGTTGCCCATTGCATCGACGACCGCGCCATCGGGGTTCAGCCCCTCGGCGCGCAGGTCCAGAAACACCGCGCTGTCGCCCTCGGGCCAGCCGGTTTCCGGGTTCAGGCCCCAGCGCCGCACCTGCCCGGTGGCCGTGTCGCAGAAATAGGCGCAGGACCGGTCGGGCGCGAAACTGATCGCGTTCGAGATGGTCACGTCCGGAACCAGCTGCCGCAGCTCACCCCGCCACAAGCGGTAGATCGCTCCCGCGCCCCGTTCCGCGCGCTTGCCCATTGTGCCGATCCAGAACCCGCCCCACGGATCAGCCCGCCCGTCATTCGAGCGGGTCACCGGGTTGTCGGCTTCGAGCGCGACGATGCGGTCCTTGTGACCGGTCTCAAGTCCGAACCGCCACAGGCCGGTTTCCGACGCGATCAGCAGCGTGTCGCGGTCGATCCAGCCTGCGGCCGAGACGTTCTCGGCAAAATCCCAGCTTTGCGGTCCATTCGCGTCGCGGGTCATCAGGCGCTTGTTGACGATGTCGAACCAGAACAGCTGTTGCCGTTCGGGGTGCCACAGCGGGCCTTCGCCCAACGCGCACGGGCGGTCGTCAAAGACCTGGCTCATCGCGCGGCCTCGTCAAAGGCGGCGACGATCCGGCGGGCGTTCTCGGCGATCTGGTCCACGGACATGCCGGGTTTGAACAGGGCCGAGCCGATGCCGAACCCGTCGGCCCCGGCCTTGAGCCAGTCGCCGAAATTCTCGGGCCCCGCGCCGCCAACGGCATAGACCTGCGTGCCCTTGGGCAGGATCGGGCGCATGGCAGCCAGCCCCACCGGTCCGGCCATCACGCCGGGAAACAGTTTCAACCCGGTGGCCCCTGCGCGCAGGGCGGTGAAGGCCTCGGTCGGGGTATAGACTCCGGGCCAGCTTTGCAGGCCCAGACCCACCGTACGCGCGATAACGTCGGCATCGCAATTGGGCGACACGATCAGCTTGCCACCCACGGCAGCCACCTGTTCGACCTCATCCATGGTCAGGACGGTTCCGGCCCCGACCAGCGCGCGGTCGCCGATCGCGCGGGCCAGACGGCCGATGCTGTCCAGCGGGTCGGGCGAGTTCAGCGGCACCTCGATCCGGTCGATGCCGGCGTCCAGAATGGCCTGGCCGACGGCCTCGGCCTGCGCCGGGTCAAGCCCGCGCAGAATGGCGATGATGGGGCGGCTCATGCGGTTTGCCTCGTGAGGGTGCGGGCCTGCAGCAGACCGGCCAGCGTGGCCTGGGTCGCGTCGGCGGTTTCGACGAACGCGCCCTGTTGCTGCAGCGCCGTGGCATAGATGTGCGACAGGGCTTCGGCGCCGATGATGGCCAGTTGCTGACCCAGCCAATAGGGGCGGGTGGCGGCCAGTTCGGCACCGATCAGAGCGCCCGACAGGCGGGCCCGTGCGGTGGCCGGATCCTGCCCGTGCAGCAGGTCGGCCGCGCGCAGCCCGAACAGCCGCCCGGCCAGTTGCTCGGGCTTTGACAGCGTGTCCGCGACGGCCGTGGCAAAGGGTTCGTCGTCCCAGCCTTCGCCGACCGAGTGTTTCAGCACCGAGTGCTGGCCCAGCAGATCGAACAGTTCACCCGTCATGAAGGTGCGGAAGCTGACGACCTCGCCGGCGCTGACCTGCACCCATTTGGTGTGGGTGCCGGGCAGGCAGATCACGCCATCCCAATGCGGGCGCGTGGACAGGTAGCCGGCGATCTGGGTTTCCTCGCCGCGCATCACGTCGGCGGGGTCGTACTGTTTGAGGCCCGGTACCACGAAGGCGCGGATGCGTGGATCGGTGCCGGGCACGCGCACCGGAACGGTCGAAATCGGCTTGGCCGGAACAGCCACATAGGGCGCCTCGACCCAGCCTTGCCGGGCACCGACCATGCCGCAGGCGATCACATCCACAGGCGCCGCGCCCAGCCAGCCCTGGACCAGCGTCAGCAACGCGTTCTGGAACTGATCTCGACCCAGCGTTGCCATGCCCCGGTCGCATTGGGCGTGGTCCAGCACCGTGTCGCCCTGCATCGCCCAGGCGCGCAGATGCGAGGTGCCCCAGTCTACTGCGATCCACTCGGTGTTCATGTCTTCACCCCGTTGTGACCACGCCGCCATCGACGACCATGCATTGCCCGGTCATGGCGCGGCTGGCCGTCGATGCCAGAAACAGCGTCGGCGCGATCATGTCGTCCGGGCTCAGATGTTCCTTCAGGCATTGGCGATCCATATGCGCGGCCAGATCCTCGGGCGTGGCCCACATGTCCAGTTGTTTCTGCGTCAGCACCCAGCCGGGCGCCAGCGCGTTGACGCGGATGTTCCTAGGCCCCAGCTCGCGCGCGAGCGAGCGGGTCATGCCGGTGATTCCGGCATTGGCCGTCGTATAGATCGGATAGCCCGCATTGCCCATCATGTAGCTGATCGAGCTGAAATTGATGATCGACCCGCCGGTTTCGGCCATCTGGCGCGCGGCCTGCTGGCAGGCAAAGTAATAGGCCTTGAGGTTGACCTCGATCATCCAGTCCCAGAACTCGGTCGTGGTTTCCTCGAGGCTGTGGCGCTTGTCATTGGCGGCATTGTTGACCAGCACGTTCAGCGGACCGTGGGCCTCGGCGGCCTTGGTCATGGTTTCGTGCAGCAGCGCAGTGTCGGTCATGTCGCCCTGCAGGAACAAAGGCGCGCGGCCGTGTTTGGCGCGCATCTCTTCGACGAACGCGCTGGCGTCCGACCGGCCGATGAAGGCGACATTGGCGCCCTGGGCCAGGAACCCGTCGGTCAGGGCCGCGCCCACGCCCGACCCGCCGCCGGTGATGAAGACGGATGCGCCGTTCAGGTCATGGAAGGTGGCTGGGTGGGTCATCAATGGCTCTCTCTGGTCACAAGGCGGGTGTCCTTGCCCACCAGGAAATCAAGGTCAGCGCCGCGGTCGGCCTGAAGGACATGGTCGATATACAGCTTGGCATAACCGCGGGTGTAATGCGGGTCGTCGGGCCGCCAGGCCGCGCGGCGGGCAGCCAGCTCCTGTTCGTCGACCAGCAGTTCCAGCTCGCCCTTGCTGGCGGACACGCGGATGCGATCGCCGGTTTTCACCAGCGCCAGGGGGCCGCCCGCCTGCGCCTCGGGGCTGACATGCAGGATTACTGTGCCGAAGGCGGTGCCCGACATGCGTGCGTCGGAAATGCGGATCATGTCGCGCACGCCCTGTTTCACCAGCTTGGCGGGGATCGGCATGTTGCCGACCTCGGGCATTCCCGGATAGCCCTTTGGCCCGCAGCCCTTGAGCACCAGGATGGTCTCGGGCGTCACCGGCAGGTCGTCGCGGTCGATATTGGCTTTCAGGTCCTCGATGCTGTCGAAGACGTAGGCCTCACCTTCCGTTTCCAGCAGGCTGTCGGTGGCGGCCGAGGGTTTCACGATCGCCCCGTTCGGCGCCAGGTTGCCGCGCAGAACGCGCAGCCCGGCGGCCGGTTTCACCGGGTCGTCGAAGGAATGGATCACGTCGCGGTCAAAGCATTCCGCGCCCTCATAGTGGGCCGAGATGTCCTTGTTCAGAACGGTTCTGGCCGGGCGCAGATGCGATTTCAGCTCGGACAGGACCACCGGCATCCCGCCGGCATAGCAGAAATCCTCCATCAGGTATTTGCCCGAGGGCATGCAGTTGACCAGTAGCGGAATGTCCGAGCCGATCTCGAAATCCTGCAAGGTCAGGTCCACGCCCACCCGGCCGGCCAGCGCCAGCAGGTGCACCACGGCGTTGGTTGACCCACCCACTGCGGCATTGGCCAGGATGGCGTTCTCAAACGCCGCTTTGGTCAGGATGTCCGAGGGTTTGAGGTCCTCGTCCACCATCTCAACGATGCGCTTGCCGGTCATGTGCGCCAGCGCCATCCGGCGGGCATCGACGGCAGGCAGGGCGGCGTTGGTGGGCAGGCTCATGCCCATCGCCTCGACCAGCGATGCCATGGTCGAGGCCGTGCCCATAGTCATGCACACGCCCTTGGACCGGCTCATGCCGGATTCTGCGTTCATGAAATCCTGCAAGGTCATCTCGCCGGCGCGCACGGCTTCCGAGAACTTCCAAACATCGGTGCCCGAGCCGATATCCTGACCGCGAAACTTGCCGTTCAGCATCGGCCCCGAGCTGACCACAATGGTGGGCAGATCGACCGAGGCCGCGCCCATCAGCTGGCCCGGCGTGGTCTTGTCGCAGCCACCCAGCAGCACCACACCGTCGATGCCATAGGCGCGGATCGATTCCTCGACATCCATGGCCAGCAGGTTGCGGAACAGCATGGCGGTGGGCTTCATCTGGGTTTCGCCTAGCGACATTACCGGGAATTCGACGGGAAAGCCGCCGGCCTCCCACACGCCGCGCTTGACGCCTTCGGCGAGGTCGCGCAGGCCCGAGTTGCACGGCGTCAGTTCCGACCATGTGTTGCAGATGCCAATGATCGGGCGTCCGTCGAAAGCATGATCGGGAAAGCCCTGATTCTTCATCCACGACCGATGGATGAACCCGTCCTTATCGAGCTTGCCGTACCAGTGCTGTGAGCGGCGTTTCTTCATGTCTGTGTTTCTTTTTCGTATTGGGTCGTGGTTTTCTTGTGTGTTTGCTGGATGATCAGGCCGCGCGGGCTGGGCGGCACCAATCTGGCAGCCAGTCGGCATGGGCGGTCAGCAGGTCACTGACCAGGCTGCGGATCTGGCGCAGGTCCAGTTCGGCGGCAGTGTGCGGGTCCATCATGGCGGCGTGGTAGATGTGTTCGGGGTTTTCCTCGACCAGGGCGCGCACGGTCAGTTCCTGCACGTTGATCTGGCTGCGCATCAGGGCGACCAGCTGCGGCGGGATGTCGGTCACGACCGAGGGCTGCACACCGTTGCTGTCGACCAGACAGGGCGTTTCGACCGCCGCGCCCAGAGGCAGCTGCGGGATCTGCCCGGTATTGGGCAGGTTGCCATAGGCGACATAGGGCGTGTCGGTGACGATTGCATTCATCAGGTCGGCGGCGAATTCGTGGCTGCGGATCACTTTGATGTCGCGCCCGTCGGTCAGGGTCTTGGCCTGTTCCTTCCAATTCGCGACCTGCTCTTCGCAGCGGGTGGGATATTCGTCCAGCGGGATCTGGAACTGGTCGATCAGGTCCTGACGCCCGTCCTTGATGAACCACGGAACATATTCGGCCAGGTGTTCCGAGCTTTCGGTGCAGAAATAGCCAAGGTGATCCATCACCTCGTATCGCACCTTGTTCGGGCAGCGCGGCATCAGCAGCGGCGCTTTGGGCAACTGGCCCGCGTGATAGCCCCGGCGCAGCGCCGGATACAGGTCGCGGCCCTGATGTTCCAGCCGCAGGAAGAAGGCCACATGGTTCACACCCGCAACGCGATAGCGGATTTCATCCTTAGGCAGGTCCAGGTCATGAGCCAGTTCCTCGACCGTGTTCTGGACCGAGTGGCAAAGGCCCACATGTTTCAGTGCCGGGAACCGTTCGGCCAGCGCCCAGGTGTTGATGGCCATCGGGTTGACGTATTGCAGCAGCGTGGCATTCGGGCACAGCTGCGCCATGTCGCGTGCCACATCCCACAGGACGGGCACGGTGCGCAGGCCGCGCATGATGCCGCCCACGCCCAGCGTGTCGGCGATGGTCTGGCGCAGGCCATATTGCTTGGGGATCTCGAAATCGGTGACGGTGCAGGGCTTGTAGCCGCCGATCTGGAAGGCGATGATGACGAAATCGGCCCCGTCCAGCGCCGCGCGGCGGTCGGTATGGGTCGAGACGGTCGCGCCGGTCCCGACCGAGCGGATCATCGCGCGCGCGACGGTTTCGCTTTCGGCCAGACGCTCGGGGTCGATGTCCATCAGGGCAAAATGGCTGTCGGCCAGCGACGGGGTCAGCAGGGCATCGCCCACGATGTTCTGCATGAAAATCGTGGAACCTGCACCGATGAAGGTGATCTTGGTCATGACTGTAAACCTTGACTAGGCGTTATTTTACGGCACCGAGGGTCAGACCCGCGATGAAGTGTTTCTGCATCAGAAAGAACATGGCCACCGGCGGCAGGGCCGCGACGATCGAGCCGGCACTCATCAAGTGATACGCTGCGCGGAACTGCGCGTTGAAGCTGGTGATCCCGGCGGTGACGGGTTGGCTCTCGGCCCCCTGGGTCAGCACGACGGCCCAGAAATAGTCGTTCCAGATGAAGGTGAAGATCAGCACGCTGAGCGCGGCGATCGCGGGCTTCATCAGCGGCAGGACGACGTACCAGAAGATGCGCCATTCGCTGATGCCCTCGACCCGGGCGGCCTCGATCAACTCAAAGGGCAGGGCGCGGATGAAGTTGCGCATGAACAGCGTGCAGAACCCCGTCTGGAACGCGATGTGGAACAGCACCAGGCCGGTTTTCGTGTTGTAGAGCCCCAAGTCCAGCGTCAGGTCGCGCACCGGCACCATCAGGATCTGGAAGGGTACGAAGTTGCCGGCCACGAACATGAAGAAGATCCACAGGTTCGACTTGAACTTGTAGATCCCCAGCGCAAATCCGGTCATGCAGCTGAGCGCCACCGCGCCGATCACCGTGGGAACCGTGATCAGGAACGAGTTCAGCAGATAGCGCGGCATGTCCGAGTTGAAGAACACCTGACCATAGTTCCTGGCGCCTTCAAAGCTGGAGGGCAGACCCCAGTAGTTGGCGTTGGTGAAATCCGCCTCGGGCTTGATGGAAAACAGGGCCACCGCCAGCAGCGGGCCGAGCCAAAGCAGAAGGGCGACCGGCAGCATCGCCTGATAGGAAATCTGGGCCGCGCGGGGTTGTTTTTCGATCGGTTTGGGAAACATCTCAGTGCCCCTTTTCTTCGCGGTACATCGACCACAGGAAGTAGGCGATGAAGCACAGCATGATCAGGAACAGGATTACGGCGATGGCCGCGCCATAGCCCATGCGGAACCCGTATTCCGACAGGGCGACCTCGAACATGTAATAGGCTAGCACGCGGCTTGATCCGAACGGCCCGCCCTGCGTCATGATCGAGATCAGGTCGAACGAGCGCAGCGCGCCGATGATGGTCACCACGAAGGCGATGAAGGTTGCCGGGCGCAGTTGCGGCAGGATGATGTGCCACAGCATCCGCCCGCCCTTGGCGCCGTCCAGCCGGCCGGCCTCGATCTGTTCGGGGTCCACGGCGTTCAGGCCGGTCAGATACAGGATCATGCAATAGGCGGTCTGCGGCCAGAGGCCCGCGAAAATGATGCCGTAGGTTACGAAGCGTTCATCACCCAGGACGTTCACAGGGCCCAGCCCGACCAAGCCCAAAAGCTCGTTCAGCAGCCCGAATGTGGGGTCGTAGAACCAGGTGAAGACCAGCCCGACAACGACCTGGCTGATGACGAAGGGAAAGAAGAACAAGGATTTGTACAACCGGATTCCCCAGACCGTCTGGTTGAGGAACAGTGCGATGAACAGACCAGCCGGGATCGCCAGCAGGTACATGATCAGCCAGATCAGATTGTTCTTCAGCGAGACATAGAAGGCGTCACGGTCGACCCACTCCCAATACAGGTCTTCATAGTTGCGCATACCGACATATTCAGCCGCGCCCAGCCCGTCCCATTCGTAAAGCGACAGGTTGAAGGACTGGAATACGGGGATGATCACGTAGACCATGAAGAACAGCACGCCCGGAGCCAGAAACAGCCAGGGTGCGATACGTTGCTGGTTTCTGTGGAACCAGCTTTCGTGTTCGGTGACGTCGACAGCGGTCATGGTCAATCCCGGTTTGGAATGGGCAGGACGGGATCGTGCCCGTCCTGCGTTTGGCTATGGCGTGGCCGGGGTTGCGCCGGCCACCACCCGATCAGTTGTCGTAGATGCGCTGACGTGCGCGTTCCAGCTTGGCCAGGATGCTGTCCAGGTTGTCCGGCTTGACCATGAATTCCTGGAAGCCTTCCATCGACACTTTGGCCATTTCCGCCGGCGCGTCGCGGTCCCAGAACTGGGCGACGCCGCCAGGGCTGTTGGCCGACAGCATCTTGAAGCCTTCCTGCAGGAACTTGTCGTCATCCACCGAGGATTTGGCGTTGACGGGCAGTTGTCCGAGGTTCTTGCCGTTGTTGATTTCGGTCTGCTCGTCAGCCGAAACAACAAAACGCAGGAACTCGCGCGCGGCTTCTTTGTTCGACGCGTTCGCCGGGATGTGGAACGTGTCGGTCGGTGCATCTTCGGCCAGCTCGACATCGGGGTTGATCGCGACGAACTGGTAGAAGTCCAGCTGGTCGTCGGTCAGACCGGCCTCGCGCAGCGGCGCCACCGCGAAGTTGCCCATCAGATAAGCTGCTGCATCACCCTGAACCATGAAGGGCAGGGCCTCTTGCCAGCTGTAGGTCTGGTGGTTGTCGATGAACGCGCCCATGTCGATCAGCTGCTTCCAGTTGGCGAAGGTCTGCTTGACCCGGTCGTCTTCCCAGCTGACTTCGCCATTGGCCAGTTGCTGATGAAAGTCGAAGCCGTTGGTGCGCATGTTCAGGTAGTCGAACCAGCCGCCAGCCGTCCACAGGAACTTGGTACCGATGGTATAGCAGGCGCGACCCGAGTCGACGATCTTCTGGCAGTTGGCCAGCTCTTCTTCCCAGGTGGTCGGCTCGGACAGGCCCAGCTCGTCAAAGATGTCTTTGCGGTAGTAGACGCCCCACTGATAGTAGGTGTAGGGCACGCCCCACTGCTTGCCGTCGATGGTCATCGCGCCCTTGGTCGAGGCAAGGTTTTCGGCGATTTCCGGCTCGGCCCACAGGTCCGATACATCTTCGAACAGTCCGGCCTCGACATAAGGCTTCATGCGGTTGGCCGCGTACCAGGTCGCGACGTCGGGCGTGTCCGCCGTCAGGAAGTTGCGGATCTGGGTCTTGTACGCCTCGCGGTCGATGACCGTGGTCTCGATCTCCAAACCCGGGTGCTGAGCCACGAACCGCTCGATCATCGCTTCCATCGTCGCGCGCGGCGCCGGATTCGATGTGTCGAGGAAGATTCGCAGCTCGCCGGTCAGTTCTGCCGAAACGGGCGCTGCAAGTGCCACACTGGCCGCCAGAGCCGCCGCAGTGCGCTTGAACATGGAATGCATGGTTTCCTCCCTTAGCTTCCATTCAGTGGTTCCAAATAGTGAAACCAAGTTTTATATATTGAAAACTACACATCGAATCGGCTAGGCTTGTCAATACCCTCGCGGCCCGTCCGCAAGGGGAAGTGGAGGAGAAATCAGACCCGTGGCAGGTGACGGAACCATCGGCAAGGCATGTGACGTGCTGGAACAGGTCGCGGCGTTCGGCCGGCCTGTGCGGTTTGCCGAATTGCTGGAAAGCAGCAGCTTTCCCAAGGCGTCCCTGTACCGGTTTCTGCAGTCGCTGACCAATCAGGGCATGTTGTCTTACGACCCAGACCGGCAGACCTATTCGCCCGGCCTGCGGCTGGTGCGGCTGGCGCATTCGGCCTGGACGCAAAGCTCGCTGGCGCCGATCGCGCGGCCGATCCTGGATGCGCTCAGCCTGGAAACCGGCGAGACGGTGCACCTCGCGCAGCTGGATTCCAGCCAGGTTCTGTACGTCGACAAGCGCAATGCCAAGAACCCGGTCGAGATGTATTCCGAGGCCGGAAAAGTTGGCCCGGCTTATTGCACCGGTGTGGGAAAGGCGATGCTCGCCTTTCTGGATGATGACCGGCTGGACAAGGCGATCTCGCAGCAAAGCTTTCACCGCTTTACCGACAAGACGCTGACCTCGGAGGAGGTGCTGCGGGCGGATTTGGCCCGGATCCGCGAACGGGGGTTCGCCATGGATGATGAAGAGCACGAGCCCGGCATCATTTGCGTGGCCTGTCCGATCCTGACATCGGGCGGGCGGGTGCTGGGGGCGATCTCGATTACCGGATCGACCCAGCGCATGGATTTCGACCAGTTGAAGAAATGGGTCCCTCGGGTTCGGCGATCGGCCGACCAGATCGGGGCCGAAGCCGAAGCATGGCGGTTCCCCGAGGGCCGCAAGGACAGGATGCAAGCATCATGACAGGCGTTACCCTGAAGGGCGCAATCAAGCGTTATGGCCAGACCCAGGTCATTCACGGCATTGATCTGGAAATCGAGGATGGCGAGTTCTGCGTTTTCGTCGGACCGTCGGGCTGTGGCAAATCCACCCTGTTGCGGATGATCGCCGGGCTGGAGGAAACCACCGAGGGCGAAATCCGTATCGGTCAGCGCGATGTGACCCACATGGACCCGGCCAAGCGCGGTGTCGCGATGGTGTTCCAGACCTATGCCTTGTATCCGCACATGTCCGTGGCCGAGAACATGGGCTTTGGTCTGCGCATGAATGGCGTGCCCAAGGCCGAGATCGACAAAAAGGTGGCCGAAGCGTCGGAAATCCTGAAACTGGACCCGTATCTCAAGCGCAAGCCCAAGGCTTTGTCGGGGGGTCAGCGTCAGCGGGTCGCCATCGGCCGGGCCATCGTCCGCGGCCCCGAGGTTTTCTTGTTTGACGAGCCGCTGTCGAACCTCGATGCCGAGTTGCGCGTGGAAATGCGGGTTGAGATCGCCCGTCTGCACCAGGAGATCGGCGCGACGATGATCTACGTCACCCACGACCAGGTCGAGGCGATGACCATGGCCGACAAGATCGTCGTGCTGCGCGATGGCCGGATCGAGCAGGTCGGCGCGCCGATGGATCTGTATCGCGACCCCGACAACCGGTTCGTGGCGGGGTTCATCGGCTCGCCCGCAATGAACTTTTTGGAATGCGATGTCGTCGATGGAACGGTGCGTCACCCCGCTCTGACGGACTCGATCCCCGTCACCAATGGCGTGCCGACCGATGCCAGGAAGGTGATCCTGGGGATCCGTCCGGAACATATTGCCGTGGATCGAGCCGGCGACACCTGTACTGTCGATCTGACCGAGGCGCTTGGCGGCGTCTCCTACAGTTATTTGCTGACGCCCAACGGCGACAAGTTGATCGTCGAAGAACGCGACGACCAACGCAGCAAAACGGGAGAGCGGATCGGAATCTCGGTTCGGCCCGAACGGGCCATGCTGTTTGACCCGGAAAGCGGGATGCGGTTGCGCTGAACCGCTGTTCAATTGGAAAGTGTCAACGCGCCAGGTCTTCTGCCTGGCGCGTTTTTCTTTTGTCAGACGAATCGGATGGATTTTGGATACAAAAACCGATACTGGGGGACTGAGACAGTAAATCTGACCGCCCGGCGATGGACGCGGGCAACTTGGAAAGGATCGGCCACATGTCACCCGACGTCTTTGCCGGCACCATGCCGGCGCTCATGACCCCTTGTACGCCCGACCGTCAGCCCGACTTTGACGCCTTGGTGCGAAAGGGCCAGCAGATGATCGAGGCGGGCATGTCCGCGGTCGTCTACTGCGGGTCGATGGGCGACTGGCCACTGCTGACCGACGAACAGCGGATGGAAGGGGTCGAGCGGTTGGTCGGCGCGGGCCTGCCCGTGGTGGTGGGCACCGGGGCGGTCAACACGCAATCCGCCGTGGCGCACGCAGCGCATGCGCAAAAGGTGGGTGCTGCGGGGTTGATGGTTATCCCGCGGGTCCTGTCGCGCGGCAGTTCGGTCATGGCGCAGCGCAACCATTTCAAGGCCATCCTGGCGGCGGCACCGGATATTTCGGCGGTCATCTACAACAGTCCGCATTACGGGTTTGCCACCCGCGCCGACCTTTTCTTTGCGCTGCGGGTCGAGCACTCCAATCTGGTGGGCTTCAAGGAATTCGGTGGCAAGGACGATCTGCGATACGCGGCTGAGAACATTACCAGCCGCGATGATCAGGTGACGCTGATGGTGGGGGTCGATACGGCGGTCTATCATGGCATCGTCAATTGCGACGCAACCGGCGCAATCACCGGCATCGGCAACGTACTGCCCAAAGAGGTTCTGCTGCTTACCGCTTTGTCGAAAAAAGCGGCTTCTGGCAGCGCCGAGGCTCGCCAGCGCGCGCAGGAGTTGACAGAGGCCATCCACGTGCTGTCCAGTTTCGATGAAGGCCCCGATCTGGTTCTGTACTACAAGCACCTTCTGGTGCTGAACGGCGAGGAAGAGTACCGCTTGAACTTCAATGAAACCGACGCGCTGACGGATGCGCAGCGCCACTATTGCGAACAGCAGTACGGCTTGTTCCGCGCCTGGTTTGCAGACTGGTCAAGGCAAGGCGGGGTGATTGCCACGTGCATGTGATCGACAGCCATACCGGCGGAGAGCCCACGCGCGTGATTCTGGACGGCGCGCCCGATCTGGGCAGCGGTCCTCTGTCCGAGCGCGCAGGGCTTTTGGCGACCCAGCACCGCCCGTTCTGGCGCTCGGTCATGCTGGAGCCGCGCGGTCAGCCAGCGATGGTGGGGGCGCTGCTGGTGCCTCCGGTCGATCCGTCCTGCGTGACCGGGGTGATCTATTTCGACGTGGATGCGGTGCTTGGCATGTGCGGGCATGGCACGATCGGGTTGACCGTGACGCTGGCCTATCTGGGGCGGATCGGTGTTGGTTCGCACCGGATCGAAACGCCCGCGGGTGTGGTCACGGTGGAGCTGCACGATCCCAACACAGTGACGGTGACCAACATAGAAAGCCGGCGGGTGCATCAAGCCGTTACGATCGAGGTTCCGGATTTCGAGCCGGTTACAGGTGATGTGGCCTATGGCGGCAACTGGTTCTTCATCGTCGATCCCAGCCCGGTGCCGGTCGAGCCCGCGAACATCCGGCAACTGACCGATCTGGGCGTCGCCATTCGGCAGACCTCGGTCGCGCAGAGCGTGGGCGGCGAAGCCGGAGAGCCGATCGACCATGTGATTTTTCAGGACGCATCGCCAGACCCCGACGTGCACAGCCGCAACTTCGTGCTGTGCCCCGATGACGCCTATGACCGCTCGCCCTGCGGCACAGGCAGTTCGGCGCGGTTGGCCTGTCTGGCGGCTGACGGGCGCTTGGCGCCGGGTGAAGAAATCGTACAGGCCAGCGTCATCGGCAGCCCCTATCGGCTGTCCTATCAGCCGGGTCCGAACGGCGGGGTGATCCCCTCGATCACCGGTCAGGCTTTCGTGATGGCCGAAAGCCGCCTGATTTTTGATCCCGCCGATCCTTTCCGTTCGGGTATAGAGATCACATGAAGAAAGATGTCATCGTCATAGGTGCCGGCGTCGTCGGTATCAGCGCGGCGCTGGAATTGCAGCGTCGGGGTTACACGGTTCAGGTACTGGACCGCGAAGGCGTGGCCGCGGGCAGTTCGGCGGGGAATGCCGGGGCGTTCGCCTTCCCCGAGGTCGAACCTCTGGCCACCCCAGGGATCATGAAGAAGGCCCCGAAATGGCTGCTCGATCCGTTGGGGCCGCTGTCGATCCCGCCCGCTTATGCCCTGCAGATCGCGCCGTGGATGTGGCGGTTCTGGCGGGCCAGCCGCCCCAGCCGTTACCAGGCGTTGGTCGCCGCGCAGGCCAGCCTGATGCGCCTGTGCCAGGCCGCGACCGAACGGCAGATCGCCGATACGGGTGGCGAGGCGATGATGCAGCGCGACGGGCAGTTGCAATTGTACGAAAGCGCGGCCGAGTTCCGCGCCGCCTTGCCCACGTGGGAGTTGCGTCGCCAGCATGGCATCGCCTTCGATCTGCTGGAAAGCCCCGAAGCGATCGCCGAGATTCAGCCCGGGCTCAGCCCGCGTTTTACCCATGCCGGGTTCACGCCGCACTGGTGGAATACCGTCGATCCCAAACGCTGGGTCGAGCATCTAGCGCAGGTGTTCCGCGACCGTGGCGGGGTGATCGAGACGCGCCCCGTGCGCGCGCTGGAGCTGTCGGACACGGGCGTCTGGGTGCGCTTCGATCAGGGTGCGGCGGATGCCAGCAAGGTCGTGGTGGCCGCTGGGGCATGGTCGCACCACCTGACCCGCACGGTGGGCGACTGGATTCCGCTGGAGACCGAGCGCGGCTACAACACGACCCTGCCGCCGGGCGCGTTCGACCTGCGGCTGCACCTGGCGTTCTCGCGGCATGCCTTCGTGGCCACAAAGATCAACGGCGGTGTACGCATTGGCGGCGCGGTTGAACTGGGCGGGCTTGACCTGCCGCCCAATTACAAGCGCGCCGATACCTTGCTGAACAAGGCGCGCCAGTTCCTGCCGGGGTTGAAGACCGAAGGCGGGACGCAGTGGATGGGGTTCCGTCCCTCGCTGCCCGACAGCATTCCGGTGATCGGGCGGTCTTCGAAATCGCCGAACCTGGTCTATGCTTTCGGGCACGGCCATCTGGGCCTGACCCAGTCGGCCGGTACCGCCGAGCTGGTGGGCGCGCTTGTCGACGGCACCGATCCTGCCATCCCGGTCGATCCCTTCGCCGCCACCCGGTTCTGAGCGGGAGATGCGCAGCAGCAAGACCATCCACGTGATCTCGGCCCATGCCGAGGGCGAGGTGGGCGACGTGATCGTCGGCGGCGTCGCCCCGCCGCCCGGCGACACGATCTGGGCGCAACGCAGCTTCATCGCCCGCGACCAGACCCTGCGCAACTTCGTGTTGAACGAGCCGCGCGGCGGCGTGTTCCGCCATGTCAACCTGCTGGTGCCGCCCAAACACCCCGATGCCGACGCCGCCTTCATCATCATGGAGCCCGAGGACACCCCGCCCATGTCCGGCTCGAACTCGATCTGCGTGGCGACGGTGCTGCTGGACGGGGGCATCCTGCCGATGACCGAGCCGGAGACCCACCTGACGCTCGAGGCGCCGGGCGGGCTGGTGCAGGTGCGGGCCGAATGCCGCAACGGTAAGGCCGAACGGATCTTCGTCCAGAACCTGCCCAGCTTTGCCGACCGCCTCGCCGCGCCGCTCGAGGTCGAGGGGCTGGGGACCCTGACGGTGGACACCGCCTATGGCGGGGACAGTTTCGTGGTGGTCGACGCGGCGGCGCTGGGGCTGCGCATCACCGAGGACGAGGCCGCCGACATCGCCCGCCTGGGGGTGGCGATCACCGATGCCGCCAATGCGCAGCTGGGCTTTGCGCATCCCGAAAACCCGGATTGGGACCACATCTCGTTCTGCGCCTTCTGCGGACCGTTGGCCGAAACCGAAACCGGCCTGACCGGCCGATCCGCGGTGGCGATCCAGCCCGGCAAGGTCGACCGCTCGCCCACCGGCACCGCCGTTTCGGCCCGCATGGCGCTGATGGCCGCGCGGGGGCAGATGCGCCCGGGCCAGAGCTTTGAGGCCGTCTCGATCATCGGTTCGCGGTTTACCGGCCGTATACTCGGCACGACCCAGGTCGGCGACCGCGCCGCCATCCTGCCCGAGATCTCGGGTCGCGGATGGATCACCGGCATCCACCAGCACATGCTGGACCCGGACGATCCCTGGCCCCAAGGTTACCGCCTGCGCGACACCTGGGGCGCCTAGTCCAGAAGGGCCAGCAGGTCGCGGTGCAGTTGCGTCGGAATCTCGGCATATCCCCGGGCGGTGTTACGCGCCCGGGCGGCAAAGCGGCGCTGCGACGGCAGGCGCGCGCCCTGATCGAGGATATCGGCGAACAGGCGCTCGGCCCGCGCATCGTTGGCCTGCCGCCGCCCGCCGCTGAACTGGTCGGGGTCGAAGGCGATGATGATGTCGCCGTGGTATGGCGCGCCGCCTGTTCCTTGGGCGAACTCCATGCTCTCGAGGCTGGTCAGGTCGTCGATCAGCGGGCCGGCCAGAAGCTCGATCATGATCGACAGGGCCGAGCCCTTGTAGCCGCCGAAGGTCAGCATCGCGCCGTCCAGCGCCGCTTGCGGGTCGGTCGTGGGGTTGCCGTCCCTGTCGATCGCCACGCCTTTGGGCAGGGGTTTGCCCGCGCGCTTGTACAGCTCGATCTCGCCGCGGGCGAAGGCGCTGGTGGCGAAATCGAAGGTGAACGGGTCCTGGCCCATGCGGGGCCAGCTGAAGGCCAGCGGGTTGGTGCCCAGGCTGCCGCGTGTGCCCCCCGCAGGGGCCACCCAGGAATGGCTGGGTACCATCGCCATGGCCGCAAGCCCCTCGGCCGACAGGGCCTCGACCTCGGGCCACAGCGCCGAGAAATGAAAACAGCGGTTGATCGCCATGGCCGCGATCCCGTGGGTGCGGGTCTTCTCGACCAGATGCGGCAGGCCTTTCTGGAACGCCAGCAACGACATGCCGCCCTGCGCGTCGACACGGACGATGGCATTGTCCGAGGGGGCGACCTGGGGCTGCGCATGGCCGTCGATCTTGCCGGCCTGCATGGTCTGGGCGCACATGAACAGGCGAAACAGCCCGTGCGACTGGCAATCGTCCATTTGGCAGGTGGTCAAAAGTTCCGCGATCGCCTGAGCGTGGTCAGGGCCATAACCCACATGGGACAGAACCTTCAGGCTCAGGTCGGTCATTTCTTCGGGCGTCAGCCGTACCGTTTCGCTCATGGTCCGTCCCTCGGTTTGATCTCAGTTGCCAAATGGGTAGCGGGGAACCCTAGCCCTGTTCAACCCAATAGGCGGTTGGAAAAGCGGCACGGGGCGGATATTTGTATCCAAAATGCAAATGCGGACAGACCCTTGGCAGCAAAACGTGCAATCACCCGTCAAAGCCTTCCCGATGCAATCGCGTCCGACTTGCGTGAACGCATTCTCAGCGGTGACCTTGCGGAAGGCGAAACCATCCGTCAGGAGGCATTGGCCGAAGACTATGACGTGTCGCGCATGCCGGTGCGCGAGGCGCTGAAACAGCTTGATGCCGAAGGTCTGGTGCAGCTGACGAACAATCGCGGGGCACGGGTCACGCGCCATTCCCTGTCCGAAATCGGCGAGATCTTCGACCTGCGGTCGCTGTTGGAGACCGACCTCTTTCGCCGGGCAATTCCGCAGATGATCCAATCTGACTTCGCGCGCTGCGAACACCTGTTGGAGCAGATGGAGGCCTCGTACGACGCCAATGACGTCAGCCGGTGGGGCGCGCTGAACTATCAGTACCACTCGGCCCTCTACGCGGCCGCGAACCGAAGCCTGACCAACGAGCTGCTGCACCGCGTGAGCCTGCAGTCGGACCGGTACATCCGAATGCATCTCAGTGTGATGCAACAACGCGAACCGGCCCGCAAAGAGCATCGCGAATTGCTGCGCCTCGCCCGGGATGGGCAGGTCGAGCACGCCTGCGCGCTTCTGTCCGCGCATATCGGACGAACCAAGGACCAACTGCTGGCGCTGGTGGCTGCCAAGCGCGCGTCCGAGGAGGCGGTCGGACGCTGAGGCCAAGCGACCGTAAAGAAAGCGTTTTAAATTCTTCTCTGTCTGTGCCAGTTCTGGCGTCGTGGGATGCGTGCCTTAACATGGATCGACCAAGTGCCCAGTGATGACCTCAACAGTTCGGAACAGGCCGTGCGTCAGGCGATTGGGGCGTATTCCAGACGCGTCTGGCGGTTTGCGCTCGCTCTGTCGGGGGCGCAGGATGTTGCCGACGACCTGACCCAGGCAACTTGCCTGCGCGCGTTGGAGCGAAGCCATCAGGTGACGCATACTGATCGGTTGGATTCGTGGTTGATGACGATCTGCCGGTCGATCTGGTTGAACGAACTGCGGGCGCGGACCGTGCGCAAGTCCCAGGGGTTGGCCACAACGCCGGACGCCGAATTGATCGCGCCGGGTACCGACGCCGAAATGAATATTTTTGCGCGGGAAGTGTTTACACAGGTGATGCAACTGCCCGAGGCACAACGCGAAACAGTCATGCTGGTCTTTGTCGAGGGCTACAGCTATCGCGAGGCCGCCGCGTTGCTGGAGGTTCCGATTGGTACGATCATGAGCCGGCTTTCCAATGCCCGCAAGAAACTGCAAGCTGCGATGCCGCAGGATGCCAGTGCGTCCGACCGACGGAGGGACTCATGACCTTTTCCGACGATACGCTAAAGGCCTATCTGCAAGGCTCATTGGGGTCTGAGGAGAGCGATGCCATAGAGGCCGCTGTTGAGGATGATCCGGAACTGGAACAGCGCCTGATGGATCTGGATCCGATTGCGCCGGTAGTTCGCGAGGTGTTCCGTGACATTCCCGCCGCCGCGCCACAAGTTGAACTGCCGCCTAGGATTCCGGCTTCGGCGGGGCCCTGGCGCCTGTTGGGCGTCGCGGCTGCCGCGGCCGTGTTGGCCGTATCTCTGACATTTTGGCTGACCCGCCCACAACCGATGGGATGGGCAGAACATGCGGCCTTGTATCAATCGCTTTACACGCCGGATTCGATTGCAACGCTCGAATACCCGCCGGCGGTCGTCGACGCCCAGATCTCATTGGCCGAAGAGAAACTGGGCCGCCCGCTGAACCGGGATTCGCTTGAAGGTTTGCCTGGGCTGGAACTGAAGGCCGCGCAGGTTTTGTCCTTCAAGGGCAAACCATTGGTTCAGATCGTTTTTGCCGACGCTGATGGCAATCCCTTTGCGCTGTGCGTGATCCGTCAGGGCGATGGCGCGCCGAATGCAGCGTTGAAGCAGGAAGTCCTGAGCGGGCTTGCAACGGCCCGGTGGGCGAGGGACGGATACGGATACATGCTGTTGGGGAACAGGCCGGACAGCGATTTGACCGTGCAACTGGATTATCTGGCTCAGACATTCGCCGGCTGAGCCGCCTTGCGCGAAACCTCTTGTGAACCGGTGCGATTGGCCGAACAATGCTGGCATGACGACCAAGGCCACGAACCCGGACCCCGACGAGGACGATGTCATGGACGGTCCGCGCAGTATCTATGACGTCGACCCGCCGGACGACGAAGACCTTTGGTTTCTGCCGCCTGAAGATGTAGTGGCGCCCGAGGACATGTTGCCGCCGGGTCCGCGTGCCGATCGGGGCGCTTTGTTCGACCCACGGGACTGGCGCGCCGCCCAAGCTGAAGTGGCGCAGGGATTGGCGGATCTGGCCTTGACCTTCGGGGCGCTGGACGAGCGGCTGCGCAGTGGTCCAAAGGGGTGGACCCACCGGCTGGCCCTGATGGACGTATCCGACCTGGGGTGGTGGACCGGTGACCGGATCAGTGTTGATCGGCTTGCCCTGTGGACCGGATTGCGCATCGGAGCCACCGGGGACGATGTGCAAGCATTGTTTCGGGCGGGTTGGGCGGTTCGGCGACTGACTTCGGGCGCAGGGCCGTCGGACGGCGGCTGGCAATCGGGACTGGCCGCCTTTCTGGACCGGATGGCTCAGGGGATAGACGAAGTTCCAGAAGCGGTCGCGGACTTGGCCGAAGTGATGGACAGCGCACAAGCCCTGCACCCTGTCACGCAGTCGGCCATTGCCTTTCACGCGTGGCGCGCGCTGTCGCAAGGAAATGGACAGGATACCGAAGCAGCGGTGATCGCTGCGCGGCATGCGGCCACGATGGGTCGGGGCGGGGCACTGTTCTTGCCGCTGGCACTGTCGGGCCCCGGGGCGCTGCGCGGCATCGGCACGCCGGAGGAAAAACTCAACGTTTGGGTTCGGGGGGCAGGGCAGGCAGCCTTGGCCGCGCTGCTGCATCTGGATCGCGTCAGCGCGTGGGAGGCCCGGGCACGCGAGGCCACCACGGATCTCAGCGGGCGGACGCCGCCGGTCTTGATCGATGTGCTGACCGCATGGCCCATGGTTTCTGCGCCATTGGCCGAGGAGTTAACGCAGGCCTCGCGTGCAGCCGTGCAACGCAATCTCGACAAGTTCACCGAACGTGGGTTGATCCGCGAAGTGACCGGGCAGGGCCGTTATCGAGTCTGGGCTGCCGCGCTATAGTCCAGCAACCACTCGCGGAACGCACGCGCGGGCGGCCGCAGGGTGGCCCGCGACGGGTAGATCAGGTGGTAGGCATCCCGGCCCGGCACGGCCACCTCGGGCAGACACGGCACCAGGCCCGACATCCGCATGATCCGGTCAGACGCGGGCGCGCGGGCCAGGGCGATCCCGACCCCTTGCGCGGATAGCTCGGCCGCCATCACCGAGTTGTCCGCGAAGAAATACTGGGCCTGCCCGGCCGGAAGCCTGAGGGCTTCGAACACATGCGGCCAGCTGGCCCTGTGGGTCGAAACCTCGATCAGCGGAAACCGGGCCAGATCCAGTGGAGTGCGGATCTGTTCGGCAATGTCCGGTGGCGCCACGGGAAAAAGGGTCTCGGTCAACAGCATGTCACCCTCGGCCCCGAACAGCGTCGGGTTGCCGAACACGATCTGCAGGTCGGTAAAACGATTGGCGAAGTCGGTGATCCGGTTCCCGGTCGTCAGGGACAGGTTGATCTGAGGATGGGATTCTTGGAACTGGGTCAGACCGGCCGCAAGCACCCCTTGCGCGAACAACAACACGGATTGGACATACAGCCGTTGGTCCCGGGTCTGGCCGAACAGGCCAGTAGTGGCCGATTCCAGCATCACCAGCGATTGCTGCACGACCGGCAGATAGGCCCGCCCGGCCTCGGTCAAAGTGACGGCATGGGCATGTCGATGAAACAGCGGTGTCCCCAGACGAGTTTCCAGCGCCTTGACCTGCTGGCTGACAGCGGCGGCCGACATGTTCAGCTGGGCGGCAGCACGGGCAAAGCTCTCGGTTCGGGCCGCGGCCTCGAAAACGCGCAGCCAGTTGAGAGAGGGGATGCGGGTCGACATGGCAACCAGGCTAAGCTGAACTTATCCTGACAGGCAAGGCTTTGCGTTCTCGACGCAAGACCGGTTCGGCTAGGCTGTGCGTGAACCGATCCGAAAAGGTGCACCCATGCCCGACATCCAAGACCTGGCCCGGCACAAACTGACCCCATCGCAAGCAGCGCAATACTGGGAAGACGGCTTCCTGTTTCCGCTGGATATTCTGTCTGCTGACGAGGCCGCGCAGGTGCGCTCGGAACTCGAACAGATTGAACGCGACTGGATGGCCGCCGATCTGCCTCTACCGCTGAATACCTACAAGCGCGTGAATTCACACCTCGTCATGCCGCTGGCGGCGCGACTGGCTATGGATCCGCGTATACTGGATGCCGTCGAAGGCGTCTTGGGTCCGGACATCATGATCTGGTCGGCCGAGTTTTTCATCAAAGAGCCGCGCACCGTCCAGACGGTTGGCATGCATCAGGACCTGACCTATTGGGGGATGGGCGAGACCCCGGATCAGGTTACGGCCTGGCTGGCCCTGTCGCCGGCAACCGTGGAAAGCGGCTGCATGGATTTTGTCCGGGGCAGCCACAAGAACCCAATACTTCCGCACAATGACACCTATTCCGAAACCAACCTGTTGTCGCGCGGGCAAGAGATTGCGGTCGAAGTGGCCGAGGAAGACAAAACCCATATCGAACTGGCGCCCGGACAGATGTCACTGCACCACGGGCTGACCATTCATGGCTCGGGCCCGAACCGGTCGGACGATCGGCGTATCGGAATGGCCATCCGCTATATCAGCCCGAATGCGAAACAGTTGGTGGCGGACCGCGACTACGCGATGGTCGCGCGCGGAGAGGACCGGCAGGGAAACTTCATCCATGTCGATCCGCCCGTCACCCTGTTTTCTGACGAGTCGCTTGCCCTGTACGAACAGGTGCGGCGCGATCTGGGCAAGGCGCTGGCAGCTGGGGCCAAGGCCACCGTTCCGCTCTATGATTGATCCGGGTTCGAAACCCAAAAGCCAGGAGAGGCCAGGGGATTGGACGCTTAGCGCCCAACCCCGACATAGGTTTCGAAACCGGATTTCTTGACCTTGTCGCGTGAATAGATGTTGCGCAGGTCGACCATGCGTGGAGATTTCATCTCAGCGGCCATCTGCATCAGGTTCAGCGCGCGGAACTCGTTCCATTCGGTCAACAGCACCACTGCGTCGGCGTCCTTGGCTGCGGCATACGGGTCTTCGACCCACTCTACACCCGGCAGCAGAGCCTCACCCTCGGACCGGCCCTGAGGGTCGACCACGCGAACTTTGGCGCCGCCGCCGATCAGGGCGGGCACGATGGTCAGTGATGGAGCATCGCGCATGTCGTCGGTGTTGGGTTTGAACGTCACCCCAAGAACCGCCACGGTCTTGCCGTTGAAACTGTCGTCGCAGGCTTCGCGGATCTTTGCGATCATGCGTTTTTTGACCTCGTCATTCACGCGCATGACGGTTTCGGTGATTTGCATGGGGAAGGCATGTTCCTGTCCGATCCGCGCAAGCGCCGCGGTGTCCTTGGGAAAGCATGATCCGCCGTAGCCGGGGCCGGCATGCAGGAACTTGTTTCCAATACGCCCATCCAGACCGATGCCGCGCGCGACTTCCTTGACGTCGCCACCGACCCGCTCGCACAGGCCTGCGATTTCGTTGATGAATGTGATCTTGGTGGCGAGAAAGGCGTTTGCCGCGTATTTGATCATTTCGGCGCTTTCCAGATCCGTCGTCAGGATCGGAAAATCGCGCAGGTAAAGTGGGCGGTAGATTTCGGCCATCACCTCGGCGGCGCGGTCGTTTTCTACCCCCACAACGACGCGGTCCGGACGCATGAAATCGTCGATCGCGGCGCCTTCGCGCAGGAATTCCGGGTTCGAGGCGACATCAAAGTCTGCCTTGGGGTTGGCTGCTGCGACAACTTCCTGAACCTTGCGGTTGGTCCCGACCGGAACCGTAGATTTGGTCACCACCACGGTGTAGCCATCCATCGCATGGGCGATTTCCTCGGCCGCTGCCATCACATAGGTCAGATCCGCATGGCCGTCGCCGCGGCGGGTTGGAGTCCCTACAGCGATAAAGACGGCATCCGCGCCCTTCACCGCATTCGCCAGATCGGTGGTAAAGCTCAGCCGGCCGGCGGCCACGTTCTTGGCCATCAGAACATCCAGCCCCGGTTCGTAGATCGGAACCTTTCCGGCCTGCAGCATCTGGATCTTAGCTTCGGCCTTGTCGACGCAAATGACGTCATGGCCGAAATCCGAGAAGCACACACCCGACACCAGACCCACATATCCGGTGCCGATCATCGCAATACGCATTATTCAAATTCCCTTGTTACCAATGCCACCTCGGGCGGCCACACATTCGGAGAAACTTCCGCCGGTTTCAATGCCTGACAGTGGCCTCGGGTTGCATTCCATGACATCTTGCTGTTTTTGGGGCGACAAATGGGCGTCCATGAAACTGGTGGAACAAACTGATGACCAAAAAAGCGCTGATCACCGGAATTACCGGACAGGACGGGTCTTACCTGGCCGAATTTCTGTTGGCAAAGGGCTATGAGGTTCACGGGATCAAGCGTCGGGCATCCTCGTTCAACACCCAGCGGATCGACCACATCTATCAGGACCCCCACGAGCCTGATCCGAAGCTGCGCCTGCACTACGGCGATCTGAGCGATACCTCGAACCTGACCCGCATCATCCAGGAGGTTCAGCCCGACGAAGTCTACAACCTGGGCGCCCAATCTCACGTGGCCGTCAGCTTCGAGTCGCCGGAATACACCGCGGATGTCGATGCCATCGGCACCCTGCGTCTGCTTGAGGCGATCCGGTTCCTGGGACTTGAGAACAAGACCCGGTTCTATCAGGCGTCAACTTCGGAACTTTATGGGCTGGTCCAGGAAACTCCGCAGCGCGAAACGACCCCGTTCTATCCCCGCTCGCCCTACGCGGTGGCCAAGCTGTATTCGTATTGGATCACGGTCAATTACCGTGAGGCGTACGGGATGTATGCCTGCAACGGAATCCTGTTCAATCACGAAAGCCCGCGCCGCGGCGAAACCTTTGTCACCCGTAAGATCACGCGTGGTCTGGCCAACATCGCCCAGGGCTTGGAGAAGTGTCTTTACATGGGAAATATCGACAGCCTGCGCGATTGGGGCCATGCCAAGGATTACGTGCGGATGCAGTGGATGATGCTGCAGCAGGACAAGCCCGAGGATTTCGTTATTGCCACCGGCAAGCAGTATTCCGTGCGCCAGTTCATCGAATGGTCGGCGGCCGAGCTTGGGCTCACCTTGGAGTTTTCGGGCAGCGGTGTCGACGAGGTCGCAACGGTGACGGCGATCGACGGCGACAACGCCCCAGCGCTGAAACCCGGCGACGTGATCATGCGGATCGACCCGCAGTATTTCCGCCCAGCCGAGGTGGAGACGCTGCTGGGTGACCCGTCGAACGCCAAGGCCAAATTGGGATGGGAGCCGGAGCTGACCGTGCAGGAAATGTGCGCAGAGATGGTTCTGGAAGACCTCAAAACCGCCAAGCGACACGCCTTGTTGAGAGAGCACGGGTTCGAATTGCCGGTCAGCCTGGAAAACGGCTGAGGAGGCAGAAATGCGCAAGATCTACATCGCCGGACATCGTGGTATGGTGGGTGGAGCAATCCTGCGCCAGCTCAAGGCGCGCCAGGCCGATGGCGAGGCGCTTGAACTGGTGGCCCGAACCCATTCCGAATTGGATCTAACCGATCAGACGGCCGTCCGCGCCTTCATGCAGGCCGAGCGCCCAGACGTAGTGATACTGGCCGCTGCCAAGGTGGGCGGGATCCACGCAAACAACACGTATCCTGCAGATTTCATTTACGAAAACCTGATGATCGAGTGCAATGTGATCCATCAGGCTTTTGCGGCTGGCGTACGGCGTCTTCTGCAGCTGGGCAGTTCCTGCATCTACCCGCGTGAGGCAGCGCAGCCGATGCGCGAAGACGCGTTGCTGACAGGTGTTTTGGAGCCGACGAACGAACCCTATGCGGTTGCCAAGATCGCCGGGATCAAGCTGTGCGAAAGCTACAACCGCCAGCACGGGGTCGACTACCGGTCGGTCATGCCGACCAACCTGTATGGGCCGGGCGACAATTTCCACCCTGAGAACAGCCATGTTCTGCCAGCACTGATCCGCCGCTTCCACGAAGCCAAACGCGACGGGCTGGAAGAAGTGGTGATTTGGGGAACTGGGAAGCCGCGGCGTGAATTCCTGCATGTCGATGACATGGCCGAGGCATCGCTGTTCGTAATGGATTTGCCGCAGGACGTGTATCAGGCGAATACGCAACCCATGCTGAGCCACATAAACGTGGGCTGCGGGCAGGACGTTTCGATTGCCGAGCTGGCCGCACTGATCGCCAAAATCACCGGGTATTCCGGCCGGATCACGCAGGACACCACCAAGCCTGATGGTACGATGCGCAAGCTGATGGCCGTTTCTCGGTTGGCCGAGATGGGCTGGAAAGCACGCATAGGTCTCGAAGATGGTATCCGCGAGACCTATGCTTGGTTCCTTGATCAATCGGCCGGCGACCTGCGAGCCAAATAGGCACCCGGCCCAAAGACCGGGTGCGTTCGGTGATCAGAACCAGCGGCCGATGGCTGCGACTGTCGGGCTTATCGCTGCCGGATCGGACACCGCCGCCAGAACTTGCCACGCTACCTGCGTTTCGGTCGGCAAATCGAAGCTGATGAACCGTCCCAGTGCATTACCGCTGCCGCTCAGGGTCGGAGTGCTGCCCGCAGCAAAAGGCGCGGGGAAAGCCCAAGTATTCTGAGGGCTTGCAAACAGTGGCCCCATGCCGGCGGTACAAGTCACCGCGCTCGCCGCGAGAGTGCAGATCTGAGTTCCGTCCGCGAAACGAACGAATTCGCCGTTCGCATTTGCGCCGCGCTCGATCACTGCGCCGGTAGGGGTCCCGCCAGACTGCGTCACCTGACCCAAGAGGTTGCCCGGGCCATATCCGTAGTCGGCTCGCATCAGCCGTCCGGGTGTTACATCTTCAGGGTTGGCTTGAATGGCCGCGCCACTGATCGTTCCCGATGTGGCATCCACGCGCACCGCCTCTGTCCAAGAGCCTCCGTCAGGTGAAACCTTGATGGAAAAATCGGTATTGCCCGCAAGGCCCATCTCGGCGTGACCGATCCAGTTGGACTGAAACAGAAGGGAGGCAGTGTCAGTCGCGCTCGCCTTGTTGATCTTCAACTGGTGGTCGCTTCCGTCGTGGCTCAGCAATGTGGCGGGACCCCGAACCGACAAGCGGTTGGTCGGATCGTATCCAGTTGCGACCCCGACCCCGGCAAGGTTTGCAGTATTGACCGGAGGATCGATCCATCCCCCGTTGTCCCAGACCTTGAGTGCGGCGCTGGCTTGGTCCCAAACGCGCCATCCGTTTGCCGGAGTGACAAAGACCCAAGCATTGTCCAACCAAGCCGCGAGCTGCCCAGGCTTCCCCGCCCAGGCGCCTGTCGGGCTGGCCCCCAAGCCGTAGATGGCACCTTGATCTGGTGCCGCAGGCGGAATGGTTTCTTCCAGAGCCACAACACTCAGCTGCACGATCAGGTCCAGCTGCCGCAGCGCTTCGTTGTGGGTAACGTGTTTCTGCGCCTGTGAGGGTTGCAGAAACGGCAGATTCAAACGGGGGGTGATTTGGGACACGGGCGGGATCCTCCTTGGGCCATCGATTCACGGAATTCGCTGCGCGCCACCCTGCCGCGGATGGGATGAATCCCCGCTTTCGCGTGCGAACGGCACAAAAAGGATTTGGTTACTTATGGATTTCCAAAAACGAAACAAAGCCGCCCTTTTGGGGCGGCTGTGGATGGTTTTGCGATGGAGGTCGGTCAGCTGATTCTGTCCTGTACGCCCAAAGTGTGAACCGTTGGCGACCGGAGCCGAGGTGTTCAGCCATGATCAGTTGCGGGCGTAGACATCCTCGTACCGGATAATATCGTCCTCTCCGAGATAGGCGCCGGTCTGGACCTCGATCAGGACCATAGGCACCTTGCCGGGGTTTTCCATGCGGTGAACCGCGCCAAGGGGGATGTAGACAGACTGGTTTTCGCTGACCAGACGAACCTCGTCATCGATCGTGACCTTGGCGGTACCTTCCACAACGATCCAATGCTCGGACCTGTGGTGGTGGGATTGCAGGCTCAGGGCCGCACCGGGGTTTACGTGAATCCGTTTGACCTGGAATCGTTCGCCTACGACCAGGCTCTCGAACCAGCCCCAAGGGCGATGGTCGACCGGCAGAGCTTCGGCCTGCGGTGCCCCTTTGGCCTTCAGAGCGGCCACGGCCTGTTTGACATCCTGTGCCTTGTCCATGCTGGCCACCAGAACGGCATCCGGCATGGCCACCGCGATCATGTTCTCGAGCCCCATGGCAACGACTTCTTGGGAGGCTGACTCGGACCGGATCAACACGTTGTTGCAGTCGATCGTCGTCACCTCACCGGTGGTCGCAACGCCGTTTTCGTCGGGGCTGCTCAGCTCCTGGACGGCCGACCAGCTGCCGACATCCGACCAGCCGGCGGCATAGGGAACAACGCTCAGGTTTTTGGCCCGTTCCATGACCGCGTAGTCGATCGAAATGTCTTCGACTTTCCCCCAGGCCAATGCGTCCAGTCGCAGAAAGCCAAGATCGGCCTTCGCGTCCTCGACTGCAGTCTGTACCGGCGGCAACAGGTTGGGTGCATGATCCTGGAACGCGGCGATGATGTCGCGCACCGCAAACAGGAAAATGCCGGAATTCCACAGGTAACTGCCATCGGAAATCATGGCCTTGGCCCGATCTAGATCGGGCTTTTCAACGAAATGGTCCAATGCGACCGCAGCACCTGTCGCGTCGGGCGCAGCGCTGAGCTTCAGATATCCATATCCGGTTTCCGGCCGGTCCGGAGTGATCCCGAACGTCACCAGATGGCGGTCCCTCTCGATGGCAGTCACACCTTGCGAAACCGCCGCGTGGAACGCGGACTTGTCGGGAACGACGTGATCGGACGGCGCCACCAGCATCAAAGCATCCGGGTCAACCTTCGACAGGTAAAGCGCGGCCGCCAAGACCGCCGGAGCCGTGTTGCGGCCCTCAGGTTCAATAAGGATAGGACCGGGGTCGACACCAATGGCGGTAAGCTGCTCGGTGACGATAAAGCGGAACGATTCATTGGTGAGTATCAGGGGCTTGGCGTATGGTGCGTCCTTGGGCCCTCGCATCCTGTCCGCACAGTCCTGCAACAGGCTGCTGTTTCCGACCAGAGGCACGAACTGTTTGGGATAGCTTTTTCGGGACAGCGGCCAAAGCCGGGTTCCGGAGCCGCCGCACAGAATGACAGGATAGATGGTGGTCATGACGAATGGGCTTTTCGGCTGGTTTTCTGACGTTTTATCGCAGTCATCACAGGGTGGGTGAAGGACCGCCGCTTATTGGGCAGCCCGACCTGTGGCAACAATATCATTCAGATAGGCGCTCAGGTCGTCGCTCAGGTCATTCCGGGCCAGGGCAAATGCCACGGTAGCCTGCAGGAAGCCCGCTTTTGATCCGCAGTCGAAGCGTTGACCATCAAAGCGGTATCCGAAAACCGGGACACCGTTTCCGATGTCTTCGGCGATGGCATCGGTCAGCTGGATCTCTCCGCCGCTGCCTTTCTTCATCTGATTGAGGTTGTACAGCACCGACGGCCCCAAAATGTATCGACCGATCACCGCCATGTTCGACGGTGCCTCGTCGGCCTTGGGCTTTTCGACCATGCCGCGGGCGCGGATCACCTTGCCGGAACTGTCGGCGGCGTCCAGAATCCCGTACGAGCTGGTTTTTTCGGGTGCGACCTCCATCGCGGCGACCATGTTGCCGCCGGTTTCCTCATAAGCCTCCACCATCTGCTGCAGGCAGGGTTTGTCGGCTGCAATAACGTCGTCCGGCAGCATGACCGCAAAGGGTTCATCGCCGATCAGACGGCGGGCGCACCATACGGCGTGTCCCAGCCCCAGAGCCTTGTGTTGGCGGATATAGGCGATAGCACCGCTTTCCATGTTGGTGTTCTCGAGAACCTCCAACAAATCATCCTTGCCTTTGGCCTTCAGCTCCTGCTCCAGCACGAGATTGTGGTCGAAATAGTCTTCGAGCGCCGATTTCCCGCGTGATGTGACGAAGATGAACTCGGTAATACCCGCAGCGCGGGCTTCGTCGATGGCATATTGAACGAGAGGCCGGTCAACCAGCGTCATGATTTCCTTCGGAACGGATTTCGTTGCCGGAAGAAACCGGGTGCCCAATCCTGCGACAGGGAAAATCGCCTTGGTGACCTTGCGTGACATGTGACCTCTCAAATTCAAAAACTTAGCCGGTGGACGTGGTGCATCCGGGGCTTCCTCTTAGGCTGCGAAACCGGATCAATCAATGATGCCCGAAGAAACAGGCCGAAAACGACCGAAGGGTGCCATCTGGTCATGGCAAAGTCAAAATACCCATTTCCAATATCTCTGCCCTAACGGGCAAGCACCCCGAAGCCGGTTGCCCGGCTTCGGGGACTGGATCAAGCGCTCGCCATGATCGCTTCCAGCGGATCGTGTTCAGCCACGAAATGCCCGGGCGAAATCTCGCTGAGCGCGGGAACATAGTCGGTCTGACCCGCCGCCAGACGGCTGGGCAGGAACCGCAGCGCTGCCTTGGGATCCATCGGCGAGGGCAACTCGCCCGGCAGTTTCAGTCGTTGGCGGCTGCGCTCGACATCCGGGTCCGGGATCGGAACCGCCGAGATCAGCGATTGCGTGTAGGGATGAACCGGGTTCGAGCAGATCATCTCGCCATCGCCCAGCTCGACGATGCGACCCAGATACAGAACCATGATCCGGTTCGACACCGCGCGCACCACCGACAGGTCGTGGCTGATGAAGATCATCGACAGGCCGAACTCCTGCTGCAGTTCCTTCAGCAGCTGCACGATCTGCGCCTGGATCGACACGTCCAGCGCCGAGACCGCCTCGTCGCAGATGATCAGCTTGGGCTTGTTGATCATCGCCCGTGCGATGCCCACCCGCTGGTTCTGCCCGCCCGACAGCTCGTGCGGGTAGCGGTTGATCATGTTGGCGTTCAGGCCGACCCGTTCCATCATCTCGGCGACCATCTGCTTGCGCTCGCGCTCGGTCAGGTCGGGGCGATAGGTCTTCAGCGGTTCCGCGATCGAGGCAGAGATCGTCATCCGCGGGTCCAGGCTGGCCAGCGGGTCCTGGAACACGATCTGCAGATCCTTGCGGTACTTGTTCAGCTCGGCCCGTTTCAGCCCGACGATTGGATGGCCCAGCCAGCTGACATTGCCGTCGCTCGGCTCGATCAGCTGCAGCACGGCACGGGCGAGGGTGGACTTGCCGCAGCCCGATTCACCGACCACGCCCAGGGTTTCACCCCTGCGGATGTCAAAGCTGACCCCGTTCACCGCCTTCAAAGGCACCTTGCGGCCAAAGATGCCGCCCGGAACGTGGATCGGGAAATGCACCTTGACGTCATCGACCTTCAGCAGCGGCGCCTCGTCGGTCTCCACCGCCTTGGGCGCGTCGCCCGCGTCGATGCGGGGCATGGCCTCGATCAGGGTGCGGGTATAGTCGTGCTTGGGCGCGTGAAAGATCTCGCGCGTGTCACCGGCCTCGACGAACTCACCCAGGCGCATGACCTGCACCCGGTCGCACATGCGGGCCACGACGCCCATGTCATGCGTGATCAGGGCGATGGCCGTGCCTTCGTCCTTTTGCAGACGTACCATCAGGTCCAGAATGTCGGCCTGAACGGTCACGTCCAGCGCGGTGGTCGGTTCGTCGGCGATCAGCAGCTTGGGATTGCACAGCATCGACATGGCGATCATCACCCGCTGGCGCATCCCGCCCGACAGCTCGTGCGGGAACTGGTCCAGACGGCGCGCGGCCTCGGGGATGCGCACGCGGTCCAGCCATTCCAGGCACCGTTGCCGCGCGGCCGAACCCTGCAGGCCTTCGTGCACCTGCAAGACTTCACGCATCTGCTGGCCGACCCGCAAATGCGGGGTCAGGGCGGTCAGCGGGTCCTGAAAAATCATGCCCACGTCATCTCCGCGGATCTGGTTCAGCTTGTTCACGGGCAGGTTCAGAATTTCCTGCCCGTTCAACAGCACCGACCCGGTGGCTCGGCCCGCCGGCGGCAGCAGCCCCATCGCGGCCATGAAGGTCTGGCTTTTGCCCGACCCGCTTTCGCCGACGATGCCCAGGCATTCGCCCGGCGCGATGTCAAAGCTGATGTTCTTGACGGCCTCGACCACCCCGTCGGGCGTGTCGAACTGAACGCTCAGGTTCTTTACGGAAAGCAGGCTCATGTCAGCGGTCCTTCGGATCCAGTGCGTCACGCAGGCCATCGCCGATGAAGAACATCGTGATGATAATGGTGACGTAAAATGCCAGGGGGTACATCAGTTGCCACAACGTGCCGTAACCCATGGTTCCGGCGCCCTCGGCGATCAGACGACCCAACGAGGTATAGGGCTCGGAGATCCCCAGCCCGAGGAACGAGATGAAACTTTCCGTCAGGATCATCTCGGGCACCAGCAGCGAGGCATAGACGATCACCACGCCCAGCAGGTTGGGCAGGATGTGGCGGTACATGATGGTGAACTCGCTGACACCGGCGGCGCGGGCGGCCTCGATAAACTCGCGGTTCTTCAGGGTCAGGGTCTGGCCGCGCACGATCCGCGCCATGGTCAGCCAGCCCACCGCACCCAGCGCGATGAACAGCATGAAGAACGACCGCCCCGCCACGACCAGCAGCAGGATGATGACCAGCGTGGCCGGAATGGCCAGCAGGATGTCGACGAAGCGCATCATCACGCCATCGACGCGCCCGCCGATGTAACCGGCGGCGATGCCGTAGCAGGTGCCGACGATCAGCGCGGTGGCCGCCCCGATCAGGCCCACCAGCAACGAGGTGGTGGTGGCCTGGATGACCCGGCTGTACAGGTCGCGCCCCAGATCGTCGACGCCGAAATAGTGGCCGGTTTCGATGGACGGCATACCCATGCCGGCCACGTCGCCCATGACGTTCCAGTCGATTTCCTCGTTGCTCCAGACGGCAAAGTAGGGCCCGATGATCGTGAACAGAACGATCAGGCCCAGGATGAACACGCTGGCCATGGCGGCCTTGTTGCGGACAAAACGCATCCGCGCGTCCTGCCAAAGCGAACGCCCCTGAATGACCGTGTAATCGGTGATGTCTTCGGCCAGATGGGCGGCTTTCTGAGATTTTCCAAGCACTTGCCAGCCCCCTCAGTAACGGATTTTCGGATCGAACCAGGCATAGGCCAGGTCGGTCAGCAGGTTCACCAGAACGGTCAGAACGCCATAGAGGATCGTGACCCCCAGCAGCACCGCATAGTCGCGTGACAGGGCCGAACCCACATAGGCCTGCCCCAGCCCGCCGGTCGAGAAATAGATGTCAACGAAGACCGAACCGGTCAGCACATAGACGAAGACCGGCCCCAGATAGGACACCACCGGCAGCAGCGTGGGTTTCAGCGCGTGACGCCAGATCACGGTGCGGGTCGGCAGGCCTTTGGCCCGCGCGGTGCGGATGAAGTTCGAGTTCAGAACCTCGAGCATCGATGACCGGGTGATCCGCGCGATCGACCCCATGTACGAGGTCGCAAGTGCGATGACGGGCATGATCAGGTATTGCCACTGACCCCCGTTCCAGCCGCCGCCCGGTAGCCAGCCCAGCCACAGGGTGAAGGTCAAAATCAGGATCGGGCCCATGATGAAGTTCGGCAGCGCCTGGGCGGCGATGCCCAGACCCACGGCGAAATAGTCGATCCAGCTGTTGTGGCGGATCGCAGCGGCGATGCCCAAACTGACGCCCACCAGCGTGGCCACGAGGAAGGACAGCATCCCGTAGGTCAGCGAAATCGGAAAGCCCTGCGCGATGATGTCGTTCACGTCGCGGTCCTTGAACTTGAAGGATGGGCCGAAATCGAAATGCACGACGATGTTGTACAGGTAATCCCACAGCTGTTTCCACAGCGGCTGATCCAGCCCGTAACGCGCCTCGATATTGGCCAGAACCTGCGGCGGCAACGGCCGCTCCGAGGTGAAGGGCCCGCCGGGCGCGAAGTGCATCAGAAAGAAACTGGCGACGATCAGCAACAGGATCGTCGGAACGGCGATCAGCAGTCGCCGGATGACATAGGCAAGCATTTCATGCCCCCAATTATTGGCTCTGCCCCGGAGCCGGTCCGGGGCAGGGCGCGATCAAAGGATGATGATTACTCGGCGATCTTGTAGAGGTTCTTCGAGTACCAGTTCTGCTCGACGTTGTTCACCGGCCAGTTCCCCACGTCGCTGTCCATCATGTAGACACCGGCATAGTGGTAGATCGGGATCACAGGGGTTTCCTGTGCGATGATCCGCTCAACCTCGGTGTACAACGGGGCCGGATCGTCCGAGGTTTTGGCCTGGGCCAGCAGCTCGTCGACCTTGGCATTGTTGTACTTACCGTCGTTATAGCCGGAATCCGACTGCAGCAGATCCAGGAAGGTCGAGGCTTCGTTGTAATCGCCGCACCATGCGCCGCGGGCCAGCTCGAAGTTCTGGTTGCCGCGCTCTTCCAGGAAGATCTTCCATTCCATGTTGGCCAGCTCGACCTGCGCACCCAGCTTCTGCTTCCACATCTGGCTGAGGGCCACGGCGACTTTCTTGTGCGCCTCGGAGGTGTTGTAGACCATCGCGAAGCTCAGCGGGTTGTCCGGGCCGTATCCGGCCTCGGCCAGCAATTCCTTAGCCAGCTCGTCGCGCTCGGCCTGAGTCATCGACGCCATTTCCACGACCGGCGGAGTGAACCCTGCGGTGGCTTCGGGCACGAAGGTGTAGGCTTCGGGCTGACCGCCGGCCAGGATGTTCTCGGTGATGATCTTGCGGTCAACCGCCAGCGACAGGGCCTGTCGCACGTTCGGGTCCTTGAAGGCCTCGGGGCCGCCGTCGGACAGATTGAACGTATAGTAGTAGTTGCACAGGCGCGGGAAGCTGATCGCCTCGTTCGGGTATTCCTTCTTCAGGCGCGGGAACTGGCCTGCGGGTACCTCGGTTCGGTCCAGCTCACCGGCCAGATAACGGGTCAGGGCCACATTCTCATCGTTGATGACCAGGGCCACGACCTTGTCGATGATGGTGTTGTCGTTGTCCCAGTACATCGGGTTGCGCTCGCGCACCGAGCGTTCGTTGGGCAGGTGCTCGGTCAGGACATAGGCGCCGTTCGAGACGATGTTGCCGGGCTTGGTCCATTCATCGCCGAACTGCTCGATGACCTTCTGCGGGGCCGGGAAGGTGGTCGAGTGCGTGGTCATCTGCGGGAAATAGGGCAGCGGCGCGCTCAGTTTCACTTCCAGCGTGTGATCGTCGATAGCCTTGACGCCCAGATCGTCGACCGGCTTGTCGCCGGCGATGATCTCGGCGGCGTTCTCGATCGACATCAGCTCCATGAACCAGGCATAGGGCGAGGACAGGGCCGGATCGACGGCACGCTTCCAGGCAAAAACGAAGTCATGTGCGGTGACCGGATCGCCGTTCGACCACTTGGCGTTGTCGCGCAGGGTGAAGGTGTAAACGTCCTTGGTTTCGTTGGTGGTATAGCCGGTGGCCACGCCCGGAACCAGGTTGCCGTCTTCGTCCTGATTCATCAGACCTTCGAACAGGTCGCGGACAATCTCGGCGCCCGACACGTCCTCGACCACCTGCGGGTCGACCGAGCTGTGCTCGTCCAGCACGCGGTAGACGAAGGTCTGGTCATCGGCCAGCGGCTCGCCGGTGACCGGATGGGTGCCCGCGGCCAGCGCGGCACCGGTGATGAAGGTCGAGCACAGCAGGCCCGCCACCGAGTTTCGAAGGATGGTTTTCATGATCTTCTCCCAATTATTGTGGCGGCGGTCTGCGCATCCATATGGGATGGCGTCCGGCGGCCCTGGTTGCCCGACATCCGCTGGGACCCGGTTCTTTTGAATTTTGGGTTGTGCCAATTCGCAAGGAACACTGCGTCGCAGCTTTCTGGATTGCAGTCGGTGAAGTGGATGCAAGAGCTTCCTCTCGCTGGCCGAGACCGTGCCACTATTTTGGGCAGGGTTAAAGCCTTCCCATGAGTCCGGATCGCCTAAAGGTAGAAAGAAACTTCATGACGCGTGGTCGCCGAAATTTTGTAACGATGGCGTGTATCGTTGCGATATTTTCGTGCCCAGGCCGCTCGGATTGCAGTCTGTGGCGCGGTCTGTTTCGGCAGAATTTCGCCGCCCGCTTTCGCCCAATCAGGCGAATCGCCAGCGGTCAGGGACGCAACCGCGATTTCATGTCGGCCTCTGGGAAACAGGTGGCGCGCTGGCCTGTTTCTTCCTGCCAGCGGCCGATCGACCGGCGGGTTTTGTATCCCGGAAGCCCGTCGGCACCACCCACGTCATGCCCCATCGCGATCAACGCCTGCTGCATGGCCGCGATATCCGACCTGTAGAGACCGCCCACCTTGCCCCAGCGGCCTTTGAAATCGCCCACGCCATACTGAATGCGATCGCCCACATGGCCCACGAACAGGGCGTAGAGGTCGCTCATGTTATAGTCTTTGAGAACGTAGAAATTGGGCGTTACGACAAAGGCCGGACCGTTCCGGCCAGCCGGCATCATCAGGTAGCCCTCGCCGCGCAGCTCGTGTTCGGGGAAGGGGCGGCCCGAGACACGTGTGATGCCCATGGCAACCCAGTCACGGATCGCCCGGCCCTGGTCGGGACCCTCAAGCGCGCAGGACACAGACGCCGGTACGGTCACCTCGAACCCCCAATCGCGGCCGCTGACCCAACCGTGCCGCGCGAGGTAGTTTCCGATCGACGCAATCGTGTCGTCTGCCGACCCCCAAATGTCGGCCCGGCCGTCTGCATTACCGTCGGCGGCGTGGTTCAAAAAGCTGGTCGGCATGAATTGCGGCTGGCCCAACGCACCGGCCCAGCTGCTTTTCATCGCGCGGCCGTTCACGTGACCGCCCTGGACGATCTGCAGCGCGGCGATCAGTTCGCCGGTAAAATAATCCGCGCGCGTGCTCATGAAACCTTTGGTGGCCAGCACCTGGATCGCGTCATGCCGGATCGGAACCTGCCCATAGCCGCTTTCTCGGCCCCAGACCGCAAGGATGATCCGGGCGGGAACGCCGGTCTGTTCCTCGACCCGGCGCAGCGTTTCCGCATGACGCTTGGCCATACCCCGACCGCCGGTGGCGGCACCCTGAACCGAATTTGCGTTGAAATACCGGCCGGGGGACCCGAACTCGGCTTGCCTTTGCTTTTTGGGTGCCCGTGTAGGAGAGCCCGGCGGAACAAGATCAGGCAGCTCCCAATTCAGGCGAACCCCGTCGGTTGCGCTGTCAAACGTGCGGCGCGATACACCCTGTGCCCGGGCCAACGGCCACACCTGTTGCTGCAACCAGTCCTGAAACTGCCGCTCGACCACAGCTCGGTCCTGCGCGATCGCTGCGACGGAAAACGCGATCAGTCCAATCAGAAAAAGCAGTAAACGCATGACACAATGACTGACCCGAGCCACTGGTCAAGTCAACTCGACGGTGACGTGGTTCCTGGCCGCCGGGGAAAAACCTTGTGAAATTTGCTGACTCTGCCGATAGTTGCACCAACCTGAGGTTTGATGAGGGCGATCCGGCGTGAGTGGAAACAGGACTATACCTGCGGTACTGACAGCGCTGATCGTGGTCGTATTGTGGTTGGGCACGGCGCAATCGGCTCTGGCCAGCGACAGTTTCATGGATCCTCAAGGTCCTATTGCGGCGGTCCAAAAAACACACCTGGTGCGCGCAACCGCGTTGATCCTGATCGCGGTCATTCCGGTTTTGGTTTTGGTCCCCTTGATCGCTCTACGCTATCGGCGCCGCGCGCAAAGCCCGGCTGCCTATCGGCCCAAATGGGATTTCTCGCCCATGCTGGAAACCGCGATGTGGGGTGTGCCGGTGGTGATCGTGGCGCTGCTGTCCTTTTATCTTTGGAAAGCAACCCACCGGCTGGACCCTTACGCGGCCCCGTTCGGCGATGAACCAGCCCTGCGCGTGCAGGTGGTGGGGCTGGATTGGAAATGGCTGTTCATCTACCCCGACTTGGGCATCGCGACGGTGGGTGAGTTCGGGGTACCGACAAAACAACAGGTCGCCCTGACACTGACGACGGACACGGTGATGCAGTCGTTCATGGTTCCAGCCCTGGCAGGGCAGATCTATGCGATGCCGGGAATGACGACCCAATTGCATCTCGTGGCTGATGCCCCCGGACAAATGCAGGGCGAAAACACCCAGTACAACGGGCGCGGCTTCACCAAGCAGAAGTTCCAGACGGTCGCGATGCCGCCGCCGGATTTCGACTCATGGGTCGACCGTGTTCGGCAGAACGGTATCGTTCTGGACCCTTCAACCTACCGGACGTTAGCCATGCGGACGGACCGGGACGAAGTTCAGAACGCGCTTGGCACCGCGCAGATGCCGGACAATGCGCTGTATTTCCGTCTGGATGACGGCGACCTGTTCCACAGCATTCTGGGTCGGTATCACAACGGGCAACCTCTGCCACAGGATCAGCAACCGGGAACCGCTCAATACGGGCAGGAGGACAAGCAATGACATCTGCCGAGTCCGGTTTCTTCGGCCGTCTGAACTGGGATGCCTTCCCCATCGCCGGGCTGATCCAGGATCCCAATACGAATGAAATCGTAGCCAATGCCGCGGCGGGCGTCGTGATCGTCGGTGTGGTCGCGGTTCTGGGGCTGCTCACCTGGTTTCGCCTGTGGGGGCCGCTGTGGCGTGACTGGCTGACCAGCGCGGATCACAAGAAGATCGGCATCATGTATATCGTCTTTGCCATCGTCATGCTGGCGCGCGGCGTTCTGGAAGGCGTCGTGATGCGTGCCCAACAGGCGGCCGGGCCGGGCGAGGGGTTCCTCGAGGCCGAACACTTTGCCGAGCTGTTCAGCACCCACGGCACGATCATGATCTTCTTCGTTGCGGTGCCTTTCGTGTTCGGACTGGCGAATTTCCTTGTCCCGCTGATGATCGGCGCGCGCGACGTGGCCTTTCCGGTGATGAACCAGATCAGCCTCGGTCTGACGGTTTCGGCGGGGATGATGCTGATGGTCAGCCTGGTGGTGGGCGAGTTTTCCACCGGCGGCTGGACGGCCTATCCGCCCTATACCGGCGCGGCCTTCAATCCAGGCGTGGGGCCGGACTATTGGATCTGGGCGATCGTGGTGTCGGGCATTGGCACCACCCTGACGGGGATCAACTTTGCCGTCACGATCTACAAGCTGCGCGCGCCGGGGATGAAATTCATGCGGTTGCCGATGTATTGCTGGACGATCATCTGCAGCTCGATCCTGATCGTGTTCGCCATGCCGCCTTTGGGGGTGGCGGCGCTGTTGCTGGCCGCCGACCGGTATCTTGATTTCCATTTCTTCACCAATGACCTGGGCGGCAACATGATGAACTATGCCAACCTGTTCTGGCTGTTCGGCCACCCCGAGGTCTATCTGCTGGTTCTGCCGGCCTATGGCATCTATTCCGAAGTCTTCGCGACCTTCTCGGCCAAGCGGCTCTATGGCTATAACTCGCTGGTGATCGCGACCATGTCGATCGCGGTGCTGTCGTTCACCGTCTGGCTGCACCATTTCTTCACCATGGGCCAAAGCGCCCTGATCAACGCGGTCTTCGGGATCGCCACGATGCTGATCGCCATTCCCACCGGCGTTAAGGTCTATGACTGGATGGCCACCCTGTATCGCGGCCGCATCCGGTTCTCGGTGCCGATGCTGTACGGGCTGGCCTTTCTGATGCTTTTCGTGATCGGGGGGCTCAGCGGTGTGATCCTGGCCAACCCGACCGTCGATTACCAAGTGCACAATACGCTGTTCCTGGTCGCGCATTTCCACAACGTGTTGCTGCCGGGTGTCCTATTCGGCTTGCTCGCTGGCTACAACTACTGGTTTCCCAAGGCCTTTGGCTTCCGCCTGGATGAGGCCTGGGGGCGGATTTCGGTCGTGCTGTGGACGGTGGGCTTCATGCTGACCTTCCTGCCGCTGTATTTCGTGGGTCTGATGGGTATGCCGCGCCGCTCCTACAGCTGGGAGGACCCGAGCTTTCACCCCTACATGATCACGGCCGTCATCGGCGCGCTGGTCATTCTGGCGGCCTTGCTTTCGGTCGTCGTGCAGCTGTGGGTCAGCATCCGGAACCGCGAACAGAGCCGCGTTCCGGTTGGCGACCCTTGGGACGCCCGCACGCTGGAATGGTCGATCCCCGCGCCGCCGCCGCCCTACAATTTCGCGATCATCCCGCATGTCACAGACCGCGACGATTTTGCCGCCGCGAAAGAGCGTGGCGAGGCTTACCCGCACCCCGACCGGTACGAGGACATCACCATGCCGCGCAACACTAGCATCGGTTTCGTGCTCTGCGTGCTCAGTGGTGTGTGGATGTTTGCGCTGGTCTGGTGGATCTGGTGGCTGGCGGCGCTGGTGACAGTGATGATGATCCTGTCGTTCATCCTGTGGACCTTTCAGACCGATACCGAAGAAGTGGTTTCTGCTGAAGACGTGCGCAGGCAGCACGAGGCTTGGCTGGACCTGGTCCGCAACACGACCCCTGTGAACCGGGATCACGAAGGCGCGCCAGAAAACACCGGGCTTGCCCGACCGGATCTGGAGGCAGCGACATGAAGCCTGCACCAACCCACAGTTACCCCGGTCTGAACCTTGGGCGGCGTCATGCCAGCGCCCACAAGGCGACCGAAGTGGTGACCTTCGGTTTCTGGGTCTTTCTGATGAGCGACCTAGTCTATTTCGGACTGATGTTCGGAGTCTACATCACCATGATCGACGCGCAGGCCGGTGGTCCGGGCCCGCACGAGTTGTTCGATCTCTATAGCATCTTTGCCCAGACGCTGATCCTGTTGACCAGCAGTCTGACTGTTGGACTTGCCATGCTGGCGCTGAAATACAACCTGCCGCGCGGTCGGATCGTTCTGTGGTTCGCGGTTACGCTGCTGCTTGGGCTGAGTTTTCTGGTCCTCGAGATCCGTGATTTCATGTCGATGGCGGAAAAGGGCGGCATCCCGCAGCGCAGCGGTTTCCTGTCCGCCTTCTACGGGCTGGTGCCTCTGCACGGGCTGCATGTGGCGGCGGGCTGTGTTTGGCTGGTCGTTCTTGGCATTCAACTGCGGGTCATGGGGATGACCGACCTCGTGATCTCGCGCGTGGTGCGGCTGGCGCTGTTCTGGCACTTCCTTGACCTGATCTGGATCGGCATCATCACCATCGTGTATTTCGGAGGGCTGACCTATGGATAAACGGTCCGAGATGCACAGGCGTGAGCGGCGCCGGTATGTCGTCGGCTATGGCGGCTCGCTGTTGCTGACACTCATCGTGTTTGCGATCGCCTACTGGTTCGGCATCGAGACCAAGGGTGTCTATCTTGCAATTGGGCTGTTGGGTCTGGCGCAGTTGATCGTTCAACTGGTCTATTTCCTGCATATCGACCGTCGCCGCAGCAGCCGCGAAGATCTGGATTTGGTCCTGTTCTCGACGCTGGTTCTGCTGATCATCATTCTTGGAACGGTCTGGATCCTGGGCAATCTGGCTATGCGGATGCACATGCCGGGCATGTAGCGACCGGCTAGCCCATCACCCACAGTCCCAGCCACAGTCCCAGCCACAGGGCCAGCCAGCACAGTCCGAGGCTGAGCAGGATGTTTCCACCCGCAAGGACAATCGTCCGCTCACGCTGCAGTTCAAGAGACTGGTAGGCAAAGCTGGAGAATGTCGTGAACCCTCCGCAAAAACCGAAAACCAGGCGCTTTTCTTCTTCGGCCATCTCCACGGGCCCGCCCAGGTAACCGATCCAAAGCCCCAACAACAGGCTGCCCAATACGTTCACGACCAGCGTCGAGACCGGCAGGTCGTGGGTGATGGCCCGCGCGACCCAGTGGCGAAGGACTGCTCCCAGTCCGCCGCCCAGCCCAAACACGGCATGCAGATACAGATCGGTCATTCGGCCCGCTCCCCTGAGTGGTGGCGGCGTCCGATTGCCTCGCCCAGAATGGCCGCGCCCAAACCACAGATGACTTCGGCCGCCAACGGGAAGATGACCGACCAGCCGTCGGTTTCAGCGATCCGTTCCAGTTCGGCGGCAAAGGACGAAAACGTCGACAATCCGCCGCAGAAACCAACGGCCCCGAGGTGCAGAACATGGGCATGCACCCGGCCTCGTATGGCGTAGAGCCATCCCAGAATGAAACAGGCCACGACATTGATGCCGAAGGTCGATGTCAGCAACGGCATCCCCGGAATTTCCAGCGCAAAAAGTTCGCGCAGGATCGACCCAGCCGCCCCGCCGACAAAGACGGCGGCGTACATCATGGGCTTCCCCGAAACTGCCGCCTGAGTTTTAGCCAAGGACGCTTCTCCGCCTGTGGGGTTTGGATTTGGATAGCGGCTGTGCCGCCTGGGTTCAACCGCCGCAACCAAGCCACCGCAAATCCGCCCGATGCCTAGGGTGGCTGTACAAAGGCTTGCAATCAAAGGGCAACCTGCCCACGATCTATCGGGACAGGCCCGATGGGGTCGGAACCAGAGGGCAGGTCATGACGTCGAATTCCGTATGCAAGGTATTGCTGGATATTCTCGCGGATGCCGGAGGACGCCAGATCTTCGGCGTGACGGGCGATGCGCTCAACCCCCTGCTTGAAGCCATGCGCGGGGATGGCCGGTTCGAATGGATCGGGGTCAGGCACGAGGAAAACGCAGCCTATGCAGCTTATGCCCAGGCGCATCTGACCGGTGGGATCGGGATTTGTGCCGGAACTGTCGGTCCCGGAGCGCTTCACCTGATCAATGGACTGTACAACGCCCGGCGCGAGGGTGCAGGGGTCGTGGCGATTACAGGTCAGGTCGCTCATCGGGAGCGCGGGACCGGATACCACCAGGAAGTCAATCTAGAGAAGGTGTTCGAGGATGTCTGCGGCTATCAGGCCGTGATCAATTCGCCGGACCAGATGCCGCGACTGGCTCAGATCGCCGTGCAACGCGCCTTGATCAACCGCGAGGTCGTGCGGATCGAACTGCCCATCGACGTATCCGAACAGAAGGTGCCCAGCTTGCACCAACTGCACCCGATCCTGAAAACGCCATCAACGCTGATCCCGCCCGAATCCGAAATCGACCGTGCGGCCGAGATCATCAACGCGGGCAGGAAAGTCGCTCTTTTCGCCGGCGTGGGATGCAGAGAAGCCAAGGACAAGGTTCTGGCTCTGTCCCAGCGGCTGAACGCGCCGATCACGCATTCCCTCAAGGGCAAGGACATTTTTGACTATGATGATCCCAACGTGGTCGGGATGACCGGGTTGATCGGCAATCCCGGCGGGTATCATGCAGTGCGCGACTGCGATGTGCTGGTGATGCTGGGGACGGACTTCCCATACGAGTGGTTCCTGCCGGAAAACGCGAAGATCATCCAGATCGATCGCAACGTCGAACATCTGGGACGCCGCGCGCCCATCGCATCGGGCTTGCTGGGAGATGTGGGCGCGACGCTGGATCTGCTTTTGCCTAAGTTGGCAGCGAAGGATGACAGGTCGTTTGCCAATCACCAGGTCAAGCTGTGTACGAAATGGCTTGCGCAGCAAGACCGCGACTCCAGCCTCGAGCGCGACACCGAGCCACTCCACCCGCAGCTGTTCGCGCGGCAGGTCTCCGACCAGGCTGCCGATGACGCGATATTTGCAATGGACATCGGCGAATGCACGGTCTGGGTGGCGCGTCATACCCGGATGAAAGGCGGACGGCGCATGGTGGGGTCGTTCAACCATTCGTCACTGGGGTCCGGGTTGCCTTCGGCGTTGGGAGCCGCCGCACTGGATCCGCAGCGCGAGGTTTGGGCCTTTTGCGGGGACGGCGGCTTTGGCATGTCCATGCAGGATTTCGTGACTGCCGTGCGCTACGAGTGGCCCATCAAGGTGCTGGTCTTCAACAACCAGACGCTCGGCTTCGTGAAGATGGAGATGGAGGTGGCGGGTTATCCGCTGAATCGCGCTGCTACCGATCTGGTGAACCCGGACTTTGCGGAATACGCGAGGGTTTGCGGTGGGGATGGTGTCCGTGTGGAACATGCGGCTGACATCCCCGAGGCCGTCGCGCGGGCCAAAGCCAGCCGAAAGCCATTCATCATCGAAGCCATGGTCACGCCCGGCGAGTTGGTCATGCCTCCGCATATCGATACCAAGATGGCCTGGGGTTTCGGCATGTCGAAACTGAAAGAAGGCATCCTGCTGGCCAAGGGTGAACACGCTCAGTGGGACAACTGGGTCAAGGAACTCAAGGCCAACCTCTGACCGATTGGCCCAAGGGAGAGCAAGATGATCGTACGTCGAATCTATTATGTCGTGACCTATGTGGTTCTGCCTTTGACCGTGGTCTGGGGTTTGTACTGGCCTCCGGCATTCTGGCTGCTGATTTTGCTGGTCCCTTACGCGTTGGTCGGGCTGTACGACATGCTGACCACCAAACACAACGTACTGAACAACTATCCGGTTCTGGGCCATTTCCGGTATATGCTGGAGTTCGTCAGCCCGGAAATCCGCCAGTATTTCGTGGAAACCAACGAAAGCGGGCGGCCCTTCAACAGGATCATTCGCGCGCTGGTGTATTCACGAGCAAAGGGACAGGTCGACACTCAGGCCTTCGGCACCCAGTACGATATCACCGAAGTCGGGTATCACCGGGCCAACCACTCGCTTGCGCCCAAGGATGTTCCGGAAAGCGAAGAGCGTGTGATGCTTGGCGGTCCTCAGTGTGAAAAGCCCTATCTCGCATCGCGGCTGAACGTCTCAGCGATGAGCTTCGGAGCACTCAGCGCCAACGCGATCCGCGCCCTGAACGGCGGGGCCAAGGATGGTGGTTTTGCACACAACACGGGCGAGGGCGGGCTGTCGCCGCACCATCTTGCCGAAGGCGGCGATATTATCTGGCAGATTGGCACCGGATACTTCGGTTGTCGGACGGCAGAGGGCGGCTTTGACAAGGACAAGTTCGCCCAGAATGCCCAGAAGGATGTCGTGAAGGCGATTGAGATCAAGCTGTCTCAAGGCGCGAAACCGTCCCATGGAGGTGTTCTGCCGGCGGCCAAGGTCGATGAAGAGATCGCTCTTATTCGTGGCGTACCGGTGCATCAGGATGTGATTTCGCCGCCCATTCACTCGGCCTTTGACGGGCCAACGGGCTTGATGCATTTCGCGCAGCACCTGCGCGAAATGTCCGGGGGCAAACCCGTCGGTTTCAAGCTGTGCATCGGCAACCGGTCCGAGTTCATGGGGATCTGCAAGGCCATGCTGGAAACGGGCATTCTGCCCGATTTCATCACCGTTGACGGGGCCGAGGGAGGGACCGGCGCTGCGCCTGTGGAATTTACCAACCGTTTGGGCGTACCGTTGAACGAAGGGCTGATCTTCGTGAACAACTGCCTGCGCGGAGTAGGCTTGCGGGACAAAATCCGGGTGATCTGTTCAGGCAAAGTGGCAACCGGCTATGACATGATCGAGAAATTCGCGCTTGGAGCCGACATGTGCAATGCGGCGCGGGCGATGATGTTCGCCGTGGGCTGCATTCAGGCCCTGCATTGCAATACGAACCGCTGCCCGTCGGGCGTGGCAACACAGGATCCCATTCGTGGCCGCGCGGTCAACGTGCCGCAAAAACGCAAGCGGGTTCACCGCTTTCATGACGCCACCCTGGAAAGCTTTCGCGAAATACTGGGTGCAATGGGGAAAGAGCGCGTATCTGACCTTGGCCCATCCGATATCTACCGCCGAATTGCCAACGAGCGCGAGTGCTCATACGCGGAGCTTTACACCTTTATCGAGCCAGGTGCCTTGTTGAAAGGCACAGTGCCGCAGGAATTTGCGGCGGATTGGCAGAAGGCGTCGGCCAGCCATTTCTGAATTTTTTCTTGAATGTTCCAAGGATCAGCTCCTGTCCTGCGTCTGAATAGTCAGAATGAGCAAACTGACCTCGGATGAAGAATTGGCCCATGGGGCCGCCAACGGGGACGCGGAAGCGTTCGCGACGCTGCTTGGGCGGCATTATGACCGCGTGTTCCGGCTGGCCTTTCGGCTGACCGGCAGCGCCGAGGTCGCCGAAGATCTGACGCAGGACATATGTGCAGCCTTGCCCGCAAAAATTGTCGGTTTTCGAGCGAATTCAAAATTCACGACCTGGCTGTATCGGGTCGTCTGCAACGCGGCACACGATGCGCGGCGTCGAACGGCCAGCCGAAACCGGGCAGCAATCGGCTGGGGCGATGTGGAAAAGATGCGGCGCGCCGAAGCCGTCGAGACGGCCGAGGCCTTGTCATGGCTGCAACGGGCCATGCAGAGCTTGCCTGAAGATCTGCGCCAGACACTGGCGCTGACGCTGGATGATGAAATGACCCATGCACAGGCCGCCGACGTGCTGGGCGTGTCCGAGGGCACGGTCTCATGGCGCCTGTCCGAAGCCCGAAAGCGCCTGCGCGCGATCAAACAAGAGGAGCTTGCCCAATGAGTGATGAGCTCGATGATCTGAAAACACTGATGGATGCCGCAACGCCTGCACCGGATGAAAAGCGGCGGGCCGTCAATCTGGAACTGGCCAGAAAAAACTTTGCCGAGTTCCAAGGATCCCGACCCGGTACGCGTCCCAATGTCAAGCGAGGCCCGTTGGCCCGCGTGACAGAAGGAACCAAAGCCATGTTGAATGCAATTTCGACCCGCGGCGCGCTGGCCGCCACAACAGCCATCGCTGCCGTGGCGCTGATCATGATCGTGCCGCAGATACGGGACGGTGTGCTGTCCCCGAGGTTCGGTACTGAGACCCGAGTAATCGGCCAGCCGCAGGCGGTTCGGCCATCCGGAAGATCAGACGCTGAAACGGCCGAGATGGATCTTGAGGAACCCGTTGTCGAAGCGCCGATGGTTGTGGAAGAAGCGCTGGAACCTCTGGCAAAGCGCAGCCTTCTCTCGCAAGGCCACCTCGGTGACAGCACAGTGGCCCCTTCGGTTTCGAGTGACGCTTTTCATCCGCCAGCGCGACCCGAGCAGTCGTCCGAAGAATTTGCAAACGCCGAAACCAACTCACTCAAGGTCACCGCGGAAGAACCGGTTTCGACGTTTTCGATTGATGTCGATACCGCATCTTACGCCATCGTCAGGTCCTCGCTTCTGGCTGGTCACTTGCCCCCGCGTGACGCGGTGCGGATTGAAGAAATGGTAAACTACTTTCCCTACACCTATCCGGCGCCGGACGGCGCGGTGCCGTTTCAGCCAAGCATCACGGTCATGCCCAGCCCCTGGAATACCGGTACCCGACTGGTCCATATCGGCATTCAGGGAACGCTTCCGGTGATCGAGGAGCGTCCGGCGCTCAATCTTGTCTTTCTCATCGACACCTCGGGCTCGATGCAGGACGCCAACAAGTTGCCCTTGTTGAAACAGTCCCTGCGCCTGATGTTGCCCGAGTTGCGACCCGCGGATCAGGTGTCGATCGTGACTTATGCAGGCAGTGCGGGCCAGGTTCTGGAGCCGACAACCGCAGCCGACCAGGCCAAGATCCTGCGGGCGCTCGAACAGTTGGACGCGGGCGGATCCACAGCGGGACAAGCCGGGCTTCAGCAAGCCTATCAGGTGGCTGAAGACATGGCCGCCGAGGGCGAGGTGACGCGGGTCATTCTGGCCACGGACGGGGATTTCAACGTCGGTCTGTCAGATCCTGAAGCTCTGAAGGAGTTTATCTCTGACAAGCGCGACAGCGGAACATATCTGAGCGTTTTGGGTTTCGGGCGCGGTAACCTTGATGACGCTACGATGCAGGCCCTGGCCCAGAACGGAAACGGACAGGCGGCTTACATCGACGCGCTGAGCGAGGCCCGCAAAGTGCTGGTTGACCAACTGACCGGTGCGCTGTTTCCGATTGCCAACGACGTCAAGATTCAGGTCGAATTCAACCCTGCCCAAATCGCCGAGTACCGCCTGATCGGGTACGAAACTCGCGCTTTGCGCCGCGAGGACTTTTCGAACGACACTGTTGATGCGGGCGACATAGGTGCAGGCCACAGCGTGACCGCGATCTACGAAGTCACGCCGGTCGGCTCCAACGCAATTCGCAATGCACCGCTACGGTATGGAAACACCGCCCCCGCTTCGGACAGTGATGAAATCGGCTATTTCAAGCTGCGTTATAAAACACCCGGCGACACGCGCAGCCAGTTGATCGAGCAACCGATCCTAGTCGGGCAGGGCCGGCAGACGGATGACGTGAGGTTTTCCGTCGCGATTGCAGGTTTCGGCCAGCTTTTGCGCGGCGGCACTTACCTGTCCGACTGGAGCTATGATGATGCAATTGCGATGGGCAACACGGCCCGTGGGAGCGATCCTTTTGGGTATCGGGCCGAAGCCGTGACCCTGATGCGTTTGGCGCAATCCCTGTCAAAATAAAGGGCGGGCAATCCGCGTCAGTTCAACGACGGGCGCGGATTGTTGGCAGCGTGTGAATGAATCTTCCGCACGCTCCACTCAACCGCGTCGCGCATGGTTTTGCCCAAGGCGGTGTCAAAAGCGGCGACAAGATCCGGCGTCTCGTCGCTGGTCGAGACAACGGCTTCCTGGAACGAACTGGAAGCGATGATCTTGTCTTCGAACTCGTCGATGATCTTGATGTTCATTCGCACTTCGATCTTTACGGTTTTCGAGTTTTCGGTTTCTCCGACGACAATCCCCTGGAACTCGCGCAGGTCCGGAACGATGACGTAGTCGGCGCGCAGGCCGACCGTCGAACGGCCCACGGCGGCGACGCGACCGCTGTTTTCAAAGCTTTCGACCATCAACGCCTGAACGATCAAAGGTGCTCGATCCACCCACCGGGCACGCGGCAGATACTGGACCTGCAGGGGCGTTGGCTGCACGGCAATCTGGTCGGTATTGACCGCAGCGGTTGCAGTGGGTTCCTGGATGACGATCTGTTTTTGCACCCGGGGCAAAGACTGCGAGAATGTGCTCTTGGGGGTCAGCAGATACAGGTCGTTCGGTTTCGAGGCCTGTTTCAACGTGCCCAGACCGGCACATCCGCCCAGCGTCGTGATAGCAAGGGTCAGAAGAAGGGGCCTGATCATTGACGGAACTCCGATGCTTGGGTGCCCAGAAGGAAACGCGCGGGGTCGCGCTCGACCTTGTCGACAAGACGGTCCAGACTGATGACAAGGCGTTGGGATTCTTCCACAAAACGAACGAATTGTGGCAGTCCGACCCGCAGGAAGTCCGAAACCTGCCGGCGGTTTTGTTGAACGATGCCGTCGATCGTTCCCAACAGGTCCGATGCCGATTGCGACGCGCTCAGAACGTCCGCTGAAATCTGGTCGATCTTGTCGGTCACGTTCGTTACCGTTTCGGCCACTTTGGTGGCGGCGTTTCGGATGTCGGCAACAACCTGTGCAACGTCTTCGTCCATCACGCGATTGGCTGAGTCGAACGCGCGTTCTGCGGATGCCAGAGTTCCTTTTGCCGTATCCATGGCCGAGGTCACCGAGTCGAGCGTTTGGTTGGCGTTGGCAAACGTGTTGTTGACGGTTGCCATGGTGACCGCGGCTTCATCCGACAACCCGATCAGGCGGTCCGCGAGTTGCGACCCGCGCTCGATGAAGGGGCGAACGTCGTCTTCGATGGCCTTGTTGGCCGTGGCCAGCGTCTGGTTAGCGCTGTCCAGTGCGGTTTTGGCCGATTCCGAGGCCGTTTTGATGCTGTTCAGCGTATCAGTTCCGGTGGTCAGCGTGGTTTCTGCAGTATCGGCCAACTGATCCAGGCGTTTGGTGAAGGCCCCGATGTCCTTTGCCGCGCCGCCCAGATCGCTGGACAGGGATTCAAAATCGTTCAGGGTCTTGTCCAGCCGGCCCGAGGCCGAAGCCAGGTTGTCGAGGATGTCCGACACGGCCTTGCGATTGTTGTCATCCACCACCGCGTTCAGGTTTTCCAGCAAGGTCACCGCCTCGTCCAGGACCTTGGGTGCGCCTTCGAACAGGGATTGGATGGCGCTGCGCTTGCTTTTGATGACACTGTTCTGCGGCAACCTCTCGGCATCGGGCGACCCGCCCGACAGCTCGACATAGCTGACGCCGGTCACCCCCAGCGACTGCAACTGCGCGATCGTGTCTGTGGTCACCGGAATGTCTGCATCAACCTCAAGCCGGACCCTTACTTTGGACGGGTCATCGTCATCCAGGTCCAGCGAAATCACCTGTCCTACGGGCAGACCGTTATAGCTGACGCCACCGGCGGCTGACAGGCCCGACACGTTGTCGAACAGCACGTCATAGTACGCGTATTGGCGCGTGACTTCGAACTTGGCCAGCCACAGGAAGAAGCCGAACACGCTGAGGATGCCCGCCAGTGTAAACGCGCCGATCAGGATATAGTTCGCCCGGGTTTCCATCGCTTCTACCTGTCCTGCCCCTTCTGTTGCGCCGCGCGGGCCCGGGGGCCTGTGAAGTACTCTTGCACCCAAGGGTGGTCGACCTTGGTCATGTCTTCAATCGGACCTTCCACCAGCACGCGCTTTTCTGCAAGAACCGCAACGCGGTCGCAGATCGCGTACAGGCTGTCTAGGTCATGTGTTACCATGAAAACGGTCAATCCCAAGGCCTGTTGCAATTCTCCGATCAATTCGTCGTATGCCGCGGCACCGATGGGATCCAGCCCGGCGGTGGGCTCGTCCAGAAACACGATCTCGGGGTCTAATGCCAGCGCCCGGGCCAGCGCGGCCCGCTTGCGCATCCCGCCTGACAGCTCTGACGGGAACTTGCCACAACTCAGCTGCGGCAAACCGACCAGACCGATTTTCAGGCTGCCGAGCGCCCGCATCAGGCTCTCGCTCAGGCCGGTGTGTTCGCGCAACGGGGCCATGACGTTCTGAAGCACGGTCAGCGAGGAAAACAGTGCCCCGTCCTGAAAGGCCACGCCCCAGCGTTTCTCGATGCGGCGGCGGTCGGTCTCGGGGCCGTTCAGCACGTCGACACCCAAAACTTCGATACTGCCTGCCGTCGGTTTGTTCAGCCCGACGATGGTGCGCAGAAGGACGGACTTGCCGGTCCCGGACCCCCCGACAATGCCCAGCACTTCGCCGCGCCAGACATCCAGGTTCAGGTCGTCATGCACCACCTGCGGACCGAACTGGTTGCGCAGATTGCGCACACGGATCACCGCTTCGCGCTGCGCGTCCAGCCTAGCGGTCGATGTCTGAGCGGATCCATCCATGTCAGACACCGATCTCGGAGAAGAAAATGGAAAACAGCGCGTCAATGGCAATGACCATGAAAATCGACTGAACAACTGACGCGGTGGTGCGTTGGCCGACGCTTTGGGCGGAACCCTTGACCTGCATTGCCTGCCAACAGGCGATCACCCCGATGACCATGGCAAAGAACGGCGCCTTGATCAGCCCAACCGCCAGATGCCAGACGCTGGTGTTTTCCTTCAGGCGCGTAATGAACATTCCGGGGCTGACGCCCAGATCGATCCAGCTCATCAGGGCGCCGCCAAAAAGGCCTGCGATGTCGGCCACGAAGCCCAGGATCGGCAGCATTATCAGCAGTGCAAGAACCCGTGGAATGACGAGCACCTCGATCGGGTCCAGACCCAATGTGCGCATCGCGTCGATTTCTTCCTGCACTTTCATGGACCCGATCGAGGCGGTGAAGGCCGAGCCGGATCGACCAGCCACGATGATGGCGGTCAGCAGGATGCCCAACTCGCGCAATACCGAGATCGAGATCAACTCAACCACGAAAATTTCCGCGCCGAACTGTTTCAACTGGGTGGCCCCCTGAAAAGCCAGAACCACGCCGATCAGAAACCCCATCAGCGCCACGATGGGCAGGGCCTTGAACCCGGTTTCCTCCATCTGCGAAACGACCGCGGCGCGGCGCAGGCGCCACGGCATGATCATCGTGCGGCCCAGCCGGTGCAGGGTCAGGCCCAGAAAGCCGAGGATCGACATGGTGTCGCGCCCGGCGCCCACTGTTGATTGGCCCAGGCTCTCAAGCCATGGCATGAAGCCTTTTGGCGGGGCCTCGGCGGGAATGTCCTTGGGAATGTTCTCCGAGACGGTTTCCAGCAGCGCGGAATGTGCCGGTTTCAACCCGTCGAAAGCCACGGTCGCTCCCATGGCCGAGCACCGGTTTTTCAGGTCCGCGATCAGCCACGCGCCGCCGGTGTCCAGCGCATCGATTTCGGACATGTCGACCGTCACATGCGCCGCATCCGGGCGGGTGGCGCGAAAGGCGTCTTCGACGCCACTCAACGACTGTGTCAGCATTTCGCCAGACACAATCACGCGCGCTGTGTCGCCTTCCTGTTCGACTGCGATCGAGGGCTTCGTCATGCCGGTATCAGACGGGAAACTGTTCCGACCCGCAATGGCTTTGTTCAACCGGGCGGCGATTTGGGCGCGGGGGTTACCGGTTTGCACGGCCCGGGTCGCCCAAGAGGCGAGAATTGGCACAAAACCGGTTGCCTGCCCGAGGGAACCCCGACACAGTCCGCACCGTCGAACACCAGTTTTCCAATGGGAATCACGGCATGAGCCAAGCAGGAAACGTTCTTTTCATCATCATCGACCAATTGCGGGCCGATTGTCTGCGCGGTGCTCTGGCTGATCATGTCAACCTGCCCAATCTGCGCGCCTTCATGGACGAGGCCGTTTCGTTCGACCGGCATTTTTCCGTTACCAATCCCTGCGGGCCGTCCCGCGCCTCGATCCTGACCGGGCAATATGCGATGAACCATCGTTCGGTCCGCAATGGAACGCCGCTGCGCCATGACACGCCAAACATCGCCACCGAGATGCGAAAAGCCGGCTATCTGCCGATGCTGTTCGGCTATACAGACACCTCGGCCGATCCACGGGTTCATCATCCGAATGATCCGTCGGTGAAGACCTACGAAAGCCCGATGCACGGGTTTCACGAAGTACTCGAAATGCGACTTGAGGAGTCCTTTCTTTGGCGTTCCTACTTGATGCGCCGGGGATACGAGTTCGAAGACTACTGGGATCTCTACAAGCCGGTTTCGCCGGATGGGTCGGCCCCAAAACTGAACGACCCGGCCCTCTACAAGGCCGAGGACAGCGACACCGCATTTCTGACCAACAGGTTTCTGGACGGAATTGCCGCCTATCGGAACTCGGGATGGTTCGCGCATTTGACGTATATCCGTCCGCATCCGCCACTGGTGGCCCCCGCGCCCTACAACCGGATGTACGATCCCGACGCGTTGCCTTTGCCAAACCGTCTACCCAGCCCCGAGGACGAAAAGGCCGTGCACCCGTTCTTTGGACCCGCTCTGGACTCGAATACACCAAAAGACTGCGTGCAAGGTTTTTCCGAAGTTGGGCCGACGGATGAGAACACGCAGACCTTGCGGGCCGTCTATCTTGGATTGGCAACCGAGGTTGACCATCATATCGGCCGGGTCATCCGCTTTCTCAAGGACAGCGGCCAGTACGATGACACGCTGGTGGTGATCACTGCGGATCATGGCGAGATGCTGGGCGATCATTATTCGTGGGGCAAAATGTCGGTGTATGACGCGGCTTACCACACGCCGCTGATCATTCGCATGCCTGGCAACGCTCGGATGGCCGGCCAACGCGTCGAGGTGCCGACCGAGTCAATTGATGTCGCACCCACGATCTTGGACTGGGTTGGGCAAGAGCTCCCGAACTCGATGGATGGTCGATCCTTGCTGCCGCTGCTGCGTGGTGCCGGGCCACAGGACTGGCGCCGGTATTCCTTCAGTGAGCTGGACTTTGCCGATCCGCTGACGCCCACTCAGTTTCAGCGTGATCTTGAAACGGGTCACAGCAACTCGTGTCTGGGCATCTTGCGTAACGAGCGCTTTACCCTGGTCGAGTTCGCAGCTGACCTGCCGCCGTTGTTGTTCGACCACCACGGTCGGGGCGAGGCAGAGAATGTCGCCGCAAACCCTGACTACGCAGCTGATTTGGCGCGGCTTGGTCGTGAAATGCTGCGCCACCGTATGCGGAACATGGATCATTCCCTGTCCCTGCATTCCGTGACATCCCAGGGGCCGAAATCAGTGCGCAGGTTCGATTGATCCAGGCGGTTGCCGACGATTTTTCACACCTGTGCCGCCGCTGGCGGACACAGTTGCGAGCGGCTCGGTAGCCAAACAAATTCAGATAACTCAATGGACAAACGGTCCTCGTGGGGTATCGTGACCTTGGAAATTCCTGCGCTGATCGCAATCGTCCGGGCCTCCGGACAGCTGACGTTCAGGGTGGACTGAGCGACGTAACAAACCCGAAAGGCGCAGTATGGTCGATTGGCTGGTGAATATCCTGCAAACCTATCCGGAACTGGCTGTCTTTCTCGCCATCGGCATCGGGTTTTTGGTCGGACCAATCAAGGTCATGGGGTTCAGTCTGGGTTCGGTCACGGGCACCCTGTTGGCGGCCGTCGTGATCGGGCAGGCACAGATCAGTATCGATTCAGCGGTGAAGTCCACCTTCTTCATCCTGTTCATCTTCGCAGTTGGCTACGGCGTTGGGCCACAGTTCATTCGCGGCCTCAAAGTTGACGGCGCGCGCGAGGTGCTTTTTGCGCTGAGCGTTCTCGCCCTGTGTCTGGTCGTGCCGGTCGTGTCGGCCAAGATCGCCGGGCTCGAGCTTGGCTACGCCGCGGGCCTGTATGCCGGCTCGCAAACGATTTCTGCGGCGATCGGAGTGGCGACCGACCAAATCAACCAGTTGGGTTTGTCGGCCGAGCAGGCCAAAACCTATTCCAACCAGATCCCGGTCGCCTATGCGGTGACATATATCTACGGCACGATCGGGTCGGCGATCATTCTGGCCAAGATCGGCCCGCGCCTGATCGGTGTTGACCTGATGGCCGCCTGCAAGGAATACGAGGCCAAGCTGAGTGGCGGCGAGGATGTCGAGACCGGCGGCGGCATCGTTTCGGCCTATCGCGCGATCGAGGCGCGCGCCTTTGAGATTCCCGAAGGCAGCGAATTGCTCGGCCAGCCGGTCAAGGACCTGTTGCCCGGCGTCCGCGTCTATGCCGAACGCCTCAGCCGAGGTGGCAAGATCGTCGAGGTTGACGCGGACACGGTGCTGCAAGCGGGTGATGTCGTGATGTTCTCAGGCCGGCGCGGTGATCTTGTCGGAGCGCTCGAGCCCAGCCTCAAGGAAGCCGATGCGCCCGAACTGCTGAGCATCCCATCGGAAAAACTGGACGTTTTGATCACAAGCAAGGACGTGCACGGCAAGACATTGGATGAGCTCAGCAAGATGCCTCAGGCACGTGGCGTGTATGTGTCGAAGCTGACGCGCAACATGATTGATCTGCCGCTGCTGCCGGGCACGGTTCTGCATCGCGGTGACATTCTGACCATTCTGGGCAGCAAGCGCCATGTCGAGGCGGCCATTGCCGAAATCGGGTACGCCGACCGGCCCGTTGACACGACCGATCTGGCCTTTGTGGGCTGGGGTATTTTCATCGGGGGTGTCATAGGCACGCTTGCAATTACAATGGGCGGTTTTCCAATCAGCCTGTCGACCACTGGTGGCGCGCTGCTGGCCGGGCTGCTGCTGGGGTGGTTGCGCACCGTTCACCCGACCTTCGGTCGCATTCCCGCACCGTCGCTGTGGTTGATGAATACGCTGGGCCTGAATGTCTTCATCGCGGTCATCGGGATATCGGCCGGGCCCGGTTTCGTGGCCGGTTTGCAGCAGGCGGGTATCGCGCTGTTGTTATGGGGCATTGTGGCCACGTCCTTGCCGATGATTTTCTCAGTTTATGTCGGGCATTACGTATTCAAGTTCCACCCTGCCATCCTGTTTGGCGCCTGCGCGGGCGCCCGCACAACGACGGCTGCGCTCGGCATGATCCAGGAGGCCGCGCAAAGCCGGATTCCGGCCCTGGGCTACGGCATGCCCTACGCGATCGGAAACACCCTGCTGACGATATTCGGGATGGTCGTCGTTTTGATCCTCAGTTGATTTGGAAAGGTCTTGAGTCATGGACAGATTGAAGCTGCACGATTACGAAGCCCTCAGCCCCTTTCAGATCAAGGACGAACTGATCAAGCTGGCCTCGGTCGAGGCGCGCAAATCCAACAGCGCCTTTTTGAATGCCGGCCGGGGCAATCCCAATTGGGTCGCCACCCGCCCGCGTGAAGCGTTCTTTGCGCTTGGCCAGTTTGCCGTGACCGAGTCGCGCCGCGTCATGAATCATCCGGCGGGTCTGGGGGGGATGCCGGCAATGGCAGGTTGCCATGACCGTCTGTTGGAGTGGGGCAAGGCCAATTCCGAGATGCCGGGCGCCGACACGCTTTTGGATGTAGTCGACCACGCCATCCGGGCCTTTGGTTTCGACGCCGACGAATTCGTGCACGAGCTGACGGACTCGATCATCGGCGACAACTACCCTGTTCCCGACCGTATTCTGAAACACAACGCCGCCATCGCCCACGAATACCTGATGTGGGCCATGTGTGCCGGACACCGTCCCGATGCGCAGTTCGACCTGTTTGCGGTGGAAGGCGGCACAGCGGCCATGTGCTATATCTTCAAATCGCTCAAGGCCAACCGGCTGCTGAACCCGGGCGACACGATTGCCCTGTGCACGCCGATCTTCACGCCCTATCTCGAGATGCCCGAACTTGAGGATTACAGCCTCGAGTCCGTTCACGTTGAAACGGACGAGGAAGATGGGTTCCAACTGACCGATGCTGCAGTCGAAAAGCTGAAGGACCCCAAGGTCAAGGCCTTCTTTCTGGTCAATCCGGGCAATCCGTCTTCGGTGGCCCTCAGCGATGCTTCTCTGCGCAAACTCGCGGATCTGGTCGAGAACCACAGGCCGGACCTGATTGTCCTGACCGATGATGTGTACGGCACTTTCGTACATGATTTCACCTCGGTCATGGGCTACATGCCCCGCAACACTATCGGCGTTTATTCCTATTCGAAATATTTCGGCTGCACCGGTTGGCGGCTCGGCGTGATCGCCGTCGCCCAGGATAATATCTTCGACGAAAAGCTCGCCGCGCACCCGGCCGAGATCAAGCAGAAGCTCGACAAGCGTTACGGCACGCTTAGCCTGCACCCCAGCGAGATCAAATTCGTCGACCGGCTGGTGGCCGACAGCCGGGATGTGGCACTGAACCACACCGCCGGATTATCCCTGCCGCAGCAAGTCATGATGACGTTGTTTTCGCTCTGCGAGTTGGTCGACACAAAGAAAGCCTATCAGGCCGCCTGTATCGAACTGGTGCATCGACGGTTCCACCTGCTGACCGAAGCCTTGGGGATCGAGGTCCAGCCGGGTGATCACTATGATGCCTACTACGGCATCATCGACTTCGAATTCTGGCTGCGAAAATACGTCGGCGAAGAGGTCGTGGACTGGATCAAGAAGAACGTCCACCCGTTGGACATCGCGTTCAAACTGGCCGAGGACTATGGGATCGTGCTGCTGAACGGCAGCGGTTTCGATGCGCCGAACTGGTCGGCACGAGTATCTTTCGCCAATTTGGCGGATGAGGCATACACCCAGATCGGTCGCGCTGTCCGTTCGGTCGCGCGCGGTTATGTGCAGGCCTATCGGGCGGCGAACAACAAGCCACTTCACGGTTGAATCGCCGTTAGCGGTCACGGTCATTTTCTGCGCCTGTGACATCGCGGATGTTGCGTTTTCCGGCTTTATTGATAAACCCGAGTAAATCTGAATCATCGGGAAAAATTATCTATAAAATGTCGGCTACATCGAACACTTGGACCCGCGAAACCGCTCAGGCCATCTATGACCTGCCGCTGATGGATCTTCTGTATCGGGCGCAGACCGTACATCGCGAGAATTTTGACCCCAACAAGGTGCAGATGTCGCGGCTTCTGTCGATCAAGACCGGCGGCTGCGCCGAGGATTGCGCCTATTGCTCGCAATCCGCGCGAAACGGCTCCAAGCTGAGCGCCTCGAAGCTGATCGAGGTCGAACGCGTTCTGGCCGAGGCCCGCAAGGCGCGCGACTCCGGCTCGACCCGGTTCTGCATGGGCGCCGCATGGCGTGAACCCAAGGCGCGCGACATGGATGCACTGGTGGCGATGATTCAGGGCGTCAAGGCGATGGGCATGGAGACCTGCATGACGCTGGGCATGCTGGACGACACCCAGGTGGTGCAGCTGCGCGATGCCGGGCTGGATTATTACAACCACAACATCGACACGTCCGAGCGCTACTACCCCGAGGTGATCACCACCCGCACCTTCGCCGACCGGATCGATACGCTGAACCGCGTGCGCGAGGCGGGTATGAAGGTCTGCTCGGGCGGGATTCTGGGCATGGGCGAAAATGGCGAGGACCGGATCGACATGCTGGTGACGCTGGCCAACCTGCCCGAGGCGCCGGACTCGGTTCCGATCAACATGCTGATGCCGCAGGCTGATACCCCGTTGGCTGACGCCAAGCCGGTCGACCCGATCGATTTCGTGCGCATCATCGCGCTGGCGCGGATCATGATGCCGAAGTCCCACGTCCGTCTGTCCGCTGGCCGCAGCGACATGAGCGACGAGATGCAGGCCATGTGCTTCTTTGCCGGTGCCAACTCGATCTTTGCCGGCGACACGCTGCTGACCGCCGAAAACCCCGAGGAAAGCAAGGACGCGATCCTGTTCGCCAAGCTGGGCATCCAGCCGATGGAGGCGGAGTCCGAGGCCCGCGTGGACGCGGCCGAATGACAGCGACCGCAAGGCTGGGCAATGCGCTGAAGGTGCTGGAAACGCGCCATCGGCTGCGCAGGCTTGCGCCCCGCACGGGGCTGGATTTTGCCTCCAACGACTATCTGGGCTTGGCCGGTTCCGATGTTCTGAAACGCGCGGCGCAGGACGCGCTGGACCGCGGCGTTCCGCTGGGCTCGGGCGGGTCGCGCCTGCTGCGCGGCAACCACCCCGAGCACGAGGCGCTGGAAGCCGAGGCCGCCGCCTTTTTCGGCGCCGAGGCGGCGCTGTACATGGGCGGCGGGTTTCAGGCCAATCAAGCCATTTTTTCGACCCTGCCCGCAGCCGGGGATCTTATCCTGCATGACGAGCTGGTTCATGCCAGCGCGCATGAAGGGATGCGCTTGGGTCGGGCCGAGACCCGTGGCTTTGCGCATAACGACATTTCGGCGGCCCGCGCGGTGCTGGCCGACTGGCGTGCGCAAGGCGGCACGGGCCAGGTCTGGATCGCGGTCGAAAGCGTCTATTCGATGGAGGGCGATCTGGCCCCGTTGACCGCCCTGGCCGAGCTGGCCCGAGCCGAGCAGGCGGTGCTGGTTGTGGACGAGGCCCACGCCACGGGCGTCTTCGGCCCGAACGGGCAGGGACTGGCCCATGGGTTGGACGCCGAGGTGCTTACCCTGCACACCTGCGGCAAGGGGCTGGGCGCCAGTGGCGGGCTGATCTGCGGACCGCGTGAAATGATCGACACACTGATCAACCGGGCACGGCCGTTCATCTTTGCGACAGCACCGTCGCCGTTGGACGCCGCCATCGTGCGGGGCGCGCTGCGGGCCGTGGGGCAGGATCCTGGCCTGACATTGGCCGCGCGCGACCGGATGGCCCATGCCCATGCCGAGGCCGCGCGCCTGTGCGGGTTGACCGGATTTCACAGCCAGATCATGCCCGTAATCGTGGGCGAGGATGCGGCCACGATGGATCGCGCTGTGCGACTGCAACAGAGAGGCTTTGACGTGCGCGGCATCCGCCCACCCACCGTTCCGCGCGGCAGCTCGCGGCTGCGGGTCTCGATCACCGGCAACGTGGGCGCACAGGACATCACGGCGGTGTTTCAGGCCATCGCCGAACAACAGGCAGGAACCGCATGACCTCAGTGATCGTGACCGGAACCGACACCGGTGTCGGCAAGACCGTGTTTTCCGCCGGGCTGACCGCCGCCCTCGGCGCGCGGTACTGGAAGCCCGTGCAGTCGGGGCTTGAGGAGGAGACCGACAGCCAGATCGTGGCGCGCCTGTCCGGCCAACCAGTCCTGCCCGAGACCTATCTGCTGAACCTGCCCGCCTCGCCGCACCTGTCGGCTGAGGCCGAGGGCGTCGAGATCGACCTTGACCGGCTGACCCTGCCGCAGACCGATGGCCCGCTGGTGATCGAAGGGGCAGGGGGCGTCATGGTGCCGCTGACCCGGCAGGCCTATTACCTTGACCTGTTCGCCCGCTGGCAGGCGCCGGTGATCCTGGTGGCCAGGACGGCCCTCGGCACGATCAACCACACGACCCTGTCGCTGATGGCGCTGCGCGGGGTCGGTTGCCCGGTGGTTGGCGTTGCCTTCATCGGCGACCCCGAACCCGAGGTCGAACAGACCATCATCCAGATGTCGCAGGTGCCCCACCTGGGACGCCTCGGCCAGATCGAGAATCTGACACCCGACACCCTGCGCCATGCCTTCGAGGCGATCGACATGGACACGATCCGAGGTGCCCTGTGACCCCGCTGGAATTTGACGCCCGCCACCTGTGGCACCCCTACACGAACGTGGCCGACCCGGGCCCGATGCATCTGATCGACCGGGCCGAGGGCGTGTATCTGTTCCGCGAGGATGGGGTGAAGATGATCGACGCCATGTCCTCCTGGTGGTGCGCCATCCATGGACACCGTCACCCGGCGATCACCGCCGCCATGCAGCAGCAGCTGGACCGGATGCCCCATGTCATGTTCGGCGGTCTGACCCACCGGCCCGCCATTGATCTTGGCCGCAAGATGGTGGCCTTGCTGCCCGAGGGGCTGGACCGGATTTTCTATTGCGACAGCGGCTCGGTCTCGATCGAGGTGGCGATGAAGATGGCGGTGCAGTTCCAGATGGCCCATGGCCGCACCGACAAGGTCGAGTTCGCGACGATCCGCGGCGGCTATCACGGCGACACCTGGAAGGCGATGAGCGTCTGCGACCCCGTCAACGGCATGCACGGGCTGTTCCGCGGTGCGCTGTCGATCCAGCATTTCCTGCCGCGCCCGTCCGTTCGTCTGGGCGATGACTGGCCAGGGGACCCGGCGCAGAACGGACTCGACGCTCTGGAACAGTTGCTGCGGGACAAGGCGCACAGGCTGGCTGCGCTGGTGCTTGAACCGGTCGTGCAGGGCGCGGGCGGCATGTATTTCTATCACCCCGAGTGGCTGCGCCGGGCCAAGGCATTGTGTCAGGCCCACGACGTTCTGGTGATCTTCGATGAAATCGCCACGGGGTTCGGCCGGACCGGAGAGTTGTTTGCCGCCACCCATGCGGTGGTGACGCCGGACATCATCTGCCTGGGCAAGGCGTTGACGGGGGGGCATATCTCGTTTGCCGCAACGGTGACCACCGAACAGGTGGCTTATGGCATCGGCAACAGCGAGGCCGGCGTGTTCATGCACGGCCCAACCTACATGGCCAATCCGCTGGCCTGTGCGGCTGGCATCGCCAGCCTGGGGCTGCTTGAAGACGGCGACTGGCAGTCCCGTGTACGGGCCATCGAGACGCAGATGAAGGCCGAACTGGAACCGGCGCGCAGCCTGCCCGGCGTCGCCGATGTACGGGTGCTGGGCGCCATCGGCGTGATCGAGATGACGGACACCGTCGATCCTCGTATCGCGCATCGGCGGGCGCCGGAAACCGGGGTCTGGCTGCGTCCCTTCGCGCGAAACATCTACTGCATGCCGCCCTATGTGATCTCGGGCGACGCGCTGAGCCGGGTGACGGCGGCCATGGTCGAACTGGCGCGAGGCGACGCATGAGGCGGCACTGGCTGACCCGTGACGGCGGAGCGCAGTTGACGCTGGTGTTCGGCGGGTGGGCGCTGGGTCCTGCGCCGTTTGCGCGCCTGACCGGGGCGGCGGATGTTCTAGTGGTGGACTACTATCGCAACCTCGATGACGCGTTGCCCGAAACCGGCGACTATGACACGGTCCGCTTGCTGGCCTATTCCTTCGGCGTCGCGTCGGCCGCGCATTGGCTGGCGGGGCACGGGCTGACCTGTGTCCGCAAGGTTGCGATCAACGGCACGCTGTTTCCTGCAGATGCAGACCGGGGCATCGCGCCCGAGACTGTGGCGGCCACGGCTGATGGCCTGAGCGCGGCCAGCTTTGCCCGGTTCTGCCGCCGCGCCGGGCTGGAAGGCCCCGCGCCCGGGATCGATTTTGCCGCCGCGGCCGAGGAACTGCGGGCCATCGCGGCGCGCGGACCTGCGCCCGATCCCGGGTTCGACCGGGTCTGGATCTCCGCTTCGGACCGCATCGTGCCGACGGCTGCGCAGGAAATGGCCTGGGGCCAATCGGACACCGTGCGCCGCATCCCTGGCCCGCACCAGCCTTTCGCGGCGGGGCAGACCTGGGCGGAGTGGTTCGCATGAACGCCATGCCCACCGACCGCATCCGGCGCAGTTTCAGCCGCAGCTTCGGCAGCTATCATTGCGCCGCTGGCCCGCAGGCCCGGATCGCCCGCGCATTGGCGCAGCGGCTGGTCGATCTCGGGGCGCCCAGCCATTTTGGCACCCTGTTCGAAATCGGCTGCGGCACCGGCCATCTGACCGAGGCGCTGCACCAGCAGTTTTCGTTCACCCGGTCCACGCTCAACGACCTTATGGCCGAGGCCCAGGAAACTGCGCGGCGATGGGGCGCGGATTTCCTGCACGGCGATATCCGAAATGTGACATGGCCCGCGCGGCCCGACCTGATCGCCTCGGCCTCGACGGTCCAATGGCTGAACGATCCGGCGGCCGTGGTCCGCCGCGCCATGCATCAGGTCGCACCCGGTGGCTGGGTGGCCGTTTCGGGATTCGGCCCCGACCAGTACACCGAGCTTTCCGCGCTGGGGTCGGCCGCCCGCGCGCCCGGCTTGTGCGCCCCCGAGGATCTGGCTGCAGGCATCGGCCCCGAGGTTAAAATCCTCGACCTGTGGCAAGACCGGCAACCGCTGTGGTTCGACACGCCGTTGGACGTGCTGCGCCACCTGCGTCAGACCGGGGTGAACGGCCGCGCGGCGCAGGTCTGGACCCGCGCCGATCTGACTGACTTCAGCACGCGCTATCGCGCCGCGTTTTCCGGCCCCGAAGGCGTGCGCCTGACCTATCACCCCGTCTGGATCATCGCCCGCAAACCCGGCTAGGGGCCAACCGGTCGCATCCGGCCCCCCTACACCTGCCTGGAAACTGGTGATAGGCCTGTGCCCAGGGGAGGATCGGCTTGGACATATCCGAACAGCGCATCAAAGAGATGACCACCGCAGGGCTGAACCTGATCGGTCAGGCCCTGTCGATCTATGACGACAAGCTGCGCCTTGTGGTTAGCAACAAGCGCTTTCAGGAAATGTTCGACCTGCCCGAAGCCTTGGTGCAGCCGGGCGCGCTGTTCAGCGACACGATCCATTTTCTGGCTAGCCGGGGCGAGTATGGCCACGATCAATCGGTCGATGATCTGGTCAGCGTCCGGGTCGAACAGGCCTTGGCGTTCGAGCCGCACTACATGGAGCGCGTGCGCCCCAACGGCCAGGTGATCTCGATCGAGGGCGCGCCGCTGCCCAACGGTGGCTGGGTCGCCGTCTATACCGACATCACCAGCACCAAGCGGGTCGAAGAGCTGCTGCGCAGCCGGTCTGAGGAGCTGTCGGACCAGTTGCTGGGCCATGCCGAAGAGCTTTCGGCCACCAACCGGCAACTGGCCGCCACGATCAGCGCGCTGGAAGAGGCCAAGCGCCAGCTGACCGAGATCGAAGCGCGCACCCGCATGACCACCGAGATGATGCCGGCCCATATTGCGCATCTGGATGCCGAAGGGCGGTACGACTATTCCAATCGGCGGCTCAGTTCGGTCCTGCCGGGCCGGCCGTCGGACATCCTGGGGCTGCACATCTCGCAGGCGCTCGGCGCGCACGCCTACGAGAGGGTCCGGCCGCATCTGCAACAAGCCTATGACGGGCAGGCCTCGGTGTTCGAATTCACCGAGGATCAGGATTCGCGCCGTATCCGTGTCTCGTTCACGCCCGATGGCACGGGCGGCGTCTATATCATGTCGGTGGACATCACCGAGGAAACTCAGGCCCGCGTGGCCCTGCAGCAGACCCGACGCCGGGCGATGGCCGCGCAGATGACCAGTGGGCTGGCGCATGATTTCTCGAACCTGCTGACCATCATCCTGGGGATGCAGGCCAAGCTGGAAAAGATGGACCTGCCCGAAGACGCCGCCGAGCTTGTCGCGGCAACCCAGCAGACCGCGCGGCGCGGTGGGCAGCTGCTGAACCGCATCGCCGACATGACCGGCAACCGCACCCCGCAGCCGCAGGCCACCGACATGCGCGGCCTGCTCGAGGATCTGCGGGTGCTGGCTTCGCCTTCGCTCCCGCGTGGGGTGGGGCTGTCGGTGGTCAACACCCTGCCGGACGAGGCGTTGATGCTGGACCCGGGCATGGTTCAGGACGCGTTGCTGAACCTGGTGCTGAACGCCCGCGACGCTTGCGGCAGCAGCGGTCAGATCACCATCAGTGCCCATGCGATCGGCCGGATCTGGGTGGAAATCACCGTGTCCGATACCGGTCCGGGGTTTTCGCCGGATGCGCTGGACAAGGCGCTGAACCCGTTTTTCACCACCAAGGGCAGCAAGGGGTCGGGGCTGGGCCTGCCGATGGTTTATGACACGGTGAAGCTTGCAGGCGGAGACCTGCAACTGCGCAACACGCCCTCGGGCGCATCCGTAATGCTGCGGCTGCCCTACCGGCCCGCGCCGCCAGTTCAGTCGGGCTTGGCGCTGCTGGTCGAGGACAGCGACGATCTGCGCCACCAGTTCCGCGACATGCTGGTCGATCTGGGGCTGTCGGTAATCGAGGCGACCTCGGCGAATGAGGCCCTGGTTCTGGCCAACAGCTTGGACGACATATCGGTGATCCTGTCGGACATCCGGCTGGAGGGCGCTGCCACCGGCATTGATCTGATCGAACGACTTGCTCTACCACTTCCGGTGATCCTGATGACCTCGTTGCCCTATGATGATCCGCTGCACCGTCAGGCTCTTGCCAAGGCGCCGGTCCTGCGCAAACCCTTCACCCGCGCGCAATTGTCCGCGCTGATCCGAACCGAGGCCGCCTGATGACCCAACCCCTGGTGACCATTCTGGACGACGAACCCGAAATCCGCCGGATTCTGACTGAGGCGTTGGAGGATGCCGGGTTTCGAACGCAGAGCTTTGCCCGCGCCCGTGAATTTGAGGCGTCACTGAAACGGGTCACGCCGGATGTCTGCTTGGTGGACCTGTCGCTGCCGGATACCGACGGGCTGGCGCTGGTGCACCGGCTGGCACTGGAACAGGGGGCGGCGGTCATCATCATTTCGGGTCGGGCGCAGGTGCAGGACCGGGTGACGGGGCTGGAGTTGGGGGCTGATGACTACATCACCAAACCTTTTGACCCGGCTGAGGTGGTGGCCCGCATCCGCGCCCGTCTGCGTGCGCCCAAGGCACAGCAACACCCTTCGGATGTGGCTCGGTTCAACGGCTGGACCGCCTATTTCGATCGCTATGTGTTGGTGTCCGATACCGGCGCTGAAACACCGTTCAGCCATGCCGAAGGCGAAGTGTTGCGGTTGTTCCTGGAAAGTCCCAAACGCCTGATCAGTCGTGCGCAGATGCAGGAAACACTGGGTGGCGCGGCCGGTGAAAGCTTTGACAGGGCGATGGACGTGCGTATTTCCCGCCTGCGCACGAAGCTCGGCGAAGACCCGAAAAACCCGCGCCTTATCAAGACGATATACGGCGCGGGGTATATCTTTCTGGGGGATGTAGCATGGGATTGACCAATTCCGCGGGCTGGATTTGACTTACGCGACGCCGAACCAAACTACTGGTGAAGCGCTCCTGTTTCTTAGGCTGCCTCTGGAAATCCAGCTGAAGTGACCTTAACTTCTGCCGGCTGCACTTTTGCGGTGCAGTGTTGAAGCGCGTAGTTATGGCAGCTTGCAAACTCTGCGCTGACGCGCAAGAAAGCGTCAGCTTGATTTGGAGACCCTTATGATCAGGAAAACCTGGGCCAAGTGGCGATCCGGCCATATCGGTCGGCTGGTGGGCGACAGCTTGCGGGCGCAAGGCAAGAAATATGCGGTTGCCATGTTTGCCATGATGATCGTTGCCGCGACCACCGCAGGGACGGCTTGGATGATGGAAAACATCGTCGATGCCATGACTTCGCCTGACATGCGGTCTCAGGTTCATATCATCGCGTCAGCAGTAATCGTGCTGTTCCTGGTCAAGGCGCTGGCTTCTTACGTCCAGTCCGTGTTTCTGGCGCGCGCCGGCAACCGCATCATCGCCGAGCAACAGGAGAAGTTATACAAAAAACTGCTTCGGCGTGGAGTGGATTTCTTTTCCAAAAGCGAGTCTTCGGACCTTCTGATGCGTGTGACCCGGGGCGCGGGTGCAGCGCGAACGCTGGTCGACGTGATCGTGACCACGTTCGTTCGGGATGCGCTGACACTCGTGGGTCTCATCTTTGTGATGGTCTATCAGCAGCCTGTGCTTTCGGCGTTGTTTTTCATCGTTGGGCCGGTTGCGCTGCTGAGTGTGCGCTATCTTTTGAAAAGCGTCCGCGCGATCATGCAATCCGAGTTGAGGTCTGTTTCCGAGATCATCCGCGTGCTGCAAGAAACATCCTCAGGGATTAAAATCATCAAGGTTTTCGCACTGGAAGACCGAATGACCGAGCGGATGACCGCAGCCGTGCGCAGCGTCGAAAAGCGATCGAACGAAATTGCCAAACTGCAGTCCATCGCTAGCCCAATGATGGAATTTCTGGCCGGTGTAGCCGTTGCCGGCGTGTTGGTCGTCAGCACAATGGGAATTGCCGGAACTGAACCGCCGACCGCGGGTCAGCTGATGTCCTTTATCACGGCGCTTCTGATGGCCTATGAACCGGCCAAGCGGCTGTCCCGGATGCGGGTGACCATTGAATCCACGTTGGTTCCGATCGAGATGATGTTCGAACTGCTGGATCAGGAAGACCCAATGCGCGAAAGCCCTCAACCGCAAGAGCTGCGGTCCGGTCCGGGCGAGGTGCGCCTGCGGAACGTCACCTTTGGCTACAGCGGTGGTATGCCTGTGATCAATGGAATGAACCTGACCTTCGAGGCCGGAAAGACAACCGCTCTGGTGGGGCAGTCGGGTGGAGGCAAGTCGACCATCTTCGGGCTCATCATGCGATTCTACGATCCTGACCAAGGCTATGTCGAGATCGACGGACAGAATTTGCAGGATGTCAGCTTTGCCTCGTTGCGGCGCAAGATTTCTTATGTTGGCCAGGATACGTTTTTGTTTTCCGCGACGGTCATGGAAAATCTCCGATATGCCCGTCCCGATGCGACCGAGGACGAGATTCGCGATGCGGCCAAAGCCGCGCATGCGCATGACTTCATCATGTCGCTGCCCAAGGGATACAACACCGAAGTCGGAGAGAACGGTGCGTTTCTGTCAGGAGGGCAGAAACAGCGTCTGGCAATTGCCCGCGCCATTCTTCGGAAGGCTGAAATTCTGCTGCTCGACGAAGCCACCAGCGCGTTGGATGCTGAGTCCGAGGCTCTGGTGAAGCAGGCGTTGGACAAGCTGACGGAGAACGTGACCACGATCGTCATCGCTCACCGGCTATCGACCGTGCTTGAGGCAGACAAGATCATGGTTGTCCAGGATGGTCAGGTGATCGAACAGGGCAAGTTGGATGAGTTGATGGAACAGAATGGTAGCTTCCGCCGCCTGTTCGATCAGCAATTCAAGACACCGGCTGCGTGATCAATCCCGTAAAGCCTGGTTTTTTACCTTGAGAACAGGCTGGATGAGATAGTCGAGAACGGTCTTCCTGCCGGCCAGAATGTCAACTTGTGCGATCATTCCCGGAATGATCTCTACCGCCAGTCCAGCGGCGTCCAACAAGGTGCCGCTGGTTCGGATTTCGACCACGAAGACTTCCTCGTCCTGCCGCTCTGACCGTGTAATTGTATCCGCGCCGATGCGAACAATTTCGCCGTCCAGCGCGCCGTATCTGGCAAAATCGTAAGCGGTGATCTTGACCTTGACCTGCTGACCCGCGCGCAGGAATGCGATGTCGTCGGGGCGGACATAGGCTTCGACCAGAAGGTTGTCATCCAGCGGAACGATTTCGACCAGATCCTCGCCGCTGCGGGCCAAGCCGCCCAAGGTCGTGCGGTGGATTCGGTTGACGATGCCCCTGACTGGCGCACGAACCTGCGCGCGCGCCGCGCGGTTCTCCAACGCGGGCAGGGTGGGCTCAAGCGCCGCAAGCTGCGCAGTGGCAATGGCAAGGTCGGTCAGTGCCGCGCTGCGAAACCGGCTTTTGGTGGCCGTGATGCGGTCATCGATTTCATTCAGCCCGGTTTCCAGGCGGCTTGCAGCGGCTTCGGCTCTTACCTTCCGCCCCTTCCACTCCGCCTCGCTGCGTCGCAGGGCCAGCAGAGTTGTCGCAGGTTCCATCTTGCGGCGGACCAGAGGCTCCATCAAAGCGCGCTCTTCGGACAGGACCTTGAGTGTTTCTTCCGCAGTAACCCGGTCCACCAACCCCTCTTCCAACTCGCGTTGCCTCTGCTCACGTTGGCGTTCCAGAATGGCAATTTCGTCGGCCAACTCCGATTTTCGGCCGAGATACAGAGCCGTTTCCGAGCGAACGACGTCCGGTGCTTGTTGAACAAGCTCGGGCTCGAACCGCAAATCGGATCCGTCAATTTCGGCCTGCAACCGCTTAATACGCGCCCGTAGTCCCAATGCCCGTTGCCGCTCGGTGTCCAGCTCGCTGCCGATTTGTGTCGCGTCCAATTCCAGCAGCAAAGCGTTCTTGTCGACGATCTGACCCTCTTGAACATGAACAGCTTGAAGAACCCCAGGTTCGGTTGCTTCGATCACCTGAACGTCGCCTGACGGTACGACGCGACCGTCCGCTCGGACCACGTCGTCCAGTTCGGTGACGAAAGCCCAGACGCCGGCGGTCAACATGCAGCCCATTATGGCCAGCAGCAATACCGAGCCGCGAAACCCCGAGCCGCCGTTCATCTCGCGGGCCAGTTTTGCAAGGTCAGGATGCCGCGACATTCATGTGCCTCCGCGCGTCTTGGGCTCGGTTGGTGAGAACTGACTTGACGGCGTCAACGCCCACTTTGCCGTTTTCGATCACGATGACCCGGTCGACCAGTTCCAGCAGACTGGCCCGATGCGTAACGATGACCATAGTCGTATCCGCAGCCGCTGCTTTCAGCCGCTGAATGATGTTCGCCTCGTTCTTGAGATCCATCGCGCTGGTGGGTTCGTCCAGCAACAGGACAGGCGGCTGCCCGATCAATGCCCGGGCTAGGGCGATCGTCTGACGTTGCCCGCCCGAGAGCCCCTCGCCACGTTCGGCCAGCATCAGATCGTACCCGCTGGGATGCCGCGATACAAAGTCTTCGACGCCCGAAATGCGCCCGGCCCGGATTAGATCTTCGTCGCGCGGGCGTACGGCGCCGGCCGCGATGTTTTCGCGGACCGAGCCCGAAAACAGCCAAACATCCTGTAGGACCGACCCAATGTTGCGCCGAAGGTCCCCCGGATCAATCTGGCGGATGTCAATCCCATCCAAAAGAACCGAACCGACACGGGGTTGATACAATCCCAGAAGCAGTCTTGCGATGGTGCTTTTTCCTGATCCGATCCGCCCGAGAATCGCAACTTTTTCCCCCGGTTTGATGTCGAAGGACACGCCTTTCAGTGTGTCCTCATCCTGGTCTGGGTAGGCGAAATACACGTTGTTGAACGTGATACGCCCATTGAAGTTGGAGCGGCTGATCCAGGTGCGACCCGATGGCCGCTCGCTGTCGGCTTGCATCATTGCGTCAAGGTTCCGGTAAGCACTGCGCGCCTGATTGAACCGGGTCAGGGTTTGTGACAGCTGACCAAGGGGTGCCAAAGCCCGTCCAGTCAGCATCACTGAGGCGACCAAAGCGCCCATGCTGGTCAGGCCGTCCGCGATCAGAAAAACACCATAAAACACGATCAGAACCTGGGCCGCCTGTTGCGTGAAACCGGTCAGATTCAATGCGAATTGAGTGATGGCACGCGACCGAACACTGTTGCCGGATTGTCGTTCGATCGCCTCTTCCCAGCGTCGCCGCATCGTACCGGCCGCAGTTGTCGTCTTGATCGTTTCCAGACCGGCCAGAGTTTCGATCAGCACGGATTGCTTTGACTGGCCATCAAAAAAACTGCGTTCCGCCAAGCGGGACAAAAGCGGCTGAATGGCGAGCCCGGCGATCAGCACGATTGGTACGGCGAGAGCTGGGATCAGAACCAGCGGCCCGCCGACCATGTAGATCGTAAGCAGAAACAGACCGATGAACGGCAAATCAACCACCATGACCAGCGTAGCCGATGTGAAGAACTCGCGGAGTGTTTCGAACTCACGCACCGTGTTCGCCATGGCGCCGGTCGATCCGGTTCGGGACTTCATCTGGATATTCAGAAGTTGATCGAAAACAAGCCGGCCCATCAACATGTCGGCATTCCGACCTGCCCTGTCGATGAAACTGGCGCGCAGGATCTTCAGCACAAAATCAAAAAACAGTGCGATGCCGACACCGATGGTCAGGGCGACCAGGGACTCGACGGCTTCATTTGGCAGAACCCTGTCATAAACGGTCATGATGAAAACCGAGGTTGAAAGCCCCAGGATATTCGTCAGAGCCGCGGCCAGAGCAACCTGCAAGTACGACCAACGATTGGCCACAAGCGCTGATCGGAACCAGTGACGGCTCGGTTGGCTTGGGTTGTTTTCGATTTCCTCGGAGTATGCTCGACGAAACAACATCGCATAGCCAGAATAGACGGCGTCGAGCTGGCATTCATCCATCTCACCAATGCTGTCTCCAAGCTCTGGGTCGTGGATCAACAGACGGCCAGACTTCGAACGGCCATGGTAAACCACGGCCCGCTGGTCCTCGAGCAACAGTATCGCCGGTGCGAGGCCGGGATCAAACTCCGACAGCCGGCGCGGCCCGAAGCCCGCCTGCAATCCATGGTCATGGGCCAGTGCGATCGCGTCCTGCATCTTCAACCCACCAGAGACCGAGGATTGGGCTGCCAAAAGGCTGGCTTTGGTCAATGGCCGGCCAAGCTCTGCCGCCACATGCAGCAGACATGCCTCAAAATTGGTGAGGGGCAGGGATGTAGGAGGCTGGCTGCGTTGGGTCATGGTCTGTTGCCCCATGTTCTGAGCTGGATGCCGAGCAGATCAATGATGTCGCCCGTAAGGCTGAGCGCGGCGTAGTTCGTTAGGAAGAAATTCTGCTCCGCCATGATCAGGCGCTCCTGTGCGTTCACATAATCGCGCTGCGCGTCCAGGATTTCGATTAAGCTGCTGCGCCCGATCTGGAATTGCTCTTGAGTGGCGGCAACGCTGTCGGCATTTGCGGCAACTGCGATGCGGGCCTCGCGCAGACGCTGGGCGCCGGCCTTTTGGTCGGATCGAATGAAACCTAGCTCGCGCTGGATTTCCCGAACAAGAACCTCGCGGGCAAATTCTGCTTGTTTGACCCGCGCTTCGGCGGCGGCAATTGCCGCCCGCCGTTGACCGGTGCTGTCCAGCTCGTAGTTGACCGACAGGTCTACGCCGAAATTCGCGTCCCTGCTGTCGTCCTGGTTGGCAAATGCCGAAACCCGCACGTCCGGCTGACGCCGCGCGATTGCGGCAGAGCGGTCTGCCTTTGCCGCCAGAACCGCCGCGTCTGCGCGTCGAACCTGCGGGCTGTCCATCACGATGACGGCGTCGCTTCTCGACAGGTTGGGCGCTGGGACAGGGGGATCCAGTTTGTCCGGCGGGGCCCCAAAAATTTCTTGGAATCGCGCATTGGCGCGATCAGCCTGAGCCCGGGAATCCGCCAACTTGGTCCTGGCATCCGCGACCCGAGAACGCGCCGTCAGGACATCGGCAGCGGAGCCGGCCCCTTGCGCGGCGCGGTCGGAGATCTGTTTCTCGATCTCCTCATGGCGGCGGACGTTTTCCCACGCGATTTCAACGATTTTCCGCCGGTCGATGACCAACACATAGGATTCAATTGCGGCAAGGGCCGTCGCGGCTGCCGTTTGAAGCTGATCGCCACGGCTTACGAGCACACGGGCCCGCGCGGCTGCCAAGTCTCCGGCGGCAGCTCCCCCGTCGTATACAAGCTGAGAAACCCGCAGATATGGCGATACGTTCGCAATATCCGAGTCCACCCGTTCCGATCGGGCATTCACACCAAGTGATACCTGCGGAAGAAAGGCTCCTTCTGCCGCGTCCATATCGGCAAAGGCGGCGTCAACGCCGGTCCCGCTTTGCGCGAGGTTCGGGCTGATTTCCACAGCGCGCCGTATTCTCTGGCCAAATGAACTGCGAGTCAGATGGCCCGACGGCTTTGTCGCACCGGCGCCCGTTGATCCTTCTGAAAAAGCCATCTCAACCGGAGCAAGATCCGGGACCGGCTCACAAGCCGCAGTGAGCAGAGCCACCAAACCGACCAGCAGAGGCAAGATGAGTCGATCAGAGGTAGGCATATTTGGCCTCCACGTCCGACAAGTCTGGTTCCCTGGCAATGGCATCCAAGAACCCCACAAGGTCGGATTCCCTGCCGTTGGAGGGACTGCTGACCACGTTGGGAGAACGCCTCTGGCAATGGTGCATCCAACGAAGATGGTTGAGCGAGACTTGATGAGCGAAAATCAACTGCATCGCACCGCTTGATTGCAGAACTGCTATCTGCGCCGGCCCAAGCTGGTTGAAGCGTCGAAAGTCCACGCTCATCCAACCGTCGGGCAACTCCGCATCCTGAAAACGGGTCAATTCGACGAATAGGCCCAATTCCCTCATTAGCGCGCAGGCACGTCGGGTTACGTTGCGATCAGCCAGAAAGCTCTTGAAGAAGGCCTTCAGGGTTTCCAGTTCAGAGGAGATCAAGCCGTCCTTTGCGAAGAACGGGCTGCCGGATTGGTCACAGGACACGAGTCCGGTGGATTCGTCTACGACTAGCTTGCCTGAAGCGGCACACGGTTCCGCTTCACCACCGACCAGTTCGATTGAAAACGGATGGCATCTCAGCAAGGAAGGAACATAGGTGGCCCGCCAGCGTCCTTGGTCCAAAACGAATGGTGTTTCCGAAGAAGCTGTTGTCGCCAGAATAGCATGAGGTGATACTCCGCCCCCCGAGGATCGAAAAGCAATTGGAAAAGAGGCGGCGGCTTCTGAGACTTCCGCACTTACGATCTCGCACTCAAATCTGCAGCGCGCGAAATCGTAGGATGTAAATCTGTGCCACGAGCAATCGGAATGCCTGTCGAAAGTGACGGGTACTGGGCCGTTCTGTGCCATTTATGTCTCCGCTGGTCCGTTAGGAAGGGCCGGGGCGGCCCCACCTTTTCATGCCTGTCAGGATCAACTTGACGCGCCGGTCGGATCGGTATGCAGAATGTTGTCGCTGCTCAGACCACTCAGATCACCCAGGCCGTCAAACTGCGCGACCGCGCTGACCGTGGCGGAGGTTGGGGCGGAATAGTCCACCTTGACCAGCACACTGTCAGTTCCATCGCTGGCCAGTAGATAGATCTCATCTCCGGCGTGAGCCCCGGTAAGCGTTTCGGCGGCGGCTTCCAGAGTACCGGTTGTCAGATCGGTGAGTGTGGTTGCCAGCCCTACAAACCCTGTGTTGGTCGCGATCATGTCGCCAATCGCCAGTGTTTCGACTCCTGTTCCATCACCGCGAAGCGATGAGACATCTAACCCGCTGAACATAATGGCGTCGGCCATGTCGGCTTTGGGCCCCAGGGTGAAACCCGTTACGATGTCGGTGCCGTTCGCCGTCGGGTCCGCTTCGAAAACGATGAGATCTCGGCCAGCGCCGGACAGATCGATCACATCGTCACCGTCGCCACCGCGGATGACATCGTCGATACCAGTGGCCGCCAATGTGTCCGCGCCGTCTGTTCCCAATACCCAATGGGTGGGGCCGCCGTCGGGCGTGTTGATCGTCAACTCGATCGGCTTCGTCGGGTCCAGCACCGTCATCGTGAACGTAACGATAGGCTGGGTCAGGTCGCTGACGCTTGTCGCGGCGCCGGCAAAACCGAGTTCCGCCGCCCCGTTCGGGTTTGCCAGAAACAGATCAAAATCGGTGCTTTCGACCTCGGATCCCGTGTCATAGGTCACGACCGCAGGGTCAAAACCCAAGTTGGCCGTGAAAGCCATCCCGCTGGATGTGTCCCGGTCCGCCTCGGCATGAATTTCGAAGGTTATCGTCGACCCACTGCGACCTGCCTCTGAGATGAAATAGGCCGCTGGAACGTGAGCTGTCGCCTGGTCTGTCGCAGGTAGGGGGTTCGGTCCTACGGCAACCGTCGCTGAAACCGAAAAATCCAAAAGGTCGCCCGCCGTCGTACCTGCAAATGATGTCGCAGGTACGTTCAGGCTCCACGTGCCGTTGGCCGCAACCGTGGCTGTTCCAACAGAGACCGAGTTCTGCATCACCTCAACGGTTTGTCCCGCGGTGAGGCCTATGGATGAACCACTGACGGTCAGGCCGCTGGATTGGGCGTCACTCAGCGAAACCGCGTCGTTGGTTCCGACCTCATTCAAGGTCAGGATGGGTCGGAAGTCCGTGGTCACCGAGTTCGTTGCTTGAGAAGCGGGGTTGCCAGCCATGTCCGAAACCGATGCGGTGATAGAATAGGTTGTTCCGTCAGAAAGCGCGTTCAGATCAGCTTTAGGAATGGTGGTCGACCAGACCCCACCCGAAGCGGTGGCAGTATAGGTCTGCCCGTTTAGCCCGACAGTAATGCTTTGCCCATCTTCGGCTGTCGTTGTCCCCGATACTGTCAGGTTGCTGTCCTTTTCGGTGACGTCCAGCACGGATCCGGTTTCCAGCGGGTTCATTGAGATGGTAGGCGCGCTGAAATCGGTATTGAACCCAGTCGAAGTCGTCTGTGTATTTCCGGCTGCGTCGCTGACTGACGCGGAAACCGTGTAGGATTCGGCATCTTGCAGGCCGCTCAGGTCGAGGGGTGAAGCGGTGTAGGTCCACGCGCCACTCGTCACTGTAGCGGTGCCTGAGACATCCACAGTCCCATCCGCTCGTTGAACTTGGATCGAGACGACCGTTCCATCAGGCGCGTCGGAAAAGCCAGAGACCGTCATTCCGCCGGATTGCTCTGCCAGGTTCATGGTGCCCCCGGCCGATACCGTCGAGATTGACAGGGCGGGGGCCGTAAAGTCCGTGTCGAAGCTGCCAGTGGCCTGTGCGGCCGGGTTCCCAGCAAGGTCCGAAACATCGGCGGTCACGGTGACGGTGGCACCGTCGGAGAGGCCGACCAGATCGGCTGTGGGAATGCTGACACTCCAGTTGCCACCTGAAACGGTGGCGCCGTAGGTTTGACCGTTCATTCCAATGGTCACGACCTGGCCGTCTTCGGCGGTCGTCGTTCCGGATATGCTGAGGTCGGTTCCCTGTTCGACCGCGTTCATGACCGCGCCGTCCGAAAACGTGTCGATGCTTATCGTTGGGGCGGTCGCGTCTTTGGAAACTCCTGCACTCGCCTGTGGGGCCACGAGGCCATCGGCATCCGTCACGTCGGCGGTGATGGTGAAAGTTGCGCCGTCGGCCAGGGCAATCAAATCCGCGTTCGGCACGGTCACGCTCCACGTCCCTCCGGACACAGGGCCCGTGTAGGTCTGCCCGTCCAAAGTTATGGTGACTGTCTGGCCATCGGTTACATTCCCGGTTGTGCCGCTGATCGTCAGATCCGCCCCGACTTCGGCTGCGTTCAACACCGCACCGACGGGCAGAGGCGAAATAGAGATAGACGGTCCGCTCAGGTCCACGGGCACCGAAACCGCAGCAGGCGTGGCCGGGTTTCCGGCGGCATCGCTGATCGTGGCACTGATGTTGATGGGGCTACCGGTGACCAGAACGCCGAGGTCGGCTGTGGGAACTGTCACACTCCAAACACCGCCTGAAGCGGTTCCGCTGTAGGTCTGGCCATTGAAAGTCAGCACAACCGGTTGGCCATCTTCGCCGGTCGTCGTGCCGGTAATCGTCAGGTCCGATCCGACGTCCACAAGGTCGATCTGGCCGCCTGCGACAGGGTCTATTGTTATGGCTGGGGCGAAAAAGTCAGTATCAAAGCGGTTGGTGGCTTGAGCCGCGGGATTGCCTGCGCGATCCACTACATCAGCGGTCACATTGACTGTCGCGCCATCGGGCAGAGACGCCAGATCGGCGGCCGGAACCGTGACGCTCCAAGTGCCGCCGGACACGGTTGCGGTATAGATCTGACCGTTCAACCCCACAGTCACCATCTGACCATTTTCCGCATCGGTCGTACCACTGATTTCCAGATCGGACCCGCGCTCGGCCGCATTCATGACCGCCCCGTGGGAAAATCCTGTTATCGCGATGTTCGGAGCGATGGTGTCGATGTTGAACGTGGCTGTTTCGACAGCGACCTCACCTCCGGCTCCATCCAGGTGTCGGATCGTCACGGATGTGACCCCCTGAGGCAACCCGGCCGCCTCGACTTGGCTCAGCGAAACGCTCCAACTGCCGTCCGGCCCCGCTGAAACGGTTTTGGTGACCGAACCGATCGTCACTTCAACCGAAACGGTGCCATTAGGTGCTGTCGCCTTGGCGATGGTGCTGTTGAGCGAATTTCCCTGCAACTGGGACAGGTTCAGGCTGGACGGGCTCGGCGACTCCGCGGGTGTCGCGGCATCTTCGCCGCCACCGCCGCCAGCGGCGGCCGCGCCGGCCAAACCCAAACCACCCAGCACCGCGCCCGCGGCTCCCATGCCGCCGCCACCGGCTGCCGCTGCTCCGGCGGCTTCAGCGGCCACTGCAAGCTGCGCGACTTCAACGGCCACATCTTCGGCAATCATGATCGACCCGTTGTCCAGAACGTGCACGTTTTCCGCGGAAACCAGGACTGTGCGACCGTCCAAAAGCTTCAGTTGGACGTCACCGTTGGGCAGCAGTTTGACCGACTGGACACCGGGCAAGACATCGGCAAACTGAAATGCGCTCAACTCCTCCTCAGTGGCTTGGGCCAGCGCCGGCAAGGCCAGAAGGGCAGAGGCCAAACCACCGCCGACTCCCGATCCGGCCCATCGGCGCAGACGCGCTTTGATCCATTTGCGGACATGCTTCTCATGCCCTGCATCTGGTGAGTCCTTCTGGATGGAGACTTCGTGCGAAACAGGTTTCATCGTCATCATGTCCTCACAATTGGTGGCCGCGGATACCCGCGCGACAAGACCGAAGAAGCCAAGTTCTGTTCTTTTTTCCTGCTGCCGAGTTATTCATGCGGTCGGACCTTGAAAAATTGAGTTAATCTGGAGCCGAATTCCTCGTTTTCACCACAATTTCGTTCTCGTCTTTGCCTTGGCACCGCGTCACCCTCGAAAGGACTGCCAGCGATGGCATTGGGGGTGATCTGAGTTGATGCTTCAGTTCGAAAGAGTGGTTGCAACGGGGAGTCCGGCGCTCGATTCAGGTATCGGCGATACGGCTTTAAAAACGTTTAACAGTGTTACGTATCTGTACAGCACGACCCGGGCTGGCGGCGGCATCGTGGTCTGGCAGCTTGTGGATGGTGGGGCTCCGCAATTCCACGACGATCAGTATTTCAGCGGCACCATATCGTTGCAGGTCGGCAGCCTTGGTGCTCTGGTTGCATTGGGCGCAAGCGATCTGTTGGCACTGGACGTCGATACCGCCACGGGCCTTGTTGGGTACGAGTTAAATACGGATGGCACGTTCGGGGCGCTGCAGGAAACGGCGGCGATTCCCGGAGGCGGTGATGTCACCGCATTGGTCCAATACTCGGTCGGTGCGGTCGACTACCTGACGGTGGCCCATCAGGACAGTGGGTTCATCGGCACCTACGTGGTGAACTCGAATGGTTCGCTCAGTCATGTGGGCTCGGTCGCGGGTAATGCCGGGGCGATGCAGACCGCGGCGGTGGGCAGCAACCAGTATGTCGTCACCGCCAATGCCACCGACAATGCGATCCGGGTGTTAAGCGCCGATCAAGGAAGCGGGACGCTGATCGAAGTGGACAACACGGCAACCCAAACGCTTGGGATCAGTTCTCCGACAGCGCTGGAGACGGTTGATGCGTATGGACACACCTGGGTTCTGGTGGCCGGGTCCAGCAGCAACTCCATCAGTGTGATGGAGCTGCGCGCAGATGGAACACTGATTCCACAGGATTATGCGTTGGACACGTTGGGTACCCGTTTTGGCGCAGTTCAGGACATGAAGGTCGTCGAAGTCGATGGACGTGTCTTTGTCGTCGCCGGCGGCGGAGATGACGGGGTGACCCTGCTGACGATGACCCCTGATGGCAAGCTGATCTACCTGGACAGCTTTGCGGATACGGTGGATAGCGGTCTTCAGAATGTTGAGACCATCGAGGTGGCCCATGTTGGCGGCGACCTTCAGATCTTTGTGGCATCGCAGCAGGATGCAGGGCTAACCCAGCTGACAGTGTCTTTGGACTCCTTGGGCAATGTCATCGAGGGGAATGGAATCGTAACCGGAACCGCTCAGGACGACATGCTGAGCGCCGGCGTTCTGGACACTAATCTGCAGGGCGGTGCCGGTGACGACATTCTGATTGCCGGTCGCAGTGAAACCACCATGCAGGGTGGTTACGGCGCGGACATCTTCGTTATGCGGTTCGGCAGTGGATTGACGACGATAACGGATTTCGAGGCCGGAACCGATCGGTTGGATCTGTTTGACTACCCGATGTTGCGCAACCCCGGGCAGCTGACCGTGACGTCAACGGCACAAGGGGCTCGGATTGAGTTCATGGATGAGACTGTTGAGCTTTTTTCGGCCGACGGCGGCACACTCACTAGCGCCGAAATCTTCGGGTCCGGTTTCGAGGGGCCGGATCACATCCCTGTTGACTTTGGCGTGCTCACGGGGCCCGAGGCCTCGGCCGGTGTGACGGGTCCAGTCACGGTAGATTCTTCCGGTTCAAACCCCGCGCTGAGCGCTGCTGAGATCGTGTTCACGCCAGTTGGAAACAGCCCGATATCGGTACGGGCCGACGATCAGGGCCAATTCGATCTTGACCTGCCATCAGGTTCGTTGCCGGGTCACGTGGACATCATCAAGTCCTATTCCCATGCCAGCGGAGAGATCACGGCCCTGGATGCGCTGCAGGTTTTGCGGATAGCGGTCGGTTTGGGACCAACCTGGGGACCCGCAGCCCCCGAAAACCTGATCGCGGCCGATATCACCCGGGATGGCACCGTCAATGCACTGGATGCCCTGGCGATCCTGCAGGTTGCCGTTGGGTTGCCCACCGCACACGAGCCGGAATGGGTCTATCTGGACCAGAAGGCCGATCTTTCCTCAATCACGCCCACGAATGTCGACTATCAAACCGGCGCTGCGGTTGCCGCCCTGGATGGGATGTTCAGTGTGGACATGACGTCGATCCTACTTGGGAATCTCGAAGCGGTGTGAGCTGGCTATTCGCGGAACGCAATAGGTATCATGCTTCCGCGCAGACGTAGGCTAATCTTAGCAGAACAGCCTAGCCCGGTTTTTTAGAGATTGCCCAATGGCTACCAAGCAGATGCGGCATTTCCAACCAAAATCCGGCGCACAGGCGATGGTTCGTTCGTCACGCCTCGTGGCTGCGGAAGATCCGTGTGGTCGAGAAATAGCGCTCCAACTCCTCGATACGCTCCTTGCTTTCTTCCCAGCGCGCCTCCTGAACCTCCGCAATCAACGTTTCCGAAATGAGTTGAAGGGCGATCGTCGAATCCCAGCTTGATGGAGCTTCGACCAGAGCGTGAAAGGTATAGTTGGCCGATTTGCCGATGGGCGACCCCCATTGGTCGGTGAACAGCACGACGGTCACCCCGCGATCGGACGCAACTTGCGCCAGCTTTTCCAGATGCGCCTCGTAGCGGCGGATGTCGAAGATGACCAGAACCGAGCTTTCGTCCATGTCCAGCAGGTATTGCGGCCATACGTTGGCCGAGTTGCCCAACATCGTCACGTTGGGCCGGATGATCTGCATGTGGTTGAACAGATAGTCGGCGTTCGATCGGGTGATCCGACCGCCGACGACATACAAATGGCGCTCGGTATTGGCCAGCAACTGGGCCACCGCGTCGAACATCGACTTGTCCAACCGCTCCAGTGTGTGTCGCATGTTGGTCCAGACGGCTTGGGCAAAACGCGTGATCGGATGCTCGGTTTCATCATCCACGATCCAGGCGTCGCGCTTCGAGATCGGCTTTTGGATCTGTGCCGCAACTTCTTCACGCAGCGCCTCCTGCAGCGCCGGGAACCCATCGAAACCCAGCTTTCTCGCCATGCGAATGACCGTCGGGGTGGACACTTGCGCCGCCGCGGCCAGCTTGGTGATCGATTGCAGCCCACCCATCGGATAATCCTGCAACAGGACCGATCCCAGCTGCCGTTCCGAGCGGGTCAGGCCTTCAAGTTCGTCCTGAATGCGTTGTTTGACCGTTTTGGCGACAGAGGCCATCGGCGCCCTCATATTATTCAATTTGCTACAGGATATGAGTGATTGTAATTTTGTCTACAGAAATTTTCTTGACAGGCCCAAGGCCGCTGTAACAAATGCTACGCATGCAGTCCAAGACCGAGTCATCCCTGTTATCCCCGCTGGAAGCGCCCGCCGCACGTGTGTTGAATGCGCGTGGTGTGGCACGCGCGGTTCTGGTGTGCGAACACGCAAGCCGGTTCATACCTGCGGCATTGGATGGGCTGGGGTTGGACGACGTGGCGGCCCGTTCACACGCTGCTTGGGATATCGGGGCGCTAGAGGTTGCGGTTGAACTGGCCGGAGCCCTGGATGCACCTCTCGTACACTCGCGGGTCAGTCGGCTGGTCTATGACTGCAATCGTCCGCCCAAACGAGAAGATTCGATGCCTCCGCGCAGCGAGGTGTTTGCGGTGCCCGGCAACCACGGTCTGACGGTGGATCAGCGCGCCCAGCGAGTTCGCGCCATTTATGAACCGTTCCGGGGTCTCTTGTCGCAGACGCTGGACCGCCGCCCAGAACCGCCTGTCCTGATTACGATCCACAGTTTCACACCAATCTACAACGGCAAGACCCGGGCGGTCGAACTGGGGATCTTGCATGACTCTGATGACCGTGCGGCTCAGGTCATGCTGAACCATGCAGCGCATTGCGGGCTGAGAGTGGCGTTGAACGAACCCTATTCGCCAGAGGATGGTGTCACGCACACCCTGCGCGAGCACGGTATCGCGCGGGGCTTGCCCAACGTGATGATCGAGATCCGCAATGATCTGATCGACACACCGACCGGGGTCAATCGGATCGTGGGGCTATTGACGCCAATACTGGCCGCCACGGTCGAAACCTTTTCGGACGCAGGGCAGAACACATGAGGGTAGGGGTGCAGGTATGAGTTTCATGCGGGGATATATTGCGGTCATCGACCGCATGAACCGCTGGATAGGGCGGATCGTCATGTACAGTATCTTCGTGATGATGGGCATCCTGCTGTGGTCGTCTATCTCGAAGACTTTTTTCCTTCCGTCGCTCTGGACGCTCGAAGTCGCGCAGTTCGCGATGGTCGCCTATTACATCCTAGGCGGGCCGTATTCGATCCAGATGGGTTCGAACGTGCGGATGGACCTTCTCTACAGCGAGTGGTCGCACCGGCGACGGGCCTGGACCGACGCGTTCACCGTCCTGTTCCTCATCTTCTACCTGGGCGTGATGATCTATGGCGGGTTCGACTCGCTCAGCTATTCCCTGCAATATGGCGAGCGCAGCCCGACCGCGTGGCGCCCCTATCTGTGGCCGATCAAGGTGATCATGGTCGTGGGGCTGATCCTGATGCTGCTGCAGGCCATTTCCGAGCTTTTCAAAGATATTCTGCGCCTCAAGGGCGATGACATCCCGCGCGAGGTGATCTGATGTCGTATGAGTTGATCGCCATCCTGATGTTCTCGACCATGATGCTGATGCTGCTGACCGGTCAGCGCGTATTCGGCGCCATCGGTTTCGTGGCCGTGGTGGCTGCGCTTCTGCTCTGGGGCGACCGTGGCGGCTATGACATCGGGTTTTCGGCCGCGATGAAGCTGATGAAATGGTACCCGCTGCTGACGCTGCCGATGTTCATCTTCATGGGCTATGTTCTGGCCGAGTCCAAAATCGCCGACGACCTGTACAAGATGTTTCATGTCTGGATGGGTGGACTGAATGGCGGGCTGGCCATCGGCACGATCGGGTTGATGGTGCTGATCTCGGCGATGAACGGGCTGAGCGTGGCAGGCATGGCGATCGGGGCCACGATTGCGCTGCCCGAACTGCTCAAACGGGGCTATGACAAGAGGATGGTGACCGGAGTGATCCAGGCCGGATCATCACTTGGGATACTTGTGCCACCCTCTGTTGTACTGGTTCTCTATGCGATGATCGCGCGTCAGCCGGTGGGGCAGCTGTGGTTGGCGGGCATCCTGCCGGGCCTGATGATGGCGGGCATGTTCATCCTGTACATCGTGATCCGCTGCCGGATAAACCCGGAACTCGGCCCGGCCCTGTCCAAGGAAGAGCGCGACGTGCCGATGGCGGAAAAACTGCGGCTGCTGCGCGCGGGACTGCTGCCGTTGGCGATCTTCGCGGCGATGATGGTGCCATTCGTCAATGGCTGGACCTCGCTGGTCGAAAGCTCGGCCATCGGTGCGCTGACGGCTTTTGCGGCCGCCGTGCTGAAAGGGCGGATGACGCGGCAGGTGTTCGAGGTCTCGGTGCGCTCGACCCTGGGCATCACCTGCATGTTCATGTGGATCATCCTGGCTGCGCTGGCCTTTGGCGCGGTGTTCGACGGGCTGGGCGCCGTGCGCGCGATCGAGACCCTGTTCACCGAGCGCCTTGGCCTGAACCCCTGGCTGATCCTGATCCTGATGCAGCTGAGCTTCATCGTCATGGGCACCTTCCTGGACGACACCGCGATGCTGGTGATCGTGGCGCCGCTGTACGTGCCGCTGGTGGGGGAACTGGGCTTCGACCTGATCTGGTACGGGGTGCTTTATACGATCACCACGCAGATCGCCTATATGACGCCGCCCTTCGGCTATAACTTGTTCCTGATGCGGGCCATGGCCCCGCCCGAGATTTCGCTGCGCGACATCTACGGTTCGATCCTGCCCTTCGTGATGGTGATGACGCTGGCGCTGGCCATAATCATGACTTTCCCGCAGATCGCGCTGTGGCTGCCCGACTACATCTACAACAAATGACCCCGGACATACCGAGGCACATGCGAGAGATTGGTCTCTCGCCCATCGAAACCGACAACGGAGAGAGAAGATGACGAACAGACGCACATTCCTGAAAGGGGCCGCCGCGGCCCCGGCCGCCGCGCTGGCAACCCCGGCGCTGGCGCAATCCACGATCCGCTGGCGCATGCAGACCTATGCCGGCCCCGCGCTGGCCGAGCATGTGATCGATCCGGCCATCAAGATGTTCAACCAGATCGCCGGCGACCGGATGCAGATCGAGCTGTTCTATGCCGACCAGCTGGTGCCCACGGGCGAGCTGTTCCGCGCCATGCAGCGCGGCACGATCGACGCGGTGCAGTCGGATGACGACTCGATGGCATCGCCCACCGAAGTAACCGTGTTCGGCGGCTATTTCCCCTTTGCCTCGCGCTACTCGCTGGATGTTCCGGTCCTGTTCAACCAGTACGGTCTGAACGAGATCTGGGACGAAGAGTATTCCAAAGTGGGCGTCAAGCACATCTCGGCCGGCGCCTGGGATCCGTGCCATTTTGCCACCAAGGACCCGATCAACAGCCTGGCGGACCTTCAGGGCAAGCGGGTCTTCACCTTCCCGACGGCGGGTCGGTTCCTGTCGCAGTTCGGCGTGGTCCCGGTGACCCTGCCGTGGGAGGACATCGAGGTTGCCGTGCAGACTGGCGAGCTGGACGGCATCGCCTGGTCGGGCATCACCGAGGATTACACCGTCGGCTGGGCGGATGTGACCAACTACTTCTTGACCAACAACATCTCGGGCGCCTGGGCCGGGTCGTTCTTTGCCAACATGGACCGCTGGAACGAACTGCCCGAAGACCTGCAGACACTGTTCCGCGTGTGCACCGATCAGTCGCATTACTACCGTCAGTGGTGGTATTGGGGCGGCGAGGCATCGCTTCGCGTGAATGGTGACAAGATGAAGCTGACCTCGATCCCGGATGAAGAATGGGCGCAGGTCGAAGCCGCTGCAGTGGCCTTCTGGGATGAGATTGCAGCCGAGTCCGAGACCAAGGCGAAGGTTGTCGAGATCATCAAGAAGTACAATGCCGACATGCAAAAGGCTGGCCGTCCCTACCGGTACGGCTAATGTGAAACCGGCCTGCCCTCATACCGGGGGCAGGCCGTTGAAAACGTCAGTCCGGTAGGTGGCGCCGGCGCAGAAATAGGTGGCTCATGCTCAACTTCGACACGCTCAAGACCCAGGTTGCCGAAGGCTCGGTCGATACGGTTCTGGTCTGCATGGTGGACATGCAGGGCCGCTTGATGGGCAAACGATTCCACGCGGGGCATTTCGTGGCCGGGGCCTGGGAAGAAACCCATTGCTGCAACTACCTGCTGGCCACCGATCTCGAGATGGCGACGCCGGACGGCTATGCCTCGACCAGCTGGGAGCGCGGCTATGGCGACTATGTCATGAAGCCCGACCTCAGCACTCTGCGCCCGGTGCCGTGGCTGGAGGGCACGGTGATGGTGATGTGCGACGTGCTGGATCACCACACGCACGAGGAGGTGCCGCATTCTCCGCGCGCCATTCTGAAGAAGCAGGTCAATCGCCTGAAGGCCATGGGCTATGAGGCGATGTGCGCGACCGAGCTGGAGTTTTTCCTGTTCGAGAAGAGCTTTGATCAGATCCGCAAGGAGGGCTTCCGCGATCTGGAACCGATCTCAGGCTACAACGAGGATTACCACATCCTGCAGACCACCAAAGAAGAGCATGTGATGCGGCCGATCCGCAATCACCTGTGGAATGCGGGCATTCCTGTCGAAAATTCCAAGGGCGAGGCCGAGGCCGGGCAGGAAGAGCTGAACATCAAATACGCCCCGGCGATGCAGACGGCCGAGTATCATTCGATCGCCAAGAACGCGGTCAAGGAGATCGCATGGCAGTACGGCCATGCGGCGACCTTCCTGCCGAAATGGCATCACGACCGGGTCGGGAGTTCGTCGCATGTGCATCAGTCGCTGTGGACGGACGGGCAACCGGCATTTTTTGACAAGGCCGATCCGCTGGGCATGTCGGACCTGATGAAAAACTACATGGCGGGCCTGCTGAAATACGCGGCCGACTATACCTATTTCATGGCGCCCTACATCAACAGCTACAAGCGGTTCATGAAGGGCACCTTTGCGCCGACGCGGATCATCTGGTCGGTGGACAACCGCACCGCGGGGTTCCGGCTGTGTGGGGATGGCACCAAGGCGGTGCGCGTGGAATGCCGGATTCCGGGTTCGGACATGAACCCCTATCTGGCCATCGCGGGCATGCTGGCCGCAGGGATCGCGGGCATCGAGGAAGGGCTGGAGCTGCAGCCGCCGACCAAGGGCGATGTCTATCAGGGGGATACCGGCATGATTCCGGGCAACCTGCGCGCGGCGCGGGATGCGCTGCATGGCTCGGCCATGCTGCGGGCGGCCATGGGCGATGACGTGGTCGACCACTATGTCCGCGCCGCCGAGGTCGAAATCGAGGAATTCGAGCGCGTGGTGACCGATTGGGAGATTGCCCGCGGGTTCGAGCGGGCGTAGAGGGCGGATGTGAGGGGCCAGCCCCTCACGCTCCCCGGAATTTTTTGGCCAGATGAAGCAGCGGGTCTGCTTTGCTTGAGGATGGAGTGACCAATGGGTCAGGTGTTGAAATGTATCTCGCCGATCGACGGATCGGTGTTTGCCGAGCGGGACACGCTGGATCGTGACGCGGCATTCGCCGCAGCGGCTCGGGCGCGCGCGGCGCAGGCGGAATGGGCGGCGCGGCCGTTGCAGGAGCGGATCGATCTGGTGATGGCCGGCGTCGCGGCCGTGGGTGCTATGAATGACGAGATCGTGACGGAACTGGCCCGGATGATGGGCCGGCCGGTGCGCTATGGCGGCGAGTTCGGCGGTTTCAACGAACGCGCGACTCACATGGCGGGCATTGCGCGCGATGCGCTGGCCGATATTGCCGTGGGCGAGGACGAGACGTTCAAGCGCTACATCAAGCGCGTGCCGCATGGCGTCGTGTTTGTCGTGGCGCCCTGGAACTATCCGTACATGACGGCGATCAACACGGTGGCGCCTGCCTTGATCGCGGGCAACACGGTTGTGCTGAAACATGCCACGCAGACCTTGTTGGTGGGTGAGCGGATGGCGCGGGCCTTTCACTCGGCAGGCGTGCCCGAGGACGTGTTCCAGAACCTGTTCCTAAGCCATGACGTGACCAACGATCTGATCGCTGGCCGGGCGTTCGATTTCGTGAACTTCACCGGTTCGGTCGCCGGGGGGCAGGCGATGGAACGTGCGGCGGCTGGCACCTTTACACCCGTCAGCACCGAGTTGGGCGGTAAGGACCCGGGCTATGTCATGGACGACGCCGATCTGGATGCGGCGGCCGAAACATTGATCGACGGGGCCATGTTCAATTCGGGCCAGTGCTGTTGCGGGATCGAGCGGATCTATGTGCATGAAAGCCTGTATGACGATTTCGTCGCCAAGGCGGTCGAGATCGTCAAGGGCTACAAGCTGGGCAATCCGCTGGATCCGGAGACGACGCTGGGGCCGATGGCCAACGTGCGTTTTGCCGACGAGGTGCGCGCCCAGATCGCCGAGGCCGTGGCCGCCGGTGCCGTGGCGCATATCGAGAAATTTGCCGAGGATGATGGCGGCGCCTATTTGACGCCGCAGATCCTGACCAACGTCACCCACGACATGCGCGTGATGCGCGACGAAAGCTTTGGCCCGGTCGTGGGGATCATGAAAGTGTCCTCGGATGACGAGGCCATCGCGCTGATGAATGACAGCGAGTTCGGCCTGACCGCCTCGCTGTGGACGCGCGATGTGGCGCGGGCCGAACGCGTCGGCGACCGGATCGAGACCGGAACCGTGTTCATGAACCGGGCCGACTATCTGGACCCGGGTCTGTGCTGGACCGGGTGCAAGAATACCGGCCGTGGCGGCGGCCTGTCGATCATCGGATATCACAACCTGACACGTCCCAAATCCTACCACCTGAAAAAGGTGACGGGCTGAGGACGATTTGCCTGCCCCGGACCGACCCCCTCGCCGGGGCAGGCCTTAAACACAAGGAAAGCTGACATGAGTCTTGTTGGAAACTGGTCCTATCCGACCACGATCAAATTCGGTGCGGGCCGAATCAAGGAACTGCCCGAGGCCTGCGCGGCGGCGGGGATCAAGCGCCCGCTTCTGGTGACCGACCGCGGCCTGGTCGATCTGCCGATCACCGCCGCGACGCTGGACATTCTCGAGGCCGCCGGGCTGGGCCGGGGCCTGTTCAGCGAGGTCGACCCGAACCCGAACGAAAAGAACCTCGAGGCTGGCGTGGCCGCCTACAAGGCGGGCGGGCATGACGGTGTGATCGCGTTCGGCGGCGGCTCGGGGCTGGATCTGGGTAAGATGGTTGCCTTCATGGCCGGTCAGAGCCGGCCCGTCTGGGATTTCGAGGACATTGGCGATTGGTGGACCCGCGCGGACGCCGAGGCGATCGCGCCGATCATCGCGGTGCCGACGACGGCCGGCACCGGCTCGGAAGTGGGCCGCGCCAGCGTCATCACCAATTCGGAAACCCATGCCAAGAAGATCATCTTCCACCCCAAGGTGCTGCCGACCGTCGTGATCTGCGACCCCGAGCTGACCGTGGGCATGCCGAAATTCATCACCGCCGGGACCGGCTTGGACGCCTTTGCGCATTGTGTCGAGGCCTATTCCAGCCCCCATTACCACCCGATGAGCCAAGGCATCGCGCTGGAAGGGATGCGGTTGGTCAAGGACTTTCTGCCGCGCGCCTATGCCGATGGTACCGACATCGAGGCCCGCGCCCAAATGATGAGTGCGGCCGCCATGGGTGCGACGGCGTTCCAGAAAGGGCTGGGCGCGATCCACGCCATGAGCCACCCGATCGGCGCGGTGTTCAACACCCATCACGGCACCACCAACGCGGTCTGCATGCCACCGGTTCTGGAATTCAACGCGCCTGTGATCGCCGACCGGTTCGACGCGGCCGCAGCCTATCTGGGCATTTCGGGCGGGTTCGACGGGTTCCGGGCCTTCGTGCAGGAGTTCAACGACTCGCTGGGCATCCCGCGCGGGCTGTCCGATCTGGGTGTGACCGAAGATGCGATCCCGGAGCTGGTCAAGGGTGCGATCATTGACCCCTCGTGCGGTGGCAACCCCATCGAGTTGACCGAGGAAAACCTGGCCGGATTGTTCAGGGCCGCTCTTTAAGTGTCAGTCGGATCCGGGGCGTCGATACGCTCCGGGTCCGGTCTTATGCCGCCGGTTGTGGTCCCGGTACCTGTGCACTTGTGAATTCTGAGGGAAATTGAGCGGCGAAAGCACGTTCAGGCGCATTGCGGATCTCGGACCAAGTCGGCGCCCGCTGGAATCCTGGGGACCTGAGGGCGAGGGACAATACGGATTTGTCCTCGACATAGATCAGCCCAAGCTTCTCAAGGCGGTCCATCGCGGCTTCAAACGCGTCCACCCCGTACAAATCGGACACCTGATCGCCAAGAAGCGCCCTGCCCATGATCACTGGGCTCAGGTCAAGGATGGCCCGAGCCGCCTCGTCCAATTGGTGAACAACGCGTTGGCCTGACGCACGCCGGTCGATCACCGTGTCGCCCTCGACGTAGAGGGCTGACGTACCGGCCTCGCTTTGCCATGCAGAAAGAGCATCCAGCGTCGACGCCGCGCGCTGCGCTGGCGGGCTTGGACCGTTGTCGACGATGTCGAAATGGTAGGCGAAATTCCAGACTTCTTCGGGCGGCAGGTCGAATATGAATGAATACGGCTTCGCTGGTTCGACCTCGACCCCAAATGCTTCGGGGTGTTCAAAATAAGGGCTGAACCGGTCCGCTCGCACCGGTCCTATCGAGCCGGGTGGTTGCAGGTGATGCAGCAGCGGAATGAGCTTTGCCATCCGCTCGAAGGCTTCGGGGCTTTCACCGGGAAACCCGTAGAGGAAACACCACTCGACAAAAACTCCGACCTCGGCACACAGCTTCAGCGTCTGGATGTTCTGAATTCCGCTGACCCCTTTTCTCATATGCGCAAGGGTCGGAGTATCGAAGGTCTCGATCCCCGGCTGGATCTTTCGAACGCCGGCGTCGGCCAGACGGGCGATCACGGTCGGCGAGAGGTTCGACTTGACCTCGTAATGCATCAGGAATGGTCTGGTGTCCTGTGCAAGCTTCGGGATCAGGGTCTTGAGGTAGCGGTGATCCAGAATGTTGTCGACCACGACAAGATCCGGGCCATAGAGATCGGCAAGCGTGCAGAATTCGGCATAAGCCCGCTCGGCTGACTTGCTCCGGTAGGTCATCGATTGACCGTTCAATCCGCAGAAAGTGCAATGGTGTTTCGCTCCCCACCAGCAGCCACGCGATGTTTCGATCGTAGCAGATGGCACAAGGCGCTCTGATAGTCCCGCAGTGTTTTGAAATTGATCAAAGAAGGCGTTGAAGTCCGGTATGGGCAGCTTGTCCAGATCCGTGGTCAGGCGCGGTCGAGACTCCTCCAGCGGGTTATCCAATTGGCTCCGGTTCAGAAACCCCTCGACCACGGGCAAGGGTCTGCTGGGCCCCAGGGCTTTCAGAAACTCGGGAAAGGCATGGTCGCCTTCGCCAATGCAAACCGCGTCCAGTTCAGGATGTGCCTGTATAAGCGCGCGCCCGAGCGGCCCCTCGCAATTAGCGCCGCCCATCACTATGATCACGTCGGCTGACCGTTTCCGCACAGCCCGGGCCAGTGCGATCGAGGCCATGACCTGTTGGAACGACGACGTAATCCCGATCACGGTCGGGTTCTGTTCCACCACCGCATCGGCGCAACGTTCGACAAACGCTCCGGCTTGCTTTCGGGCTGCGATGGCGTTTTGCATGAACGCCAGCCACTCGACTCCGGATACATAGTCACCAAGCACCGTGGTCAGGTAGTCCATCGCGTCCAGATCGCTGCGCGGGTAGATCAGATCGCTGAATATCCATTCACCCAGCAGCGCCTGATAGCAGCGGCCATCAGACAGCATGAAATACTCATCGAGGCCGATCGCCTCGGCATAGTCGAAGCTGAAGTACTTCTCGGTCGTCGCAAAGCCGTTGTCCCGTGCCAGCTGCGCAAGAAGAGACATCCCAAGCCCTGGATGTTGCAGGGAAGAAAACGGCATGGACACCAGACACAGCTGATGCAGGGCTGCGCCTTGGTCCTGACTGGAGACGGTCGCGCTTTCGCTCATGCGAAGTTACGCGCAGCGGGGCCGGATCACACCGTCGGACGTATCTTCATAGGCTTTCTTGATGTCTTGCATCGCCGACTTCAGGTCGGATTCACCGGAAAAGACGTTCCCAATCGCGGCCAACAGCTTGCGCGCCTCGCCATCCTGATCGAGCGAGATTCCCAAGCGGTTTACTACGCCTTCGGGGTTGTCGATGAATTCTTTTCGAAAGGCCTCGTCAAGGATGCCGCGGCCAATGATCTGCTGAACATCTTCCAGGGTCAAACCCCGAGTATGGTGGTCACTCATAATTGTTCCTTTCGCAATACAAGGCCAATTGTTAATAGTTTTTTTACTCAATATCAATGCCGTGGATGGTCCGCGCCACCCTTGCGTGGTGTCTGGAAAAAGGCCGGGATCAGCGACATACTGTACTCGGGCAGTCGGGGGGCGCTTGAACATGAGGAAACAGGTCCAGATCGAACCGACCGAGCGCAGAATGTGCACGGTTCTGTTCGCCGACATTGTTCGTTCGACCATGATGATCGGCAGTTTGGATCCCGAAGACGCCGTCAGCCATCTGGGCCCTGCCATCGAACTGATCATGTCGATCTGCGAAAATTTCGGCGCAACGACATTGTTCACCGGCGATGGAGCGCTCGCGGTTTTTGGTTCACCGAACGCGGACGAGGATCACGCGGTCAAGGCAATAGCCAGCGCCCAGCGGATCATCGAACGCATCGGCAAGCTGGACGATCGGCAGTTGGATGTGCGGGTTGGCGTTCATTCCGGCGAATTGCTGGTGGGCCAGTTGCAACACACCCTCGGGGAAGAGCAGGCCTTTCTAGGACCGGTCATGAACATCGCCAGCAAGATCGAGGCCGCAGCCAGAAAGAACGTGGTCACGGTTTCCGGTCAGGTTTTGGAGAATGCCGGCGATCTGTTCGACCATACCCATGTGGGCGATCTCGAGCTGGACGGGGGTGCGGGTCCGATCAAACTGTTCGAAATCACCGGCCGCAAAGAACAGGTGTCGCGCTGGATGGCGCGGGCGCGCCGCGAACGTTCGCCATTTGTCGGACGCGAAAGGGAACTGGCCGAGCTTGTTGCGGCGTGGAACCAGGCGCGCGACGGCAAGGGCAACTCGGTTCTGTTGTTGGGGGCGGCTGGCGTTGGCAAATCTCGGCTGCTGCATGAGTTGGTCGAGAACTGGCCTCTGGGCGCGCACCAGGTTCTGGAGTTCAACTGCTTTTCGCTGGATCAGGAAGCTGCGTATCTGCCGATCACCCGCGTGATCAATGCCCGGTTGGGACTGTCGGACACCAAATCCGATGCAGAACTGGACCAAAAGCTGTCCGACGTTCTGGGCGGGACCAAGTTCCTGGATGCGCATACCCGATCGGCCCTGTATTCGCTGTTCAGCCGTTTCCAAATGGAACCGGCACTGTCGGCTGTAGACCCGTCTCGCCGACGGAGGCAATTGAACCAGATGCTGTCGCGGCTGGTTCTGTCGATGAAGCAGGACAAGCCCCTGCTTCTGTTGTTCGAGGATTTGCATTGGGCGGACCAGGGCACTCTGGACGTCATCGACAACCTGCTGGGTCAGGTGCGGGGAACGAATGTTCTGATCCTCCTGACCTCGCGCAACGCGAACCTGTTCACGAACGACCCGATGGGTTTGCTCAAGGTCGTTCCGGTCGCCCCGCTGGGCGAGGCGGCCTGCAAGGATCTGATCACGCGCTTGCTGGGCCAGAGCGACATCGATGGTCAGCTGGGCTCATACATCGAAGCCATGAGCGGCCGCACACCGCTTTTCGTTGAAGAATTTGCCCACCACATGCGGGACCGCATGTCGCAAGCCGGGTTCAAGGACGGAGCGATGGACAGCCTGGGCGACATCGAGATCCCCGCCCGGGTTCAACCGTTGATCGCATCCCGGATTGATGCACTGCAAAGCGAGGACCGCAAAGCTCTGCAGCTGGTTGCCGTCGGCGGGTTGCAGTGGACGTGGGGTGTTCTGGCCGACACGCTTCAACGGCTGGGCTTCGACGCCAAAACCCAGATTTCGACCTTGGTTGAACGCGGTTTTCTTGAGCTGCCGGAATCTCAGGACGGTCAGCAGCTGCGGTTCAGCCATGCGTTGGTGCAGAAGGTCGGGTATCGCAGTATTCCACGCCAGCGCCGCGCAAGGCTGCACCGTGCGATTTATGAAACTCTGCTGAGCCGCGGAACATCCGACGATCTGGACGTGGCACAGTCCATCGCCCGTCACGCGGACAAGGGCGAGTTATGGCTGGAGGCTGCCGAGGCCTATACGCGGTGCGGCGAGATGTCGATCAAACTGTTTTCATTCGAGGCCGCCGTCTCTTATTTCGAAAACGCCCTGCGGTGCATCGACCAAGTTCAAAAGCGGACCGGCACTCAGGTGGCTGTTGACCTCGGGCTACGCGCCCGGCGCGGTCTGCGCGTTTCGCTGGTGGCCAGCGGGAACTTCAACCGTATCCTGACGATCTCACGCGAGGCGGAAGCCTTGTCCGACGCGTTGGGGGACACATCCGCGCGCGTTGCGTTTCAGGTCGACCAGGCGATCATGCTGACGATCCTGGCGGATGTGCGGCAAGCGATGGAGGTGTCTGAGCGCGCGCTGCGGACCGCAACCGACGCCGAAGATCCGCGACTGCAGGCAAACGCGGCCTTTGCGCTGGCCCAGGCTGCGTGGTTTCACGGTAACTTCGCGGCCGCACGGTCGGCGATTGATCAACATGCGGACCTGTTCCAGACGGTGTTCCGTGTGGCCGAAGCGGGCACCACCGGGTCGATTTCGGTGCTTGGGCTTGCAACCCGTGCCAACGCCAACAGCATGATGCATCGGTTTGACGAAGCGGATGCCGGTATCCGCGAGGTCCTGTCGATCGCCGAAGAAACCGGCAAGGCCTATGACTTGAGTTTTGCGCTGATCGCGCGGGGGATCTGGTGCTGGCAGCGAAACGAACCGGCTGACGCCGCCATTGCGTTGCGTCGCGCCTTGCGCGTGTCGGACGATGCTGGAATCGATGTTCTGTGCTGTTTCGCAGCGGCTCCCCTCGCTCGGGTGCAGTCGGTTCTGGGTGAACTTCCGGATGCCCGGCTGGTCCTGAACCGAGGTCTCGAACTGGCGCGGGACATGGAGATGGAGGCCTTCGTCGCCTGGCTGCTGTCGGCCGAAGTGCAGGTTCTGGCGCAGGAAGGCAGAACGAAGGAGGCCAAGGAACTGCAATCCGATTTGAACGACCTGTGTGACCGCAACGGGTATTTCCAGCACGAGCAATCCAAGGCATTGAGGGCGTTTGAGACTTGAACACCCCGAAAAGTCTCGGCTGAAACGACTGCGCATTCTGGCGCTACGACTTCAGCGTTGCAGGTTCAGCATCAGCCGGCCAAATCCGGCCGGCGGCGTGGTGATCCCGGCCATTTCCATTGCCTGAAATGCCATCGCCTGATTTGAAGTGACAACGGGCTTGCCAACAGTTTTTTCAAGCCGGTCGATGATTTCCACGCTGCGCATGTCCGTACAGGACAAAACCAACACCTCGGCCTCGGGGCAGTCTGCAGCCAAACCCAGGTCAAACACTGCCTGTGGGGTCAGAGCACCTTGGCCGTAATTGTCCAGCTGGCCTGCTACTTCGGACCGCGACACGGTTGAAATGCCAGTCTCGGCCAGGAACCGGATTGCCAAGTCATTGATGTCTGCGACATAGGGAGAGGCAAAGCCGATCCGTGTCACCCCCAGCGTACGCATCGCATGCACCAGGGCGCCCGCGGCCGTAACGGTCTGCGCCCCGCTGCTCGTCCTGATACGGTCGGCAAGTTCGCGATCGAAGGCCGGGCCATGGGTCAGCGTTGCCGAGGTACACCCATAAAGAATGACATCCGGCCGGACACCGAGCAAAAGCCTGAGCGGCTCATCCAGATCGGCGGCGCCTAGACCGTGCATTTGGGCGGCATCGGGTATTTCTTCCTGATCATAGCCGCCCATCCGGGCAAAGTGCAGTGAAACGCCCTCGGGCCGCAGCATCGTCATGTCGGGTTCGAGATTGGTGTTCGTGAACGGCACGAGAACGCCGAAACGGGACCGGCCTCTGGATGGGTGGAAATCTGGCTGTGTCATGGCTGAAACTCCTCGGCCCAACGCTCCAGAACCGCGGCCATAAGTTCGAGGTCGGCAGACTGACCGATGGTGGCACGTAGGCAATTGGCAAGTCCCGCGCCGGATTGAGGTCTCAGGAAAATGCCTTTTTCCCGCAGGGCTTTGTCGGCTCTGGTCGCGGTGGATTGGTCCGCAAAGCGGATCAGAAGAAAGTTGGTATGGCTTTTGGGAACGTCGTACCCGGCGGACCGAAGGCGATTGGCAAACCGGTCGCGCAGCTCGGCAGTGAGGGCACATGTCTCGAGCATGTAGTCCTGATCGTTCAGAGCGGCCAAGGCGGCGGCCTGTCCGCACACCGACACATTGTTTGGGTTCATCACCTTGCGTATCTGGACCGCGATCTGCGGTGGGAACAGGCCCCAGCCCACGCGAAATCCGGCCAGCCCGTAGGCCTTGGACAGAGTTCGAAGAACGACCGTGTCCCCCCGCGCGACAAGGTCGAACATCGGCTCGTTCAGATCATCGGCGAACTCGCCATAGGCCTCGTCGATCACAAGCAGGGTGTTTTCACGCAACCCTTCACGAAGCCGCAGCAGATCGCGGCGGGAGATACGGGTGCCTGTCGGGTTGCCGGGATTGGCCACAAATACCAACCTAGTATCCGGCTGCACGGCTGCCAGCAGCGCGTCGAAGGATACGCATCCGTCCACCTCGGCGGCGGTGTCGAAACGGGCGCGGGCCAACTGCGCCACGGTACGAAAAAACGGGTATGCGTTCGCAGGAGCAAGAACGGCGGCGTCTGGCCCGGCAAAGGCCTGCGCCAGACCCGCAATCAACTCCATCGACCCGTTCCCGCACAACAGACCTTGCTCGGGCAGATCATGAAGCTCGGCCAGTCGCGCACACAATGCCGTCCAGTCCGGGTCCGGGTAGAGGTGGCCGTTTGCGGCCGCCTCTGCGACGGCCTGTGCGACCAAGGGACTTGGCGGGCGCAGGCTTTCGTTTTGCGATAGCGAAACAAGGCGCTGTCCTGCCGGCGGATCCAGCTGGGCCAACGCGTAGGGCGACATGGCAGCGACATGGGAAACGGGCCGGATCATGGCTTTATCCCATAGACATGCTGCGCGGCCCGGGCGCTCACAAGCTCGTCCCGCACATCCTGTCGAACGGCCACGGGTGACCTTTCATTGGGTGGCCCAAATCCGCCGCCGCCCGGAGTTTGGAAGATCAGCGTTTCGCCGCCGCCAATCCGCACCTCACCTTTGCCCGGCAAGTCCGCACCGTCGGGGCCGAGACGGATGCGACCGGGCGCGCCCGCCAGTCCGCCGTGCCGTCCCTTGGCTGGGTTTGCGATGCGTTCGACCGAAAGGAACAGCATGAAATCCTCGCTGGTGGAGGAGCGTATTTCGATGTCCTGCCCCAATCCGCCGCGGAGGCGACCGGGGCCACCGCTGTCCTGGCGCAATTCGCGACGTGTGATCAGGACAGGCGCGACAGCCTCGGTTGTCTCGACCTGGCTGCCCCAAACACCCGAGGGGAAGGCCGTCGCCGACAGGCCATCCAGGCTTGGCCTGGCGCCGGTTCCGCCGCTGAACACCAGTTCCAGTGCAAACTGCGTGCCACCGCGGGAAACCGCCTCGGGTGCGTGGCGCAGGGGCAGGTCGTACATGCACGAGGCGCCTTCGGCCGGTACAAGGTCCGGCAGGGCCTGCGACAGGCAGCCATAGACCAGATCCGGGGTCATCTGTCCCAACGTATGGCGCATGGCCACCGGAGCGGGTGGCTGCGCATTCAGAATGCAATCTGCCGGTCCGGTCACGTGGAATGGCGCCAACGAGCCTGCGTTGTTGGGGATGTCTGGGCCAATGATGCAGCGCAGGGCAAATACCGTGTAAGCCGTTGCATAGTTGAGTGGCACGTTGATGCCTTTGCGCGATAGGCCCGATGTGCCGAAAAAGTCCACCAGAACCCGGTCATCCGCGATGGTCAGGGCCGCGCGCAAGTCGATCTCGCACTCATACCCATCGACGGTCAGCACATTGTGCCAAGTACCCTTTGGCAGCGCCGAGATGGCCTCGATCGTGCCACGGCGCGAGGTTTCGATAATGTAATCGGCCAGACTGTCCAAAGTGTCGATGCCAAACTCGGCCATCATGTCGGCCAGACGCGCTGCGCCTGTTTCGCAACAGGCGATCAATGCGTAGATGTCGCCCTCATTGGCGATGGGCTCGCGCGAGTTGGCTTTGACGATATCCATCAGCAGCGCGTTCAACTGACCTTGTTCGACCAGTTTGCACGGCGGTATGCGCAGCCCCTCATCAAAGATATCCGAGCCTTCGGGACCCATACCCAAACCGCCAAGGTCGACCAGATGCGAGGTGCAGGCCGTAAACCCAACCACATTGCCACGATGAAAGACCGGCATCATCAGCAGGAAATCGTTCAAATGGCCGGATGCGATCCAAGGATCGTTGGTCAGAAAGATGTCGCCCGGCTTCATTTCGGAGCGGGAGTATCGCCCGCACAGGGTCTTCACCGCTTCGGCCATCGTATTGATATGACCCGGCGTTCCGGTAACGGCCTGGGCCAGCATACGGCCGCGTACATCAAAAATGCCGGCGGATATGTCGCCGCATTCACGAACGATCGGAGAAAAGGCGGCGCGGATCAGCGCCTGGCCCTGTTCTTCGACCACCGCTAGCAGCCGGTTCCACATGACCTGCAGACGGGTATTCGTCGTGTTCATTCGGCGTCCTCCTGTATCCGGTTGAGCCAGAGATTGCCGCCGCCATCGACGCTGGCCTGAAAATCCGCGCTGACGAATGTGGTGGTTTGAGGCTCGGTAATCAGCGCCGGTCCGCGCAGCCAATCGCCGGGTTCAAGCCCGGATCGATCGTAGATACCGGCGTCGCACCAATGCCCCCTGACATCACACAGAATCCGGCGATGGCCGCACGGGCGCACCATGCGCTGTTGGGCTGCGTCAGGAACCCGGCTGAGGGCAGGGGCTGGCGACGAGATCTCGACAGACCAGTTGAGAATCTCGATCGACATTCCCGGTACCGCGCGGCGGAACAACCGGCTGTACTCGGATTCGAAATCCCGGCGCAGGGTTTCGATGTCTGCAGGCCCCAGTGCCCGATCCGGAAGCGCGATCTCGATCTCGTGGCCTTGGCCGTGGTAACGTATGAAGGCCTGTTTGCGGATCGACAACTCGGCTTCAGGTGCACCGGCACGGACCACGGTCAGCGCCTCGGCTGTCATTTCGTCAAAAAAGGCGTTGAGGCTGTCGAGATCCAGCTGGTCCAGCGTGGCATAGCGCGACCGGACGATTTCGAAGGCGACCGGCGCATACAGAAATCCGACCGCTGACCCCACGCCCGGGTCCTTCGGGATCACGATTTGGTCGACCTGACACCGCCGGGCCACTCGCGTTGCGTGCAATGGCCCATTGCCGCCAAAGGCGATCATCACTCGGGTTGCCAACTCTTTGCCGGACTCGATCGCGTGCATCCGACCTGCGGCGGCCATGCTTTCGTCGACGATTTCGCTGAGACCACGTGCGGCCAGGTCCGGCGCCAGGTCCAGCGCGCTCCCGATTTCAACTGTGATGGCCTGTTCGGCGGCTGCCGTGTCAATCGTCAGTCGGCCTTCGGCAAACCGGCCGGGTTCGATCAGGCCCTGCACCACATCGGCGTCTGTCACGGTCGCCGCCCTGCCGCCATTGCCGAAGGCGGCAGGGCCTGGCTGTGCGCCGGCACTTTCGGGGCCAACCTGCAGGCGACCCAGCCGGTCGACTCTGGCAATCGAGCCGCCGCCTGCGCCGATTTCGATCATCTCGATCACGGGGATGCGCACCGGCATGCCTGAGCCTTTGATGAAGCGTGCGGCCCTTGCGATTTCGAACCTGCGCGCGGTCTGCGGGCGGAAAGCATCAATCAGGCACAGCTTGGCAGTCGTCCCCCCCATGTCAAAGCTGGTTACGGCGCGCGCACCGGTTTCAGCTGCGATCCGTGCGGAAAGGATGGCCCCGCCGGCTGGGCCGGATTCGACCAATCGGATCGGCAAGCGGGCGGCCGTTTCTAGTGTTGTCATGCCACCGCCGGCCGTCATCATGAGAATGGGACAGGTCAGCCCCTCTGCGGCGAAGCGGGACTGGAACTCGGCCAGATACCCGGCCATCTGGGGCTGGATATAGGCGTTGGCGATGGTGGTGCACAGGCGGTCAAATTCGCGCGCCTCGGGGCTGACTTCGTGCGAGAGCGAGATGGTCAGGTCGGGGAGCGCCCTGAGCAACTGGTCCCGTAGAGCCACCTCGTGCCTTGGGTTGGCATAAGAATGCATCAGGCATACCGCTACGGCCTGGGCGTCGCTATCCGCAATCTGGCGCACCAGATCGTCCATTCCGGCGACATCCAGCGGCGTCAGTTCGTCACCACGTGCATCCATTCGCCCGCCGATCGTGAAGGCACGGGCGCGCGGGACCAGCAGGTCGGGCTTGACTAGATTGATGTCATACTGGCTGTAGCGACGTTCATACCCAATCTCGAGTATGTCCCGAAACCCGTCGGTGGTTATTGTCGCAACCGGGGCACCGCGCCTCTCGATCAGGGCATTGGTGGCCAGAGTGGTGCCGTGAATCAACCCGGAAACCTGCGAGAAACTGGCGTTGGCGTTATCCAGAACGCGCGTTGCACCAGTCAAGGCGCCGGCGGTTGGATTGTCCGGTGTCGTCGGAGTTTTCGTCGTTGCGAGAATATTGGATTGCCCGTCCATCAGAACGGTATCGGTAAACGTGCCGCCAATATCGACGGCCAGCCGAAGCCCAGCGTGATTGTGCATAAAACGAAGCCATGGACAGAAGTTTCAGATCATTCCAGGGTGCTGGTTCAGCATCCGGAGACTGCGAAAAAGATCCGCCTCTCGTCAGACGACGAGGTTACAACCGGTTGCCCGGCGGCCTTGGGTGTCTTTGGCGCAGTCAATCACGGCTTGGTCACTCTGATAGTCGATCCGATGGAAAAATGCTGCCCATCGCGGGATCACCTGTCAACAGAAATGCGACCGGGCTAGGCGACGTCTCCCTGCAATTGTCGGCTTGGGTTGTCGGCGGCATCCGGGGCATGCCGGTCGATCAGGGCACCCAATTCAGGCCGGCAAGACCCGCAATTTCTTCCGGCGTTCAACGCCGCGCCGATAGCGTCGACACTCATCGCTTGCCCGCACGAGATCGCGTCGACGATCGTCTTCAACCCGACGCCAAAACAGGCGCAGATGATCGGTCCGGTGTCCTTGGCATCTGCGGGCCCGCGGCCGGTCAGAACCTGTGCGGGTGGTATGTCCGGCATCGTCGCAAGATAGTCCCGCATCAAGGGCAGGGGGCGCGGCGAAACGAACAGTGCCGCTTGCAGGCATCCGTCCTGCGACAACGCAATGCGGAAAGACCCTCGGGCCGGATCACCTGCCGTGACCGCGTCCGTATCGGCCAGCGCAAACCATTCGCGGGCGGTTTGTTCCCAATCCTGTATCCGGGCATGATCAGCCAGCTCTGTCCTGTAACCGTTGTCCGTTCGGACCGTCGCGCGGTAGGCGACCGAGGGGGTCAGCAGGGGTCTCCTGGAGACGGCGAAGGCGTACCACGCCGCCTGCATGACCGAGATCGAAACGGGTGTGGCCTTGCTTTCAGGTTGTCCGGAAATCGGATCAGTGGTGCCGGGAACCAGCATGTCCACCCGGCCCGAAGGGGCCGTTTCCGCAGTCCAATGGATGGGAGCAAAGACGTGACCGATGCGAACATCTTGGGTGATGCGCGCGCGAAAAATACCACGCCCAATGCGGCTGGTGACCTCGACAAGATCTGCGCTGGATATCCCCTCGCGGGCGGCGTCCTGGGGATGAATGTCCACAAACGGCTCGGCCAGATGTGCGGACAGGCGGGCTGAAAGACCGGTCCGGGTCATGGTGTGCCATTGATCCCGTGTGCGTCCGGTGTTCATCACAAAGGGATATTGCTGTCCGGGCAGGGCTGCCGGACGCCGATGGCCAACGGGAACGATCCGGGCCTTCCTGTCGGAGTGAAAGAAGTGTCCGTCACCGAAAAACCTCCCACCTGCACGCTTGCGACCCAATGGCCAGCGGGTGGGTTCCAATTCGGCATAGCCCGCCTCGTCAATGTCGGAGAAGCCCGAAATGTCGAGGTCTTTCCCGAACCGCGCGGCGATTTGGGACATGGCGGCGTATTCCCGGAATATCTCGGCCGGTGAAGCGTAGTCGAACGCGGTTTTCCATCCCATGCGGCGGCCAACTTCGGCCAGAATGTCCCAATCCGGGCGCGCTTGGCCGGGCGGCTGCAGAACGGCGCGTTGCCGGCTGATGGTTCGGTCCGAATTCGTGACCGTTCCGTTCTTTTCGGCCCACCCGGCGGCAGGCAGCACAACGTCGGCCAGACGCGCCGTATCGGTGTGCAACGTCAGATCACTGACGACCGTGAACGGGCAGGCGGCGATTGCGCGGGTGACCCTGCCAGCTTCGGGCATGGTTACCGCCGGGTTGGTGTGGATGATCCAAAGGGCCTTGATCTGCCCATCTTCGACCGCGCGTAACATGTCCACGGCCTTCAACCCCGAAGACTGCGGTATCGCAGGGGATTGCCAATACGCCTGAACCGCGGCGCGATGATCGGCGTTTTCGATGTCCAGATGGCAGGCCAGCGTGTTGGCCAGACCACCCACTTCGCGCCCACCCATCGCGTTGGGTTGGCCGGTGACCGAGAACGGGCCCATTCCCGGCCGCCCGATCCGACCGGTGGCCAGATGGCAGTTCAAGATGGCGTTTACCTTGTCGGTCCCGCTGGAAGATTGGTTCACTCCCTGGCTGAAGATCGTCACGACGCGCGGGGTATTGATCCATAGATCGAAAAAGGCGGCGAGTTTTTCGGCGGGCAGGCCGGTTTCCGAGATCTGGTCGTTTCCGGCCGTTTCCAGAGCGGCTTCCAGACCCGAGGTTTGCTTCACGAAGTCCGGGTCCACGGCCCCGCGCCGATGAATCTCGGTCAGTAGCCCGTTGAACAGCGCCACGTCGCTGCCCGGGTTCAGCGCCAGATGCAGATCGGCCTGATCGCAGCTGGCGGTGCGGCGCGGGTCGATCACCACGATCCGGGTGCCGCGCGCCTGCCGTGCCGCCAGAACGCGCTGATACAGAACCGGGTGGCACCACGCCAGGTTCGACCCGACCAGCACCACCAGATCGGCCTGATCCAGATCCTCGTAGGTACCGGGCACGGTGTCGGTGCCAAAGGCCCGCTTGTGCCCGGCCACGGTCGAGGCCATGCACAGCCGGGAATTGGTGTCGATATTGGCCGATCCGATGAAGCCCTTCATCAGCTTGTTGGCCACGTAGTAATCCTCGGTCAGCAACTGCCCCGAGACATAAAAGGCCACGCTGTCGGGACCATGTGCTGCGATCGTTTCGCGGAACCGGTCGGCCACCAGTTGCAGCGCGTCGTCCCAGCCCACGTTCCGGCCAAAGGCGCGCGGGGCCAGCAGGCGGTGGTCCAGCCCGACCGTTTCACCCAGCGCGGTGCCCTTGGAACACAACCGTCCGAAATTCGCCGGGTGGTCCGGGTCGCCCCGCACGGTCAGACCGCCGGCCCCGTCCGGGCGCAGCAGCACGCCGCAGCCCACGCCGCAATAGGCACAGGTGGATCGGACCTCGGGCAGGTTCGAGCCGTCCATCAGGCGGCGCTCCGCTCGGTGATGGCGCGGGCGTCCAGCAGGATGCGCCCGCCCTCCAGCCGAACCGGATAGGTGGTGATCCGTCCTTCGTCCGCGCCTTGGGCCTCGCCCGTATTCAGGTCGAACACCCAGTTGTGCAGCGGACAGGTCACCGACTGGCCATGCACGATGCCTTCGGACAAGGGGCCGCCCTTGTGGGGGCAGGCATTGCTGGCCGCAAACAGTTCTGCCTCGGCCGTGCGGAAGATGGCGATGCAGCCAAGTCGGGTTTTCACCAGACGCGCGCCCCGCAGCGGCACGTCGTCGATATGTCCGATGTCGATCCAGCTCATTCCGCGGCCTCCAGGGTGAAATCTGCAATTGGGGCATAGCTCGGCGCCTTGTCGCGCACATGCTCGGCCCAGGGGTCTTTGCGATAGATGCTCTGCGACAATTCGAACCGCTCGACCAATGCCCGACGGTTTTCGAGGTCGTCGATCACATTGGCCCTGACCCAGTCCATGCCGACCTTGGCCAGCCATTTGTACAACCGGTCCAGATACTTACCGCCCTCGCGATAGGCCTGGGTGACGGCCATCACAACCTCGATCGCCTCGTCCTCGGTCAGGACCTGGCACAGCAGCTCGGTTTCCTTGACGTCCATCCCGGCCGCCCCGCCGATACCGATCTGATAGCCCGAGTCCACACAGACCACACCGATATCCTTGCAGGTCGCCTCGGCGCAGTTTCGCGGACAACCCGAGACCGCCAGCTTGAGCTTGTGCGGTGTCCACGACCCCCACAGGATCTGTTCCAGCTTGATGCCAAGGCCGGTGCTGTCCTGGGTTCCGAACCGGCAGTGATCGGTGCCGACACAGGTTTTGACCGTGCGCAGGCCCTTGGAATAAGCGTGCCCCGAGACCAGGCCGGCCTTGTTCAGATCGGCCCAGATCGCGGGCAGGTCCTCGCCCTTGACGCCCAGCAGGTCGATGCGCTGACCGCCGGTGACCTTGACGGTCGGCACGTCGTATTTCTCGGCCGCGTCGGCGATGGCGCGCAGCTCGGCCGGGTTGGTGATGCCGCCCCACATGCGGGGCACGACGCTGAAGGTGCCGTCCTTCTGGATGTTGGCGTGTTTGCGTTCGTTGACGAACCGGCTTTGCGGGTCGTCCTGGTATTCCAGCGGCCAGTCGGCCAGCAGGTAATAGTTGATCGCCGGCCGGCAGACATGGCAGCCATTGGGCGTTTTCCAGCCCAGCTCCTGCCAGACGGCGGCCTGGCTTTTCAACTCTTGCGCCTTGATCAGGCGGCGCACGTCCTCATGGGTCAGGTCGGTGCACCCGCAGATCGGTTGCGCCGCCGGCATCTGGAACTCATCGCCGAGCGTGACCTGCAAGACCTGTTCGACCAGACCCGTGCACGTCCCGCAGGATGCGCTGGCCTTGGTGCCGGCGCGCACGGCGGCCAGATCGGTGGCCCCGGCGGCGATCGCCTCGACGATGGTACCCTTGCATACGCCGTTGCAGCCGCAGATCTCCGCCTCAGGCGGCAATGCTGCAACGGCTGACAGAGGGTCCGCGGTGTCGCCCCCCTGATAGGCCGGGCCGAAGATCAACGTGTCGCGCATCTCGTCGATGTCGGTACCGTCCTTGATCAGGCCGAAGAACCAGCTGCCATCGGCGGTGTCGCCATACATGACCGCGCCAATCAGGCGGTCATCTTCGATGACCAGCCGCTTGTAGACCCCGCGCGCCGGGTCGCGGAACACGATGTCCTCGCGCCCCTCGCCCTCGGCGAAGTCTCCGGCGCTGAACAGGTCGCAGCCGGTGACCTTCAGCTTGGTGGCCAGTTCCTTGACCACGAAGGCATCCGGCTGGCCCAGCAGGGTATTGGCCGCGACCTTGGCCTGATCGTAAAGCGGCGCGACCAGACCGAACAGGTGGCCGTCGAATTCGACGCATTCGCCCACGGCCAGCACATCCGGGTCCGAGCTCTGCATCTGCGCGTTCACCTCGATCCCGCGGGCCACGTCCAGCCCGGCATCGGTGGCCAGCCGGGTTTCGGGGCGGATGCCGACGGCCATCACCACCAGATCGGCGGGCAGCGTTTCGCCGCTTTCCAGCAGCACCGCCTCGGCGCGCCCCTCGCCCAGAATGGCCTTGGTCGAGGCCTGGGTCCGCACGGTGATCCCGCGTCGTTCCAGATCCTTGCGCAGCAGGTATCCGGCGGCCTCGTCCAGCTGCCGTTCCATCAGGTGGCCCATCAGGTGCACCACGGTGACGGTCATGCCGCGCTCGGCCAGCCCCGCCGCGGCCTCGAGCCCCAGCAGCCCGCCGCCGATCACCACCGCGTTGCCACCCTTGGCGGCCGCGTCGATCATCGCGTTGGTGTCGTCCAGATCGCGATAGGTGATGACGCCGGGCAGGTCCTTTCCCGGAACCGGGATGATGAACGGCGCCGAGCCGGTGGCGATCAGCAGCTTGTCATAGGGCACATGGCCGTTTTCGCCCTCGACCACCTTCATCTCGCGGTCGATCTTCACCACATGCTCGCCAAAGCGGCAGGCGATGCCCCGCTGCGCGTACCAGTCGCCGGCATGGGTGACGATGTCCTCATAGGCCTTATCGCCCGAAAGAACCGGGCTGAGCATGATGCGGTTGTAGTTTCCGCGCGGTTCGGCGTTGAAGAGGGTGATGTCGAATGCATCCGGCGCGGTCTCGGTCAGATGTTCAAGCACGCGGCCCGACGCCATCCCGGCACCGATCACGACAAGTTTCTGTTTCATGGGGTCACTCCGCTGCAATGGCCTTGGGGGCGGGCGATTTCGGCTTGGCGCCGTTTTCGTATTCTTCGAGGAAATCCAGCACTTCCTGCCGGTAGGCGTAGTAGTCGGGATGTTCGAGCAACGCTTTGCGGGTGCGCGGGCGAGGCAGGTCCACGCGGGTGATCTTGCCGATCGTGGCCTGTGGGCCGTTGGTCATCATCACCACCCGGTCGGCCAGCAGGATCGCCTCGTCCACGTCATGGGTGACGCAGATCGCGGTGACCTTGGTGCGCGACCAGACCTCCATCAGAACCTCCTGCAGCTCCCAGCGGGTCAGGCTGTCGAGCATCCCGAAGGGTTCATCCAGCAACAGCAGCTTGGGCGACAGGGCAAAGGCGCGGGCGATGCCGACGCGCTGTCGCATGCCGTTCGACAGGTCGCTGGCCTGCTTGTCCATCGCATCGGCCAGACCGACGCGTTCAAGGTAGTACTCCACCACGTCCTGCCGTTCGGCCTGGCTTGCGTTCGGGTAGACCTTGTCGACACCGATCGCCACGTTCTCTTTCGCGGACAGCCACGGGAACAGGTTAGGCGACTGGAACACCACCGCGCGTTCAGGGTCGGCACCTTCGACGTGACGGCCATCCAGCTTGATCGCGCCTTTGGAAATCTCGTTCAGCCCCGCCGCCATGGTCAGCACCGTGGATTTGCCACAGCCCGAATGGCCGATCAGCGAGATGAACTCGCCCTTGTCGATCTTCAGATCGAAGTCCTCGACCACGGTCAGCGGCCCCTTGGGCGTGGGATAGACCTTGTGCAGCTGCGAGAAATCCAGGAACCGGCTGTCGATCATGCCCTTCTGCGCCTCGGTCACGGCGGCGGGCACGCCGTGGATCGGCGTGACCTCGGGCAGGATGCGGGTGCCTTCGACCTTGGCCTCGATCCCCACATCCATCAGGTATTTGGTGACCTCGGCGCGCAGGCGCTTGAAGGTTTCATCGGTGTTCATCGCCGCCCGGTCGCGCGGGCGCGGGCTCGAGACGCAGAACTCCTGCCCCAGCGTGCCGTCGGGGTTCAGGGCGATGATCCGGTCGGCCAGGATGATCGCCTCGTCCACGTCATTGGTGATCAGCACGCAGGTCTTGCGGTCGGCTTCCCAGATGCGCTCGATCTCGTCGGCCAGGTTGGCGCGGGTAAGGGCGTCCAACGCCGACAGAGGTTCGTCCAGTAACAAGACCTCGGGGTTCATGGCCAGCGCCCGGGCCACGTTGACCCGCTGGCGCATCCCCCCCGACAATTCGGCCGGACGGCGCGACGCCGCGTGGCTGAGGCCGACCATCTTGACGTAATGGGCCACTTTCGCGGCCTTCTCGGCCTTGGGCAGGCCCGGAAAGACCGTATCGACCGCCAGCCCGACATTGCCGCTGACCGTCAGCCACGGCATCAGCGAGTAGTTCTGAAAGATCACGCCGCGTTCCGGCCCCGGCCCCTTGATCGGCGCACCCTTGAAGGTGACCTGCCCGCGGCTGGGCATGTCCAGCCCGGCCAACAGGTTGATCAGCGTGGTCTTGCCAGTGCCGGAAAAGCCCAGGATCACCAGGAACTCGCCCTCCTGCACTTGCAGGTCGATGCCGTTCAGAACATCGGTGCGCCCGGTGCCTTCGCCAAAGGATTTCGAGACGTTTTCGAAGCTGAGAATGCTCATCACGCTCACCGGTTGTTGGTAAAGGTAAACAGGGACTGCAGCGCGTACATCACTCGGTCCAGCAGGAAACCGATGATGCCGATGGTAAAGACCGCCACCATGATCCGGGCCAGCGAGCTGGACGAGCCGTTCTGGAACTCGTCCCAGACGAATTTGCCCAGGCCCGGGTTCTGCGCCAGCATCTCGGCCGCGATCAGAACCATCCAGCCCACGCCCAGCGACAGGCGCAGGCCGGTGAAGATCAGCGGCAGCGCCGAGGGCAGCACCAGCTTGGTGATCTTGGTCCAGGTGTTCATCTTCAGAACCTTGGACACGTTCACCAGATCCTTGTCGATCGACGCCACGCCCAACGAGGTGTTGATCAGCGTGGGCCACAGCGAACACAGCGTCACAGTGATGGCCGAAATCAGGAAGGATTTCGCGAACCAGCCATCATTGGTGACATAGACGGCCGAGACGATCATCGTCACGATCGGCAGCCAGGCCAGCGGCGAGACCGGCTTGAACACCTGGATCAACGGGTTCAGCGCCGCGTTTGCGGTGGGCGACAGACCCGCCGCGATGCCCAGCGGCACCGCCACGACCGTGGCGATCAGGAATCCGAAGAACACGGTTTTGATCGAGGTCCAGATCTGCTGGTAGTAGGACGGCGCGCCGGTATAGGCGACCTGCTTGACCTCGTCCGCGCGGCCGGCCTCGATCAGCTTCTGGTTCCGCTTTTCGACCATCGCCTCGAACTTGGCGCGTTTGGCGGCCTTGGCCTGAGCATCCTGATTCAGGTTGACCATTTCCTCCCAGACCTGCGCCGGGCCAGGCACCGCCCCAAGCGAGGTCTGCACCTTGGGCGCCAGCGTAGCCCATAGCAGCAAAAAGGCGCAGATCGACAGGATCGGCACGATCAGCAGCCGCCAGATCTCGGCCATCTGGGCGCGGGGATTGTCGCCGGCGGCGGCCTTCAGAACCGGGGTGGCCCAGCTGAGGCCTAGCACCTGGAACCATTTGTCGGCGGCGTTGATGCGGGTGAAAAGACGGGCGCGGCGCGCGTCCCGTGCGGCGTCTGCGTTGAATTCCGGATCGACCGTTGTCATCTGATGCGTCCTTGCGATGGCGGGGCGTTTCAGGGGCCCTGCCCGACCGCAGCCGGGCAGGGCGGTTCGGGGTCAGCCTTGGACTTCGGTCCCGACGACCTTCTGGTCGCCCTTCAGGCCGATCGGTAGGCTTTCGAGATAGGCGTTCGGCGCACGGCCATCGAAGGGAATGCCGTCGATGATGTCCTCGGCCGGGGTGGGTGCCTTGTAGCCGTCGCTGTCCCAGGGGAAATCAGCCTCGTCCGCCAGGCCTTCCTCGACCAGAAGGCGCGCGGCCTGCAGATAGATCTCGGGCTTGTAGACCGATTTGGCGACCTCGTCATACCAGCTGTCTGCCTTGGCCTCGGGGATCTGCCCCCAGCGGCGCATCTGGGTCAGGTACCAGACCGCGTCGGAATAGAACGGATAGGTTGCGTTGTAGCGGAAGAACACGTTGAAATCAGGCACCTCGCGCTTGTCGCCCTTTTCATATTCGAACGTGCCGGTCATCGAGTTGGCGATCACCTCGTAATCGGCCCCGACATATTCCGGGCGGCTGAGGATCTCGACCGCCTCGGGACGGTTGGCATTGTCGTTCTCGTCCAGCCACATCGCCGCGCGGATCAGCGCCTTGGTTACGGCCAAGGTGGTGTTCGGGTATTCCTCGGCGAATTCGGCGGTGATGCCGAATACCTTTTCAGGGTTGTTCTTCCACAGCTCGTAGTCGGTGATGACCGGAACGCCGATGCCCTTGAACACCGCCTGCTGGTTCCACGGCTCGCCCACGCAATAGCCATGGATCGTGCCGGCCTCGAGCGTCGCGGGCATCTGCGGCGGCGGGGTGACCGACAGGAACACGTCCGCGCCGATCTGGCCGGTCACGTTTTCGGGGCTGTAATAGCCCGGGTTCAGACCCCCGGCGGCCAGCCAGTAGCGCAGTTCGTAATTGTGGGTCGAAACCGGGAACACCATCCCCATGTTGAAGGGTTTGCCCTCGGCCCTGTACTTCTCGACCACCGGAGCCAGCGCCTCGGCGCTGATCGGGTGCTGCGGGCGGCCGTCGCCCATCACCGGGATGTTGGGTTTCATCTCCGCCCAGACCTCGTTCGATACCGTGATGCCGTTGCCGTTCAGGTCCATCGAGAAGGGCGTGATGATATGCGCCTCGGTTCCATAACCAATGGTCGCCGCCAGCGGTTGACCGGCCAGCATATGCGCACCGTCCAGCTGGCCGCCGATCACGCCGTCCAGCAGAACCTTCCAGTTGGCCTGCGCCTCGAGCGTCACGAACAGGCCTTCGTCCAGGAAATACCCCTGCTCATAGGCCACGGCCAGCGGCGCCATGTCGGTCAGCTTGATGAAGCCGAAGGTCAGTTCGTCCTTTTCCAGCTCCAGCATTTCTGCGGTGGCCGGCGCAACAAGGGCTGTCGTCGCAACAAGACTCAGAATGAGTTTTTTCATCTTTGTTCCTTTCGGTCCGGCCCAAACCGGGCTGGGTGGCGACCCGAGCAACGTTCGGGCCAAAAAAAAGCCGCCGACACACACCGCCGGAAGGAGAAGGCGGTTGGTCGAGCGGCTTTGCTCAGAAGTTTTGCCCAAGACATCGGGCGAATTCCTACGGTGGGCGACGTTGCCTGCCGTTGTCCTGATAAACGCACCGGTGAGCAGATGAGTCATCCAAAATTGACGGCCATCAGGCGAAAATTCTGCAACGCAGCATAATTTGACGCTGCAGTGCAAAAAAATTAGGCGCACTTACTGGGAAGGCTCAAAAATCCGACTGTCGAAAAAGACATTTCGCGGCAACATCAGCTTTCCGCCCGGGCCGGACACTAGCGCCGGATCGTCGCCGGCACCCTCGGGCTTTTCAGAATCGGCGGGCATGACAACACCGATTCCCTGCAGCTCGCGCCGATACAGGTCACTTTGGAACACATCGGCTGCCGTACGCTCGGCATCTGACGGATCCAGTCCATATCTTCGCGCCATGTGGTGCGCGATCCATTTGGCCTGACTGCGCCACGGAAAACCCGTTGCGCCTTCATGAAAAGTGACAAAACGGTCGACCTGACGCTGGTCGCCGCGCGCTGAAATCGCAAATTGGCCGGTCAATGCCCGGTCGACCAGGTCCGCGGGAACATCAAGATAGAGCCTTTGCGCCAGCATCTCCGACGCCGTGGTCAGGCTTTCGGACTTTGAAAGCCACCGGCCCGCCCGCCAGATCGCCCGCAGCAATGCGCCTGTCAGATGTGGTTCCGTCTGTGCCCAATCCGTTCGCACGGCCAGGACCTTTTCCGGGGCACAGGACCAGATCGCGTTTCCCGGCAGCAGGAGCGCACCCACCCGGTCATCGACGGAAAACGACCCCCAGGGTTCACCCACGCAGAAAGCATCGATCTCACCGGCGGCCAGGGCTTGGGCCATCAGCGGTGGGGGAACGGTGCGGATCTCAACCTGGGTCGAGGCGAGTTCCGTGCCGCTGACCCAATATTGCAGCAGTTCAACATGCATGGAAAACGGAAACGGAACCCCAAAGGTCAGCGTTCCACCGGCCGCCTTTGCCAAGGCCGCTCCGGCCGCAGTGGCGTTGCTGAAATCGAAGGTATAGCCATTTTCGCGTAGCCGCGCCTCCAATTGGCGGCCGACGCCGATCACGTTTCCATTGACTGACAAGACCGATACGGCCGAAAGGGGCGTGACGATCCCCCCAAGCCCCAGGGCCATGGCCACCGGGACAGGGGACAGCAGATGCGCCGCATCAACATGTCCGAAGGCCAGCATGTCCCGCAACGAGGACCAGGACGGGGCAGGGCGCAGGTCCAAAGAGATGCCTTCGGCCTGATCATATCCCATCTCGTGCGCCACGATCAGGGGGGCTGCATCGACCAACGGCATATAGGCCGCTCGGAGCGAGACCGCCCTCATGACAACAGCCCCGAAGCGGTCACCAATGCCTCGGCCACATCGGCCACCCGGCGGTTCTGATTCATGGCGGTCTTGCGCAGCAGGGCATAAGCTTCATCTTCCTGAATGCCCTTTGCTTTCATCAACACCCCTTTCGCGCGGTCGATCACCTTGCGCTCTTCCAATGCGCGTCGGGTTTCGGCCAACTCGGTCCGCATCTGGCGCAGTACTTGGAAACGGGCGATGGCCGTGTCGATGATGGGCTTGACCCTTTCGGGATGCAGACCGTCGACGACGTAGGCCGAGACACCTGCTTCGACCGCAGCTTTGGACAGGCCGCCTGCAGCGCCGGATACGAACATGGCAACCGGCCGCTCCATCGGGCCAGAGGCGGTTGTCAGTTCTTCAAGCATGTCCCGAGATGGATTGTCGATGTCGATTAGAACGACATCGGGATTGTGGACAGCAATCTTGCGCGGCAATTCAGACACGCCATCGATCACGTGCGCCTCGACGCTCCCCGCCGCTTTCAGGGCCTCGAGGATCGCATCGGCGCGGTCCGGATTCTGTTCGACAACAACAACGGTCAACGTGTGGTTCATGGCATCGAACTGACCAGGCAGGCTGGGCGAGGCAATGCCACCCCCGGGGCACAACGCTCAATTCTCCGGAAAGCGCCTATCCTGATGGCAGATTGCGCGCAGATGCCGCTTAATTCAGCACGTTGCTGCCCCGGACTTTTTTGGAGATACGGACAGCCAACAAAAAAGGCGCCACAGGGCGCCTTGTTTTATTGGTCGGAGTGAGAGGATTCGAACCTCCGACCCCTGCCTCCCGAAGACCGGGGGCAATGGCCAAGTTGTTGTTTTTTGGTCAAGAGAGCCCTGTTTTACACAGCGTTTTTCCCATAAAATCAGTTTAGTCCTGGTGCCTCAGGTTCAATGAACCAAAGAGCACTGTCTACATGACTTCCGAAAGGATTGGATAAACGGCTTTCTTTGCCTTCAAGGCCCATGTTTAATCCAGAAGGGCAGGCGCAAGGTCTCTGCCTCGGGTCAAGTTGCTCACTGCTTCAACGATGGCTTTCGCATCTATGAAATGGTGTCGATAGAGATCACCGATCGTGCCAGTTTGTCCGAAGTGCTCGACGCCCATCGGAATTGTTTGGTGGCCTTGGACTGAACCGAGCCAAGCCAGCGTCGCGGGGTGTCCGTCGATCAAGGTGACCAACTTGCAGTGGCTCGGCAGCTGTGACAGCACGGCCTCGATGTGCGATCTAGCGCCGGTGTTCCCACGCATTCTCGCCCGCTGTGCGGCTGTCCATCCTGCATTCAACCTGTCCGCCGAGGTGACAGCCAGCACCCCGATGTCCCGGCGGCCTTCTCCGATCATTCCCGCTGCCTTGATCGCCTCCGGGGCGACAGCGCCTTGGTAAGCGATCACGACTTCACAGTTTGGACCCGGCGGGCGCAACCAATACGCGCCGTCGATGGTGCCCCGCCGGAAGCTGTCATCAACGCGCCTACCCGGCTGTTCGATCGGGTTCGTTGTCAGGCGCAAATAGACCGAGCCCCCTGTTTCGCCCCTCAACCAGGTGCGTTCGTCAGGCTGGCCATCACCAGCGCGCTGGACGTAATCAAAGCTCCATTCCATGATCACCGCCAGTTCATCGGCAAATGCCGGTTCGAAGGCTGCCAAGCCGTCCTGGCTCATTCCAATCAGCGGTGTGCCAACGGATTGGTGCGCTCCGCCTTCCGGCGCTAGTGTCACGCCTGACGGTGTGCCTACAAGAATGAAACGTGCATCCTGGTAGCAAGCATAGTTCAACGCGTCGAGACCGCGGGAAACGAACGGGTCATAGACCGTGCCGATGGGGATTAATCGCTTGCCGAACAGGGAATGCGACAAGCCTGCCGCTCCCAGCAGCAGCATCAGGTTCATTTCGGCGATTCCTAGTTCGATATGTTGTCCATCGGGGGTGAATTCCCATTTGGCCGTTGATGGAATCCGATGCTCGATAAAGGTGTCGGCCCGCTCGGTCCGGGCAAACAGCTTGCGACGGTTGACCCACGGGCCAAGGTTTGTTGTGCCGGTGACATCCGGAGAGGTCGTGACGATCCGCTCGGCCAGGCGGCTGTCGCCTTTTGACAGGTCATCCAGAATTTTTCCGAACGCCATCTGGGTTGAAATCTCTCGACCGGTGTCGACTGCTATCGCGGGCACATCCAGCTTTTCATCGGTGTATCGGCGTGGCCCCTTGGCAAAGAACGGCACCCGGGCCAGGAAACGTCGGAACGCGGCAGGGTCCTTGACGGTGGCGAAGGGCTCCCATTCATCGCCCGTTGGCACACCCATATGCGCCTGCCACTCTGCGAATTGGCGGGTATTCATCAATCCGCCGTGATTGTCCTTGTGGCCTGCGATCGGGGTGCCCCAACCCTTGACAGTGTAGGCCAGAAAACACGTCGGTCGGTCATGGTTGATTGCGGCAAAGGAATGAGCCATGGTCTCAACGCAGTTGCCGCCGAGATTTTCCATCAATGCGGCCAGTTCGACGTCGCTGCGCCGCGCGATCAAGGCAGAAACCTCCCCCTGATCCCCAAGATCATCCAAAAGGCGCTGTCGCCAGACCGCACCTCCCATAAATGTCAGGGCCGAATATTCCTGGTTCGGACAAGAGTCGATCCAGTCCCGTAACCGGTCACCGCCGGGTTCAGCAAAAGCCGCGCGCTGCAGCACCCCGTATTTTATGCGGATGACATCCCACCCGAAGGCATCGAAGATCTTCTCGATACGCTCGAACAACCCTTCGCGCACGATCCCGTCCAGCGACTGGCGATTGTAGTCTATGATCCACCAAGTGTTGCGCAGGTCGTTCTTCCAACCTTCCTGCAATGCCTCGTAGACATTCCCCTCGTCGAGCTCGGCATCGCCCACTAAGGCAACCATCCGCCCTATGGGGGCGTCAGCGCCCCAAGTCTTGGCTTTTATGTAGTCCTGAATGATCGAGGCGAACGAGGTGGTTGCAACGCCAAGCCCAACCGAACCGGTTGAAAAATCAACGTCGTCGACATCCTTGGTTCGGCTGGGATAGCTCTGCACGCCGCCAAAACCGCGGAAATTCTCCATCTTTTCGCGGGTTTGGTTCCCCATCAGATATTGCATCGCGTGAAATACGGGTGATGCATGTGGTTTGACGGCAATTCTGTCCTCGGGCCGCAAGGCCGAAAAATACAGTGCCGTCATGATGGACACCAAAGACGCCGAAGAGGCCTGGTGCCCACCGACCTTGATCCCGTCGACCTTGGGTCGGACATGGTTGGCATGATGGATCATCCAATGCGACAGCCACAGCAGCCGTTGTTCGACGATCTTCAACTGGGTCGGATCAATGGGCATGGAACTCTCCGGTGTCAGGCGGCGTTGCTGGCGGGGTGGGGCAGGGCCTGTGCAAGATCGGCAAGTATATCCTCGACATCCTCCAGCCCGATCGAGAGGCGGATCAGCCCGTCACTGATCCCGTGTTCGGCTCGTTCTTCGGGCGCGTAGGTCGAGTGGGTCATCGAGGCCGGGTGCTGGATCAGGGTTTCCGCGTCGCCGAGTGAAACGGCTCGCTGAATCATTTTCAGACTGTTCATGAAGGCGATCCCGGTGGACAGGCCGCCGTTGACTTCGAATGCAATCATTGCGCCTGGCTGTGACATCTGTCGCTGCGCGAGATCGTGCTGGGCAAAGCTTTCCAGACCCGGGAAAAACACGTTTCGAACGGCCGGATGTCCCTCGAGAAATTCAGCGACAACCCGGGCTGACGCGCAGTGTCGATCCATGCGCAGATTCAGAGTTTTCAACCCGCGTAGTATCAGCATCGCGTTGAAAGGGGCCATGACCGCGCCAGTCATGTCCTTCATCCCAACCAGCCGAATTTCCGCGATTTGGTCGGCAGACCCGACTACCAGACCAGCGACCACGTCACCATGACCGCCCAGATATTTGGTTGCCGAATGCAGGACTATATCCGCCCCCAATTCGATCGGGCGCGTCAGATAGGGGGTGGCATAAGTGTTGTCGACGACAACTTGTGCGCCGACCGAATGTGCGATTTTGGCGCAGGCGGCAATGTCAACAAGGCGCATGTTGGGGTTGGCTGGCGTTTCGAAATACACCACGCGCGTCGTTTCCGAAACTGCGGCACTGAGGTTCTTCGTATCGGTCATGTCCACATGGGTTATCTTCACGCCCCATTTCGCCAACCCGTGCCGCATGAAGGCAAAGGTGCAGCCATAGAGCGTCTTGTCCACGATGATCTCATCCCCCGGCGATAACAGCGTCCACAACACAGCAGTGATGGCTCCCATGCCACTGGACAACGCCAGTCCGGCCTCCGCCCCCTCGAGGCTGGCTATGCGTTGCTCCAGAAGATCGCATGTAGGGTTTGAAATACGGCTGTAGATATGACCCTGACGTTCTCCCGCGAACATCTCACCCCCGGCTTCAGCCGTTTCGAATGAAAACGTCGAAGTCAGATGTAGTGGCGGGGTCAAGGCACCGCCATTTTCCAGCGGATCATAGGCGTGGTGGATGGCGCGGGTGGCAAATCCTGTCGAACTGGTCATGGCTAGCTCCTGGTTCATGTTGAAACCAGTTTGCGCCAATACATGAGGTAATAGATTGCGAAATATGCCAACCTATGACCAAATATTGGCAGAATCTGCTAAGGAGGTGGAAAATTGGACGCCAAGGACAGACAAATCATCCGAGCGCTGCAGAGATACGGACGTATGACAAACCAGGATCTTGCCGATGAAGTGAATCTTTCCCCATCGCCGTGTCTGCGCCGTGTCAAAAACCTTGAGGCAAGCGGGGTAATAAGGGGATACAGCGCCAACGTTGACGCAGCCGCCTATGGATTGCCTATCACCGTCTTCGTTCGCATTCGTTTGGAACGTCACAATGAAACGGATGTGCAGAAATTCGAGAAACAGGTTCGGTTGATCGACGAAGTGCTCGAATGTCATGTTCTAACTGGAGCAATGGACTATCAGTTGAGGGTCTTGGTGTCTGATCTCGAAGCCTATGAAAGCTTTATCCGCAACCGGATCCATCCAATTGGCGGGATTGCTTCGATCGATACCGGTTTTGTCTACGGAACCGTCAAAGAGACGGAGGTTTTTCCATCGTAATCAATCGGTTCGTTTTCCGAGCTGCTAGTCGGTTGGATGATCACTGCCTCTGTTTTCCAGTTTTCCCTCGGCGCAGTCCCAAGGTCGCCGTCGCTATAGAGAAGACATGCAGTAAGCGCTGCGTTACTTCAGGAAGGAAAGCGATGCGCAAGAAACCGTATGATAGCTCGCGTCTGGCAAAGTTCGTTGAACGCCGGGTGCTTGAACTCAAACCGACCAAGAGCCAGGCCGATATTGCATCACAGGCAGGTTATACCAACGCCAACATGATTACGATGATCAAACAGGGCAGTTCAAAGGTTGCGCTTGATCGCGTGCCTGCTCTCGCCAAGGCTTTGGAGTGCGATCCTGCCTACTTGATGCGTCTTTCATTGGAGCAGGCTATCGGAGAAACCGCTGCAGCGTCCGTTGTCGAGATTTTCGGAGGTCCGGTGACCGAGAACGAGCGATCCTGGCTGAAAGCGGTTCGTGAGGCCTCCGACAATTCCGATCCCCGGCTGACCAGCCGGTCACAGGCCGCGATCAAGTCGATCTTTGGAAAGTGAGAGACGAGAGCATGCACAACGAAGAATTGACGTCCAACGAGCAGGCTTGGTTACGCTTCCTGCGTGAGTTGAGCAATCACAGCGACCCGGAACCCACTTTGCATCGGGTCCAGCTGTTGAGACGCGTCTGTTCTCGTAGACCGAGATAAAGCCGTGAGCGCCGGGGCGGTTCTAGCCATCATTGTCTGGGCTGCCTCCTCAATCCGGCTTGGAAACCCCGGCCGGGTTGCGCAAGGTTGACAAAGGTTTACATCGCCTCTGCCTAGCGCTCTCAGTAGTAAACCTTTTTTGCTTCCTAAGCCGGATTTTTAGCCAAAAGGTTTACATTAAGTTTACCCTAAGTTGACAGATTTGCCCGAGAATCCGGTTTTTTCGTCGAAAATGTAAACCTTGATACAGCAACCCAGCGCAAAAGGTTCGACCTTGCAGTGAATGACTTTGGATTGGCGCAGTTGTTCGTTTTTCTGATGTGCGGTCGCGGAGCTCAGTGTCATTGGCAAGACGGTTTCCCGCACTCTGTCGCATCCAATGGCTTGTTGTCTTGCTTAGTCATGCGGTGGATGTTTCGCTCGGCACAAACCGCGCCTAGTCGAGTATCGAACGATGTAGCGGAGGCTTGGTTGGCGAAGAGCGAATGGAGCGATGAGCGCTGGAACTGCTCAAACTTCCTCAACGTTCGATTTCCGTCGCCACATTAGCATTTGGCAGCGGTTTGACTGGCGTCCGTGGAGCAAGCGTCACCGGCGACAGGCGCTTGCTGCGATAGAGACGCTCGTATTCGAGCCACAACAGATGCGAAATGCCCCCTCTGCTGTCCTTGTGTTACGGTGTAGAAACCGATGAAAACAGGCCAGAGATGTGCGCAGACCGACAATAAGGAGCCATTCGACAAAGGCCTCCAGATTACGGTAGAAAAGCCAGATTTGCCGACGCTGCAAGCTGAACAAACGACAATCAAGGGCGGAAAGTGTGAATTCGCGGCCGTGCAGCGTGTAACAGATGAGATCGCAAAAGGGGACCTTCATTCCCGCGACCTGTGGCCCGTCCTGCCCAGAGATCCTGCCCAGAGATAGTGCGTACAAGGCACGCCCAGAAAGGCCTTCTCGGCTTTCAATCCCTAAGCGCCGACAAAGTCTTTTCTTGTAGTTTCTCCGCCGGGCCAATCTGGGATGCGAGCGGTTGAACGGGCGCACTCCATGA